>JAZURO010000234.1:0-3425 GCA_045606265.1 Eubacteriales bacterium
AGCTCAGGCAGTGGATACGTTGGCGGTGTTGGCGGAGCAGCAAAGGATGCTAAGGGTTCACGTTCAAACTGTGTAAACTACGGTAACATCAGCGGAACAGATTATGTTGGCGGTGTTTTCGGACAAATCACGGCAACAACACCCAATTGCTACAGCTACGGAACGGCAAAAACTGTAGGCACAGGTAAGAATATCGGTGAAGTAGTAGGTAGCGGTGCATCTTATTTGACATACACAGAATAATTTATCAATTAATAAACAGCGGGAAAGGGCATTTTGCCCTTTCCTATAAAATATTAACGATTGAAGCAATAAAAAGTAATGGAGAGGAATTATAATGAAATACAAGATTTTAATATTAGTATTAATCCTCGCAGTTTCTCTTTTGTGTTCTTGTACGGAGAAGCACTCGCACAGCTTTTCTTCTGATTATTCTACCGATGAAACACATCATTGGTACCAATGTGAGTGTGGAGAAAAGAATGATAGCCAAGAGCACGTTTGGGATGAAGGAAAAATAATACTTTATCCCACAACAGAATATGAGGGACAAAAGGCATACGTTTGTACGGTATGCTCTTATAAAAGAATAGAACCTATTGAAAAATTGTCAGAAGAGCATACACACGTATATAATGAAACAAGCAGTGATGAATATACTCACACTATGATGTGCGTATGCGGAGAAAAAGGCGATACATTTGATCACGTTTGGGATGAAGGCATTGTAACTACGCCTGCAAGTGATATTGAAACCGGAATAAAAACGTTTACCTGTGTTGATTGTAGACATAAATCCACACAAAATATTCCAAGTTTTACACCAAACGGTTTATCGTTTGTTCAATCAGCTCATTACAGATTGTCAGATAAGCTTTACGCAACACCTTTGACAATCGAGGCGGAGATTTTCGTTGATCCTTCGATAACGGGAAGAGCAGGTGCGGTTTTCGGTAACTACTACGGAATCAGAGAAGACTGGTTGCTGGAAATACACGAAAACGGTGTTCCGAGATTCTATTATTCGGACTTGGCGGGAAATGTCAAGGATATCAGATTCAATAATGTTGACGTAAGAACCGGTGACTGGGTGCATATTGCACTTACGTTTGATTTTGACAAGGGAGTAATATTATTCTATCTTGACGGTGAAATGGTGCAAATGGTCACTTGCGAAGCAAATTTGGCTGATGATATTACAAGATACCAATTTGTACTTGGCGGCGATAACAGAAGTAATAACGGTATTTACTTCAAGGGACAGATCCGTTCTGTTTCCGCATATGCTGACGTTAGAACGCCTGAGGAGATTGCTCGTTCAGCTCAGTTTGGAACAAACCTCTATGCTGACGATCTTATTGTTTCTTACTTGCTAAATAAAAACAGTGCAGGCAAGGATATTATCGACCTTTCCGGTAACGGATATATCATCCAGAAGGAATGGCTTGACAGCCACGAGCCCACACTCGATTATGCATACTCATTTGCAGTAGTAGGTGATACACAGTGGCCCCCAAGATATAAGCCCGCAGAAATGTAAAAGCTTTATGATTGGATCGTAGCCAACGTTGAAGATAAAAAGATCGCACATGTGTTTGGTCTTGGTGATATTACTGATGCTTGGAATACTGCGGATAAAGAGAATGAATGGATTAGAGCTTACGACTATATTTCAAAGCTTGATGGTGTAGTTCCTTATTCACTTGTTCGCGGTAACCACGACGAGTCTAAGTATTTCCTTAAATATTTTGCAACTGATACATATATTAGCCAGTTTGATGGATTTATGGTTGAAGGCGATATAAGAAATTCTTATAGAGAGTTTACTATCGGTACAACGGACTATTTGTTCTTAACATTGGATTATGGCGCAAGTGATGAAATACTTGCGTGGGCAAATGAAGTAGTTCTTGCTTATCCCAATTACAGAGTAGTTGTTACTACTCACGCATATCACGGTTATGACGGTGGTCATCTTAACTCTGACAATGTATCTAGCAGCGGTAATATTACAACTTCAACCGATGTTGATACAAGTGTTGGCGATAATGCCGGCAGAGGATATAATAACGGTCAGCAGATTTGGGAAAAATTAGTTTCACTTCATCCCAATATCTTCCTCGTGATGAGTGGCCACACTCCTCTTGAAGATGTATTTGTTCTTCAAAGTGAAGGTGTTCACGGAAATATTGTTACTCAGATGCTTATCGACCCACAGTGGATGGATCCACAAAAAGATGGTGTTGGTATGGTATGTATGCTTTACTTCTCTGAGGACGGAACTCAGATGGAGGTTGAATGGATATCTACTGAAACAGGCAAGTATTATAAGGAGCAAAATCAATTTGCGATCGATTTTACAGAATGCTTAAAGGGTACTGCACATAGCTTCAAACTCAAATATAGTGAAAAGTGTCATTTCTTGGAATGCTCAGAGTGTGGATATATTTACAGCGAAACTGCACACGTATTTGACGGCGGTGTTCTTAATGCAGACGGTCTTATGGTATATACTTGCAATTGTACTTACCAAAAGATTACATCAGCAACCGAAGATCCTACTGCAATTGAACTTCAAGCATTGATTGAGAAATATTATAATAATGGTAAATATTTCAGAGATACTACCGTAAACGGTGAAAATACGACATCGTTCTTTAACGATGATATTTTCTGGACAACGGATGACAGCGATTATGAGATTATAGATGCTTATTTAACATTGTATAATATTATGATGGGCAAACACGGAGATCTCAGACTTGATCTTGGCTGGAGCTATTATGATGGGCTTTATTCCTCAACAAATGCTGATACCGTTAAGGGTATGGGAAGATTTGCATTATCAATTAAGACAGGTGACGAGCCAAGCTTTACTAAGGTTACGGTTGAAGAAGATGGTTCATTGCTTCTTATTAAGCTTTGGAATAACGATACAGTAGCAGTTGAAACAAGAGTTGGTCTTTATGCAACCGTAACTCTTGTTAATAACAACGGTGAAGAGATTGGTACTGAATATGTTAAGTCGGATGCAGACGGCTTCTGTCAATTCACATCACCTAAGGTTTCAGGATTGGTTCCTGAATATGACTATGTTATATTGAATGTTAAACACGATAATCTTACAAAAGTTGTTCACTATTCCGAGATTGACGTATGGGACGGAACAAGTGTAAGTGAAGGACTTTCGGGTTCAGGCACAGAAGAAGATCCGTATCTTGTTGAAAGCGGAGCAGACCTTGCATATATAGCAAAGGTAGTAAATGAAGCAGCAGCAAATACAGCAAACTTCAAGGGACAGTATTTCAAGATGACAAAGAGCATCGACCTTGGAGGAAAAGCATTGATGATCGGTTCATACTCAGGAAGCAAAGTATTCCACGGATTCTTTGATGGAAACAATTGCTCAATCAGAGGAATAAATG
>JAZURO010000235.1:0-2768 GCA_045606265.1 Eubacteriales bacterium
TCCCCTTCCCATTACCGAAGAACGATTTGCAGAGCTTTGCAACCGTTTTTTAGGAAAAAGGGCGCAGGAAATGCTGAGTAAGCTTACCCTATCACCTTCCAAAAATAGCGAGGGCTCCGGCTCTGCATTGATTGATGCCTGGAACGAAAGCGAGAGAAACCTTCGTTTTGCGCTTGGTAAAGTTCGGGCTGAGAAAATGAAGAAACCATTCGATACGGAGAACAGAGTTTTTCCTGTGGAGTATATCAAAGCGGCAAACGTGGCTTTAGAAATCGAAAATCCAATGGAGGCAGAAAAATATCTAAACAGTTACCGTTTGGAGATCTTAGAAACGCTAAGACCTATGGACAGCTTCTCCGAGGATTATATCTTCTATTACGGACTCAAGTTAAAACTGCTTCGCCGCATAAGAGGGTTTGATACAAGAATCGGAGAAAAAGCATACAAAAATATATATGACTCCATTTTAAACGGAGATAGGTTGGAGGCAAAATAATGTCCGAAAATAAAGGAAAGGTAGTAAGCATAAACGGAAACTTGGTGTCGGTAGAATTTGACGGCAATGTTTCTATGAATGAAATATGCTATGTTTTTGTGGGTGATACCGCCCTTAAAAGCGAGGTTATCCGTATAAAAGGCAACGTAGCGCAGGTGCAGGTTTATGAAATGACCGACGGTATTCAATGTGGGGATACGGTTGAATTCACGGGAGATATGCTTTCAGCAGATCTCGGTCCCGGATTGCTCGGTCAGATATATGACGGATTACAAAATCCGCTTCCCGTTTTGGCAAAGCAAGCGGGCTGGTTTTTGGAAAGAGGAATTTACGCAGACGGACTTAATACGGAAAAGAAATGGGAATTTACACCGACTGCGAAGGCAGGCGATGTTCGCCGTGCCGGCGAATACATCGGAACGGTTCCCGAAGGTCCGTTTACACATAAAATTTTCATCCCCTTTTATCTGCTCGGAAACTATACGGTGAAATTCATTGCCGAAAAGGGCGAATACACCGTTAAGGAACCGATTGCGGTGGTAACTGATGAACGAGGCCGTGAAATACCCATATCCATGTCATTTAAGTGGCCTGTTAAACGTGCGGTAAAATGTTATGACGAGAGATTGGCGCCTGTTGAAACGATGGAAACAAAGGTGCGCCTTGTTGACTCTTTCTTCCCTGTAGCAAAAGGCGGAACCTATTGTACTCCCGGTCCGTTTGGCGCAGGTAAAACGGTACTGCAGCACACTACATCAAAATATGCGGATGTGGATATCGTTATTATCGCCGCCTGCGGTGAGCGTGCAGGTGAGGTCGTTGAAACGCTTACAGAGTTTCCCGAGCTTACCGACCCTAAAACCGGCCGTTCGCTCATGGAACGTACTATCATTATATGTAACACTTCTTCTATGCCTGTTGCATCACGTGAGGCTTCGGTTTATACTGCGGTAACGCTTGCCGAATACTATCGACAAATGGGACTTGACGTTCTTATGTTGGCTGACTCGACTTCGCGATGGGCACAAGCGATGCGTGAAATGTCGGGCAGACTTGAAGAAATTCCCGGCGAAGAAGCTTTCCCTGCATACTTGGAATCTTATATTGCGGCATTTTACGAAAGAGCGGGTTATGTGAGTTTGCCTGACGGCAGTACCGGCTCCGTTACCATCGGCGGTACGGTATCCCCCGCAGGCGGTAACTTCGAAGAACCTGTAACACAGGCAACCTTGAAGGTCGTAGGCGCTTTCCACGGTCTTTCCCGTGAACGTTCGGACGCAAGAAAATATCCTGCTATTGATCCGCTTATCTCGTGGTCGAAATATAACAGTGTTATTGACAGTAAAAAGTTGGACTTTTGCAAGAGTGTTCTTCACCACGGAGATGAGATCGGTTCTATGATGAAGGTTATCGGTGAGGAAGGTACTACTCTTTCAGATTACATTACTTATTTGAAATCCGAAATGCTCGATGCCGTTTATCTTCAGCAGAACTCCTTCGATTTGGTTGAGGCGAACTGCGGAAAACAGCGTCAGCGCTACGTTACCGACAAGCTCGTATATATTTTGGGCAGTAATTACGCTCTTCAAAATAAAGACGATGCAAGAGGTTTCTTTAACCGTATGCGCCAGAAATTCATCGACTGGAATTATACAGAGTTTGAGAGCGAAGCGTTTAAAAAAGCGGAAGCCGAGATCGATGAATTGTATTACAAAAGCGGCGGCAAATTGACCGCACCGACTGAAAAACTGTTAAAGGACGGTGAATGAGAGTGAATAAAGTATATAATCGAATAGAATCTATTACCGGTAACGTTATCACCGTCCGAGCAAATGATGTTAAATATAAGGAATTGGCACAGATCAACACACGCTTCGGTAAGTCTTTGGCACAGGTCAACAAAATTGAGGGAGATATTGTTTCTCTGCAGGTTTTTGCCGGTGGCCAGGGCGTTTCTACAGGAGATGAAGTGCGTTTTCTCGGCCATGAAATGCGTGTATCTTTCAGCGAAGATCTGTTAGGACGTATATTCAACGGCTCAGGTGAGCCGAGAGATAAAGGCCCTGCACTTACGGAAAATATGAAATCCATCGGCTCCCCTTCCGTCAATCCCACAAAACGTATTCTTGCCATCCGAATGATGAGAACCAACATTCCTATGATCGATATGTTCAATACGTTGGTCGTTTCTCAGAAATTGCCCATTTTCTCCATTTCGGGCGAGCCGTACAATCAGCTAAGTCGGAGGCCAAGCGGTCTTAGGAAGACAAAT
>JAZURO010000236.1:0-3164 GCA_045606265.1 Eubacteriales bacterium
GATTTGACGGCGGTTATCTCTGCAAGTGGAAAAAGAGCCGCCACAAAGGACAGACCCCAAAAAGCTGTGTGGGTACTACCGTAAATGCATTAAGAGTATTCTCCTATCTTCCCGAAGAATACAGAAATACCGATGCATATAAAAACACGCTTGAATATTTTATCAGCAGAAATATGATTCACAGCAAGATCAATCCTGATGAGATTATCTGCTCTACAAATGCTTTCTACAATGGCTGCGGAATGTCCCACGCCTTTGTTCTTGCCGATGCAATGAGCCGTTTGGGTCTTGGTAACATACCCGAAATGAACGAGGTGTGGTCGATCATCGAAAGCAAGAAGGACGCCGAAGGTAAAGTTGTTTTGGAGGCAACCGATACAAAGAAAACACTAATTATGGACGGCGTGGGTAAGCCTAATAAATTCCTTACTCTAAATTTGCTTTTGAGTTATAAACATAAAGGGTAACGCTATAAAACATCAGAAAACAACAGATATTCTTCTTCAAAACGCAAATTCGTAAATCAAGCTTCGTGTAAAAAATCCTCGGTAGTATTACACCCAATGAAGAAGCGGAATTGATATAACAAATAACACAAGAACCGATATAGAAGCTAATTGCTGTTTCAAAAAGAAGTGGATTGTAAAGAGGGTTTCTAATAGACTCATGCCTTACCGCTTAGGACCAATTAAAGGCGTATTTGAATTATTATAGGTTTCAGTATTAGGAGAACGTGTATGAAAGGTATAATTGAATGGATTAAAAATAAATTTCTGTGTATTAAATACGGAAAAAAAGATTGCCGCGAATGTGAGCATTATTATGATGATGGTGATTGGTGGGGATGCAATCTCGGTCTGAAGAACTATAGAAAATAGTATTTCGATAGACAAGACTTTTTCCCCCCCGTGTGATTCTTATAGAGAACATAATAAACGAGAAATACAAATAAATAAGGTTGTTACAACAGCACGATATATTACAACGACATTTTTGTTTTTTTAATGAACAATTTGATTATTTAAGAGCATATGTTTTTGTCCATATTTGTCAAGAAAGAAAAATGATGTTGTGTTATCATATATTAAGGGTGTAAAATGAATGATATTGAAGTAGTAGTTGCGGCGCAAGAATACATTAAAGCACACCACAATGACAATGATTTTTGCCTTGAAATGGTGTGTAATTCAATAGGATATTCTCGCCGTCAGTTCGATAGGTTGTTTCAAAAACATATGAAAATCACTCTTAGCGAATACATAAACGCCGTTGTATTGAGTGCGAGTGCAGAAAAACTGCTTGATGCAGATAACTCCGTCATTGACGTTGCCTTTGACAGCCACTATCAATCTCACGAGGGGTATACAAGGTCGTTTGCAAAACGTTTTTCGGTTACGCCAAAAGAGTACCGTAAGAACCGAATTGCTATTCCGTTATTTACTGGACACCCTGCTAATCATTATCATATTTTGAAAGAGGGACAAGCAATGGATACTACAACAATTTGCACGGTTACACCCGTCAACAGACCAAAAAGAAAATTGATTTATCTTACGTCAAAGTCGGCAACCGACTACCTTTCTTATTGCGAGGAAGTTGGCTGTGATTGGGAAGGCTTGCTTAATAGCATACACGAAAAGTTTGATACGGCAGCACTGATTGAATTACCCGATTTTCTGCAAGAGGAAGGAATCAGCAAAATTGCTGCAGGAGTTGAAGTGCCTATGGATTACAAAAAAACTCTGCCAGAAGGATATAGGGTGGCAGAACTTCCGGAATGTGTAATGCTTTACTTTCAAAGCGAACCGTATGATAATCCCGATGATTTTGGTAAGTACATCGGGCAAGTGTTTAAGGCGATTGAAAACTACAACTTTGAACGCTACGGCTATAAATACGCAACAAGTATTGCTCCAACACTCAATCTCGGTGCAGAGCCTGAAATCGGAGCAAGAATTGCTATTCCGGTTGAATGCATAAAATAAACCTTGCAGAGCTACTTTGCTCGTATAATAATAGTCCATCATAGAATTATGCCCCGCTATCTGCGGGGCTTTCTCTTTGGTACAACATAAGCATAGCCCTATACCGAGTCGATAGGTATAGCCGTCTATGCTTATTTTGGTTATAACAAGAGAGCAATGGACTGACGAGCTTTTCTTTGGCTATAGCAACCCAACCATTGACACTATATAGAGAACGCATCGGTTAATTGTATAAAGCTATATGATTCTATCCGTTAAAAGGTAAGCAAGACGACTGTGTCGATATTGCGTTTTGCGTGAATATGTGCTATAATATTTTAACATTAAGATATTGATAAAGCATTTGATATAGGATGAATCCGGAGAGCCCATATGCCATCTTTTCACAGAATAGTTTGGTTTCACAATCAAATAAACGACAATAAATTTCCCAACGCAAATAAGCTATCGGATACATTTGAGATATCATTACGTCAAGCACAGCGAGACATTGAATATTTGCGCGATTCTTTAAATGCACCACTGAATTATTCTGCCAAAGAACGAGGATATACTTATTCTTGTGAATATTCGTTGCCTGTCTTCTTTCTATCACAGAACGAAAGACAATTAATAAACACTATAGCAAACAGATATCAGAAAATAAGTTCGTTTGGCTATGGAGAGTATGGTGTTCAAGCAAAGGTATTAACAAAGATATCACCGGGGAACAGAGAAACCGAAAATATATCAAAAGAACCTTACATCGCGCAAATTCAATATTTGGGCGACAGAAAATCTACTGCACCACTTGATTATTTTCCGCATAGATACCTTGAAAATAATGTTGTAGAATATTCATTTTTCGATCCTGAAATATTCATGAGCGCCTTGCTTGCAGGCGGATTAGTGTTTACGATTATCAAGCCTAAATGGTTAAAAGAGCATATAAAAACTCGCTTAACTGAGCTTTTGAAAATGCTATGACATTATATGTCACACCAAGTATGATATAATTCTGTCATATCAGGAGGTGAATATCTATGTCTTGTAAGAAATTAGAAACAGTTTTATTTAGTGCTTGGAACACCTACGCAATCAGTATGATGAGCGTATTGGAAGATTGTGGAATGTGGAACAAGGACTTTACATTCCAAAAGTTTTTAGGTGTAACCGGTATTGCATCCCAGTTCTGTATGG
>JAZURO010000237.1:0-16381 GCA_045606265.1 Eubacteriales bacterium
GCCCTTTTCCCTCGTAGAGGGAACTCGCCAACTCGAACCCACTCGCTCCACCCCCTCAAGAAAGGCGGTTTTTCTCCCATAGGGAGAACCTGCCCTTTTCTTGCCGACCGAATGTTATCTTTTTGGCGTTGATAACATCGCCGACCATAGGGGGTGATTTTACACGCCAAACCCTTCCTTTTCCCGCGTGCGCGAGGGTGTCCACCTCTCCTCACCCACACGCCATTTTCCCTTCGAACACCTCGGCACCCTCATTCGGGAAGTTTGCCCATAATCGGAAAAGATCGCTTGATCCGTAAAACGCAGAAGAGAAGGGTTGATTGTTCCCAAGCCTCGCGATCTCTCCTATGGTAGGATGTCTTTTCGACTATACTATAAAAGATAGAAATCAACCCTTCTATATATAGCTATATATAATAATATATATAATATATAAGCTTACTATATAAGAGAGCTTATTAGCTTACTGATTAAGGAAGCTTATATAACTTACTGATACAGAGAGCTGATATTTAAGAAAGAAAAATAATAAAAAGAAAGAACCTCTGATCTTGCACCGGCAACAAAAAATTTTTTTAATTATTTTTCAAAAACCCCTTGACAAGTGTCTAAATATGGTGTATAATATATACAGTAGGATTCCAGAGGATAAAGATTGTAAGAGATATTCGCTGACCAATACGCCCTACACATACGGGCTGCTAACTGATTCAATTACGTCTTTATCACTCTTGGCAAGAGTCTCGAACGAAGTGAGAGCTGATTACAGACAAGTGCATAATTGCATTTTAAGGTATACCTTCCTTTTTAGGGAGTGAAAAATCTTCCCCTATATAGGGACTAATTTGAACCAGTTTGCAACCCCCCGGGTTGCATTTTTGTTTTTTACGGAGGATTTTCAATGGTTGTAAAAGTCTGTGATGCGCTCTGCGGAGCCGGTAAAACACAGTCTTGCATCAATATGATGAACAATGACTCAGAGAGAAAATACATCTTCATAACGCCTTATCTTGATGAGGTAGAGAGGATCAAGACCTCTTGCGCCGCGCGGAAGTTCGTTTCCCCGGAACGGAGGTTCGCCAACGGATACTCTAAGCTCAAAGATGTTCCTTCTCTTTTACGCGCTGGTGAAAACATCGCCAGTACACACGCTTTATTCTCTTGTTATAATGAAGAGATCAAGACACTTATTCGAGAGCAACACTACACGCTTGTGCTCGATGAAGTAATCGATTTATTCCAGCCCGTCAATCTCGACGGCGGGGATGTGAATTTTCTTGTACGGAATAACATCGCTAAGAAGCAGGATGACAATGTCATCTGGGATGACGATGAGTACACGGGAGTTCTGTTCAGCGAGATTATGCAGATATCCAAGTCGCGTAACCTCGTTGATTACGACGGCTCCTTCTACTTCTGGTCGTTGCCGATAGATGTATTTAACTGCTTCGATGATGTTTACGTGCTTACCTATTTATTTGAATACCAGATGCTGAAATACTTCTTTGACGTAAACAACGTAGAGTATCAGCTCATAGGCACTAAGCGCCAGAACGGCATCTTTCAGTTCTGCCCGCTTGAAGAGATGGATCGCCGCGTAGACCTACGGGATAAGATCCATATAAATTATAATGATAGGCATAACGAAATCGGTAACAAGAGCTTTTCGTTATCAGCAGGGTGGTTCGACAGGGCGTACCGCGAGGTAGGTCAGCCGAATATCACCATTTTAAAAAATAACTTATACAACATATTTAGACACACGAAGAGTGGAAACGACGATAAGATGTGGACGACTTTGAACAGATATCGCAGTGCTCTTAAAGGGAAGGGATACTCCAACGGATTTATTACCTTTAATAAAAGAGCCAGCAACAACTTCGCGGATCGCCATTACTTGGCGTATTGCTTAAACGTTTTTATGCAACCGTGGATGAAGAACTATCTGACGAAGCTCGGCGTCGAGGATGTAAATCAAGATATGTACGCGCTTTCGGTTCTCGTGCAGTGGATATTCCGTTCCGCAGTACGTAAGGGCGAGGAAGTCTGGATTTACATTCCCAGCAAACGAATGAGATATTTATTACAGGAATGGATAGATAATCTCGCCGAAGGCAGAGATCTGGAGCCTTTGCGTTTCAACGCAAGAAAAGTACCGACGCACCGCGAGTGCGCTTATGCTCTCCATCGGTCAAAGAGAAAGAACGAAGGAGGTAAAAAGTCTTGAAGAATTGCAAGAACTGCTTTTGGTACGACAAGTGCGAAGATAGATGCGATAACGACATCGAGGTGGACTGCGATTATTACGAGCCACTCGATGATGAAGAGATCGCTATTGAAGAATATGAAAAAGATTTAAAAGAACGTGCTCAAGTGTATCAGGAATTGATCGACGAGCAAAACGGTTAATCAGGAGGATAAGGCTATAAACAAGTCATTTAAGATATTATCACTGGAGGCGAAGGATCTATACGCCGCCATGAACCTAATCAACAACAACGGTGTTGGTTACGATATAAGAGACAGAGAAGGTAAAATCTCACTTAAGAAATTTGAGAATGCGTTGGACTGGAGCTTGGACACTATCAAGCTCCAAGAAGCGTATGAGCGCGAGACTCGTAAGAGAAACTTCTATTTCGTGTCTGGCGGGAAGAAGTACACCCAGATGGTTATCAACGTGAAATTCTCGTATTCCTATAAAGAATTTAATAAGGTAGGAAAAAATACATACATTCGCTCTGGATACGCATTTAGAGACTGCGTAATGCAGGACGGCGTGTGCATCCAAGACGGTAAACTCGTAGCAATTCAAACCAACGTGGAGATCAGAGAGCCAATCTCGCAAGAGATGCTCGGCGGATGTTTTACATTCGCGGATGGTTACTATAAGCAGGTCGGTTCAATCCCCGTCGAGATGAACAAGAGTGACCTAAGACAGTATTTGTACGAGCACGGATTTGTCTGCGACGGTATTCGCTACGTCAGATATAAGAGAAGTAGCGGAAGCAGCCGTGTAGGAAAATGCTTGTTTGTAAATGCGGTTGTTGCGGAAAGAATGGCGAAGTGGGACAGATGTGGCTTAACCATTAAAGAGAACGATCCCATTGACTTGGCAGCGTGGGAAGCTTATATCTCGCTTCCTATGAGTAGCATCATTGATACAATACAAATTCAGCCCGAAAACATCCTCATTGTTGATGACTATGATAGCAAGTTCACAGACGAGGTTGTGGCGGTCGAGGCGCAGGACGGTAAGCTTGTATCTAAGAGAAAGGAAATGAAGATTTCCAATAGTATCTGGGACGGCGAGTCCTTGATGGACACGAGTATGTTTACGGATTACCCCGACAAGGGAATGTTGCTTTTGCGTAACCGCTTCTTTAAGACTTGCGCATTCAATACCAACATTCAGCAATGGTTCGCTGATAACGGAATAGAGAGAATCGACCAGCTCAACGGTTTCACGCTGGCTACCGACATCTCGCAAATCAAGCTGATTACCACGCCAAGCAGTGTTAAGTATCTGAAGTTCGGAAAGATCGAGCAGTGGCTAAAGAACATCGATAGTACATTCGGTATCGTCAAGTACGAGAAGGAAACACACTTCTTTGACGGCAGAATGGTTCAGTGTCACTACCAACTGCTGAATACACTCCAGTTGTCTTACGGTGAGGTCGAGGCGTTATTGAAACCTTCCTTAGATTATATAGGGGCGGTTCGTAGAGATCCCGACGTGCTCAGATACCATATCGGCTATCCCTTCAGAGCAGAGGAAATGGAAGGGGAACTAAACCCCCTCAAGTCCAAAAACGACATCGTATTCAAGATGCTTGGCATCAACAATCAGTTTGCGTTGACTCAGCTCTACAAAGAGTTCCGAAACGATATCGTTAAGGGCTTCATCAGAAACCTAAAGCAAGGTCACGTTTTATTGCACGGCAACTACTCAACGCTTCTTGGAAACGGTATGGAGCTTCTGCAGCAGGCAATCGGAACGTTCAAGGGCGAAGGTGTTATTGCTCCCGGGTGCATTCACAGTACAAAGTTTGAGTACGGCAAAACAATCCTTGCATCCAGAAGTCCCCATATCACGATGGGCAATGTTCTTCTTTCGCAGAATGTAGCCAACGAGGATATTGACAAGTACTTCAATCTTTCCAACGAGATTGTTTACGTGAATGCAATCAACGAGAACATTCAGCAAAGACTAAACGGTTGTGACTACGACTCCGACAGTATTCTTCTTACGGACAATGAGGTTCTTATTGCGGCGGCGCGTAAGAATTATTCCGCGTTCAAAGTCCCAACGTGCTTCGTTGACTCTCAAAAAACTGCCCGCCGTTACAATCACGAGCACAAAGCTGACCTCGACGTGAAAACGAGCGTCAATAAGATCGGCGAAATCGTAAACCTCTCTCAGCAGTTGAACAGTCTTTACTGGGAGCGACTAAACCGCGGTGAGAGTATGGAAGATTGTGAAGAACTCTACAACGATATTTGCAAGCTTGCAGTCTTGTCGGGCATTGAAATCGACAAGGCGAAGAAAGAATACATCATCAACAGCTTCAATGAGATCTCTTGGTTGAAGTCCAAGTATAAAATAGAAGATGATAACCGTCAAGTGAAGCCTATGTTCTTCAAGATGATAACGCTTGAAAATGGATATGAGCTTAGCGACGGTACGAGATATAGATATTTTGATACTCCTATGGATTATCTGCAGAAGATAATTTCCTCAACAAACTTCCGTCAGGCGCGGCAGTACAAAGCGACGATTGTTCCTTTTATGGATATTGTTCGCAAGCCTGAGATGGCAGTTCGCAGTGGTTATAACTGCATACAACGCGATAAGATCATCACAATCATCCGCAAAGCGAAGGATGATATAAGAAAAATGTACATCGATTATGACACTAAAAAGAAAGACGAGAAGGAATTGATCTGGAATCAGGTTGCCGAGCGTAGGCAAGAGTGCATTGATGCAATTGATAAGATGTCTGAATGTGAATACACGATGTATTTAACCCTCAAGGAACTCGATAACAAGGACACAAAAGACGTGTACCGTTTCATTTTTGAAGTGTTGTTCGGCAAGCCTAATGAGTCATTCTTCCGAATGATTGAGGCGAGCAAGGAACCATTATATACTTTGGAAGAGGCAGAAGACGGCGATATTACCTTGTATGAGTTCAAATATAAGAAGGTTTTACTACATTAAATATATATTTATATCAAATTTTTTACAACTTTTTGCCCCAAAATTAACACGGATTTATATAAAAGAAGTTGTGAAAAGTTTAAATTTCTCCCTATTATACGCCATATTTAGACACTTTTGCAACCTTGATTTGCAAAAAACTAATTGTCGTATAGGGAGAAAATAATGCGGGGTAGAGCAGATGGTAGCTCGCCGTCCTCATAAGTCGGAGGTCGTGGGTTCGAGTCCCACCCCCGCAACCAAGATTGATCTGTTCGTTAGGCTCACGTTTGCGAGGTTGGAGATAAGCTCCCAGCTTCTATCTCGGTGAGAAACGTAGTCGTGGCGCCGCGATGTTCTGCGGACGCAGGTCATTTATATTCCCCTTTAGCTCAGTTAGGCAGAGCACGCGGCTGTTAACCGCGATGTCGTAGGTTCGATCCCTACAGGGGGAGCCATTCGGTGGTATAGTGGAGAGGTTATCACGGCAGCCTGTCACGTTGCAATCCCGAGTTCGATTCTCGGTACCACCGCCATTAAATGCTACCGTGGTCAAGTGGCTAAGACACCGCCCTTTCACGGCGGTATCGCGGGTTCGATCCCCGCCGGTAGTACCACACAGCCATTAGGCAGGAGAGCAGACACATAAGAAACAAGGAGGCATTTGGATTTGGTAGAAATAGACCAAGAACTTGAAAAATACGGTTTGAGTAGAGAACAATACGAACTTTGCTTAGACGACATCAAAGGCAAGATGAACGGTCAGAACGATATGGACTGGGCAGAGATCGTTGATAAATATAATCTTGGCGTACATAGCGACACCTTAAGAAAGGCGTCACAAACTATTTTCGGCGGAGCATTTATCGCTGAATATTTCAGAGAGAAACAGTCGAAGGGCGAAGTTACAAACGGTTACTTGGCTCTATTAAGAAAAGAAAAGGAAGAGATTCGCAAAGAGAGGCAGAAGCTTAGCGATGAAAGAGTTGATTACCAGAAGTCTATCAGAGAAGAAGCTCGTAAAGAATCCTTTATCGAAGTTATAGAGCGTGCGTTTGCCCGCGATATTCAACCTTTTGATTATGTTCCTTCTCCTATCACAGTTGGTAGTGACGATATGATTGTGTGCCTATCCGACTTACACGTCGGCATCGAGGTAGATAATCATTGGAATAAATACAATACCGACATACTTAAGGCTCGTTTGAGCAAATATCTGGATGAAATCCGCAATATCCAATCAACCCACCACTGCAACAGATGTGAAGTGGTGCTTGGCGGTGACAACATCAGCGGTAACATTCATCCCAATTTAAGACTTCAAAACAACGAGAACGTTGTAGAGCAGATCAAGATTGCTGCAACGTACATTGGCGACTTCATTATGGAGTTGCACAAACATTTCAGCGAAGTGAGAGTACACAGCGTTTCTGGAAACCATTCGCGTATGAGTCCCAACAAGGAAGAACATCTCAACGGAGAGGAACTGGATGCGTTAATTCCTTTCTTCCTTTCTATTAAATTTGAGAACTATTCCGATGTGAAGATTTGCAATGATGGATATATCGACAATTCCATCAACTCGTTCGTTACGAGAAATGACAAGCTGTTCTATATCGTACACGGCGACAAAGATAAGCCCTCTAATGTCACGCACAAGCTGACGATGATGACGGGCAAGAAGCCTGATGCTATTATAATGCACCACCGCCACCACAACGCTTATGACACTCAATACGGAGTGAAGATTGTTCAGGTTGGCTGTGTAGTTGGTTCCGATGACCACTGCGTAGACCTCAGAATATCCGGGGATCCCGAGCAGTGCGTTATTATTACGAGCGAAACGCAGGCTGTAAAGTGCATTTATGATGTAAGCTTGAGATAAATAATGAGATAAGTTTTATATAGGAAGAAAAGGAGAACAGATTTTTAATGTTAAACGCAAAAGAATTCAGTCGTAAATATGCCGAGGCATACGGCGTAAGCTACAAGCAAGCCGCTACAATTTGTCAAAGTGTTTTTGACTTCCTCGGTGAGACCATATATCAGGACAAAGAAGATGTTGTAATCTACGGATTCGGTTCTTTCAAACACAAGAAGACCGCACCTAAGAGAGTTAAACATCCTTCTACGGGCGAAATGATGACGATGCCCCCGAGAGATATGATCAAGTTTACGCCAAGCGGCGTGGCATACGACGAAACAAATACATAAATACCAAAGGGTGGAATATGAAGAAGTTAGAGCAGATTACGCCTGAGCAATGGGATAATGTGCACGAGTTCAACAGAACCATCCTTGAAGACTTTTTAACGAACTCCACTGAGCTATCGCCTCGCACGAGGAAAGCTTATGAGTCGAATTTGAAGATATGGTTTGTTTGGGTTAAAGACAATCTTGGAAACAAGACTCAACTCGAAATCAAGCCATTAGAGTACAAAAAGTTTCAGAACTGGATGGTCAATCGCGGATGTTCATCTGCGGACGTTAACAACAAACGCGCCGCGATTAGCTCGCTGAACGGATATATAGAGATATATTATCACGACGAATATCCTATGTTCAGGAATTTTATCAACAAGAGTATTAAAAGACCTCCCAAAGCATTTGTCAACCCTAAAGAACCCTTGACTAAAGAGGAGTTCAATCATCTCATCGAGGTGTTGACGGAGCGTGAGGAGTGGCAGAAGGTGGCATATCTTATGTTCACCTTAGATACCGGGTGCCGTAGAGCAGAAAGCAGACAACTGCTGAAGAGTGTTGTAGACGCTCGCCCAATCAAGAAGATGAGAAAAGTCACGGACGAAGACGGAAACGAGATAGAAAAGGAAGTCCTTTATTACCAAACCCATTCCATTCGTTGCAAAGGCGCAGGTAGCGTCGGCAAAGTCAGAAAGTTTATCTTCGGCGAAGATACGATGAAAGCGCTCAAGAAATGGATGGAGCACAGGGGCGAAGATGAGTGTGAGTATATGTTTGTTACTCGATATGGTGGAGAAGTTCGCCAAGTGAGCGAAACCTTATTTAATACTTGGGCAACGAGCACATTCTCCAAAATCATCGGAAGACGCGCATATCCTCACCAGTTGAGAAGTTCGCGTGCAAGCCAGCTTGCAGTAGAGGATGGAGTTGACATAAAAGTAGTGCAAAAGCTTTTAGGTCACGAATCCGTGACAACCACAGAGATTTATGTTGTCAGAGATGACAGCGACGATCTCGATGAACTATATGTTGAAGACGACTAATCCCGCCTAATATAGGGCGGGATTTCTCAATGGAGGATTTATGGAGAATAAAGGAAAGGGCGGACGACCTATGGGTGGCAGTAAATCTGAACAATCAAGGCTCAAAAGTTCGAGCCCCATACAGATTGACACCAGCGTCAAGCCGGAGAGAATCAAGAACGACCAACCGAATACAAAATATAGATGTACTTGCTGTGGCAAGGAATATAACACACAAAAGGGAAATTTTCCCGTGTCAAAATCCTTCCTTTATGAAGGCAATAACGGGTACATACATATATGCAAACATTGCGTAGAGAAGCTTTATCAGCAATTGGTAGGTTTCTATTCTGGAAACGAAGAACACGCACTTGAGCATTGTTGCAGGCTTTTCGATTGGTACTACAATAGCGACATTGTCGCAATGACCAAAAACATTTCCCAAGGCAGGTCTAAGGTTTTGGTTTATCCTTCAAAGATGAACGTTAACCAAGCGAAGGGAACCACATATTTGGATACCCTTAAAGACCGCCATAGTAATAAGATTATGACTATGTCAGACATCACGCCCGACGAGATGGCTGACGGCGAAGAAACGTCGGGAGCATCCCGCGTGTCCAAAGAAACTATTATGTTCTTCGGGTTTGGATACACGGATGAAGAATACGACTTCTTGCTCAACCAGTACACGGACTGGACGACAAGATACGATTGTAAGACCAAAGCACAGGAAGAGTTGTTTAAGAGCTTGTGTATAGCCCAGCTTACAATCCAAAAAGCACAGTTGCGCGGTAGCACCAAAGAAGTCACCGATGCGATGAAAGCTTTCCAAGACTTACTTGGAACCAGTAATTTGAAGCCGAGCCAGACTAATGATAACGCATTAGCCGATCAAAACACATTCGGAACTCTCATTAAAAAGTGGGAAACCGAACGTCCTATAGGTGAACCTGATGAGGAATGGAAGGATGTAGATGAAATCGAAAGATATATCAGCACGTTCTTCTTGGGACATCTTTGTAATCTTGTTCACGTTAAGAACGATTACGAAGAATTGTACCGCGAGGAAATGGCGAAATACACCGTTACTCCTCCCGAGTACGAGGAAGATGATCTTGGCGAAACTTCACTTTTGGACAAGTTCAGCGATAAGGTAACCAAGGATGGCGACGATAACTCGTAATTCCCAGACGGAGTCGCAAGTCAAACAAGACAAAGCCGACAGAATAATGAACGGCGTGAATGTGTGGGCAGCATTCTATCGGGCAAATCCACACCGTTTTGCCCGGGATTACCTTAACTTAAAACTGGATAGATTTCAGCAGATCATTTTGTGTATGATGTTCCGCTTTTCAAACGTGGTTTACTTAGCGAGCCGTGGTGGCGGTAAATCATTCTTGATTGCTATATTCTGCGTCATACACTGTATCCTATATCCAGAAACAAGAATATGTCTTGCTTCAAAGACGCGAAAACAGGCAACGGAAATTATCGATAAAATCCGAGAAATCCTAATGCCGCGTTCCGCAAACTTGAGGCTTGAGATAGAGGAAGTTCAAGTTAACCAAGCTAACGCTTTCGTGAGCTTCCGTAACGATTCGAGAATTGTCGTTGTAACGGCGGCAGACTCAGCACGACATAACAGAGCAACCGTTCTGGTCGTGGACGAGTTCCGTATGGTAGATAAGAATATTATCGATACCGTTCTTCGTAAATTCTTGACATCGCAGAGACACCCCGCCTTCTTGGATAAGCCCGAATACAAGGATTATCCAAAGGAGCAAACCAAAGAGCTTTATGCGAGCTCTTGTTGGTACGAGTCACATTGGTCGTATGAGTTGGTACGCTCGTATGTAGTCAATATGATTCGAGGCAGAAGCTATTTCTGTTGTGCAATGCCATATCAGTTAGCTATCAAAGAGGGAAGATTGGATAAGACAAAGGTCGAGGACGAAATGTCCGAAACTACGTTTAATGCAATAACCTTCCAGATGGAAATGGAAGCATTGTTCTTCGGGCAGAGTAGCGGAGGTCTTTATAACTTTGATGAAATTGACCGCAATCGTGTAATCAAATATCCGTTTTATCCAAAGTTTGCAGGACACAAGATTGCAGACAAGCGACTGTATATCCCGCCGAAGATCCCCGGTGAGGTCAGAGTGCTTTCAGCCGATATTGCACTTATGTCTTCAACGAAAAATAAGAATGACGCCACGTCAATCTTTATAAACCAAATGTTGCCCACCTCCAACAACAGGTTTGTAAACAACATTGTTTACGCGGACAACAACGAGGGACTTCGCACAGACGCGCAGGCGTTGGTAATACGCAAATTATTTGAGGATTACGATTGTGATTACCTTGTATTGGATACCAAAGGCTTAGGTCTTGGAGTTAGTGACGCCTTAATGGCGGACATATACGACCAAGAGAGTGGCACAACATACGGAGCGCTATCTTGTTGTAATAACGACGAGCTGGCGAAACGATGCTTGGTGCCCGATGCTCCAAAAGTAATTTGGTCTGTTCAAGGCACGCAAGAGTTTAACTCTCAATGTGCGCTCGGACTACGTGAGGCACTTAAGCAGGGAAGCGTTAGGTTACTGACTTCTGAGTTTGCCGCAGAAGATTCTCTCGGAGAACTGCGCGGATATGACAACCTTAGCACCGCAGATGCGTTGAACCTCAAGTTGCCTTATATACATACATCGCTCCTGATAAACGAGCTTATTAAGCTTGAGTATGAGGTACGCAACAATGTTATCAGAGTAAAAGAAAAAGCAGGAATGCGAAAGGATAGATATAGTAGTTTGAGCTATAACATCCACGTCGCAAAAATCATAGAAAGAGATCTACAAGTTCAAAAATCGAAGAAAACGATGGAACAACTGGTGTTCAAGTTTAGAGCACCGCAAATTAAAAAGAAATATTAAGCAAAGGAGGAAGAAATGGATAAAAGAAATAACTCCCGTCCGGCTAAGAAAAAGCCCGCGACAACCTCTCAAAAGCCAAAGCAGCAAGACGCTCTTGTCGAAATGCCGATGTCTTTTGCCAGAGAACTGATCAAACAAATCGTTTACAATCCTAAAAATTCCTCTTCTCAAAAGTCATACACATATTCCCTATACACAAAAGAGAATATTCTGAAATGGCTACAATCACCCTCGTCTAACGAGACGAGCCTGCGTAATGCATCGAATTATATGTACCTATCTTCTATGCATTATCAAAGGCTTATCCAATACTACGCAGGGTTGTATTACGGATACTACGTAATATCTCCCCTCGGATTTGAAAAGACAAACGGAGCAAAGAGAGAAAGCATAGCAAAGCAATATTACAAGGTTACCAAATTCTTGGAGCTTATCGATGTTCCGTCGTTGGTGAGAAGTGTAGTAGGTGTGTGCCTGCGTGACGGTATTTACTACGGAGTAAAGTGGTCTGATAAATCGTCCACCTTTATTCAGAAGTTGGATCCCGACATTTGTAAGCTCACGTCCATATGCAACGGAACATTCTTGTATGCCGTAGATATGACAAAGCTTCAGGGTAAACTTGAGTTTTATCCCGCAGCTTTTACGGATATGTATGCAAAATATTTGCAGACTGGAGAGAAATACCAAGAGGTTCCGCCTGATATTTCCGTCTGTGTCAAAGCAGACGACACTATCATCGACTTCTCGGTTCCTCCTTTTGCGGCAGTTATGCCATCTCTTTACACTATTGCAAACACCGAAAATTTGCAGGAAACCGCAAATGAGTTGAAAAACTACAAAATGCTTACAGGTAAGGTTCCAGTCGATGCCAACGGTAACCCGTTGATTGGCTGGGATTTGTATTTGAAATATTACAATCAGTTGAGCAACGCCCTTGGTGAGAACGTTGGATTGGCTATCACTCCTTTTGATATGGATCAGTTCAGTTTTGACCAAAAGAGTGGCGTTTCCGACGTGGACGATATCGCAAAATCTGTGGCTAATTTCTGGTCTACTGCGGGTACTTCCGGTCTTTTGCACGGTGTTGCAAACGATACGTCTGGTGTTACCAAGCTTTCCATCAAGAATGATGAAACCTACATATTCGGAATTGTAAAACAGCTCGAAAAGGTTCTTAACAGATACCTGAAGACTACCTTCTCGGGTACTATCAAGTTCAAAATTACATTCCTTCCTATAACCGTATTCAATAGAGACGAACTTGTCAAGGAGTACAAAGAAGCCGCATCATTCGGTTTGGGCAAATCCCACTATGCGGCAGCTCTTGGTATTCCTCAGTACGATATTGCAGGTTTGACATTCCTTGAGGAAGATTTGCTTGGGTTCGGCGAGCTTGTTCCTATGCGTAATACTTATAACTCCGGCGAAGAAGACGGAGAAAAGGGACGCCCTCAGAAGAAAGACGAAGATCTTTCGGATGATGGAGCAAGCACTCGTGACAATGACACCAATGCAAACCGATAACGAGAGGTAGACAGTATGGATAATTGTAGAGAAGAAAAGAAGTTTATAAAAATATTTGATGAGAAGATCGCTATGAGCCTTGCTGATAGCGGTTTTTCATATATGAAAGAAACCATCAATGGCAATCAAGAGGTATTCATTTTCGAAGAGTCGGAAGCCTTTATGAGCGAGGTCAACAAGTATATGACATTCGGCGAAGGCGAAGACGGCGGAGATGTATTACTCGTCGAAGATACCACTGTGTGTTTCTAAAGAAGGAGTGAGAAATACCTATGAATTTATCAGTTGGATTTACTGCGAAAATCACTCCTGTCAAGCCCGTCAACGATGAGATGACATTGTGTAAATGTTATATTATGTGCCCCGGTCGTAATGTCAACAAATCTGACATTGTGAAAGAGGCAGTTGACGATGCGTTGCCTACGCTGTTCAACATTCCCGTAGTTGGACACATTTTCGTAGACGAGGAAGATGAAGAGCTTCGTATGGGTGGACACGATAAAGAGATTAAGAAAGACGCAAACGGCAAGTACTATCTCAGATCGTTGACCGTTCCTTATGGTACCGTTCCTTATCAGGACAATGTACATTACGAAGAGGTTGAAGAAAAGGACGGATCTATTAAAACATATCAAGTTGCAGACATCATCCTCTGGACGGGTAGGTATCCTCAGCTTTTGGATACCAAATATGATGACGATATCTACTTTAACCAAAGTATGGAAATCAAACCATTGGAAACAGTTGTGGATAAAGATGGATACACGGTGGTTAAAAAGTTTAGATATTCAGCCCTGTGCTTGATGGGTAAGAGTGATGATCCTGACAAGAACGTTCGTCCTTGCTTCCCGTCCGCGAGAGTTGAACCATACCATTTCTCGACTGCAGAAAATTGGGAAGAACTTTTCGAGGAATTTAAGAGCAAGTTGGCTGACAGTTATGGGTTGAAACCTAACTTTGAGAAAGGAGGACAAAAATTAGTGAATCTTGAGAACATTGAAAGCATTTTAAGAGAGTTCGGCATCGAAAGCGTTGAGCAGTTGTCTTTTGAAATTACGGAAGATATGACTGAGGAAATGCTGAGAGAACGCCTTACAGAGATGAGTGCTAACGGAGAACCCTCTGGAGAGGGAGAGCCCGCAGGAGAGCCTGCTGGAGAACCCGCCGCAGAACCCCAGAATGACACTGACGGCGAAGGCGAAGCTGGTACAGGAGAACCCGAAGGTGAACCTACTGGCGAAGGCGAGTTTACCGACAATTCTGGCTCAGGCTCCGGAGAAGGAGAACCTGCACCTCAATTCCAGTTCGAGCTCACAAACGAGGAAACTCGTAGAGCTTTGTGCAACGCAATTTCAGCTTTGTGTGAATGGAACGACGTTCTCTATAAGAGCTACTGGCTTTGTGATTTCGATAGCCAGCACGTATACGTTGGATACTACTTTGCATCCGACGAGGGTACGGTAGATGGTTACGCGAGATTTGCATACTCCAAAACCGAAAATGATATCGCGCTTAATGCGGATAGCTTTGAGAAGGTTCGTCTTGTTTGGATGACTCTTGAAGAGGCAGAAAAACTTGACAAGGAGAGAGCAGAGTATGCCGAGCTTGTTGAGTATAAACGTGCAAAACAAGAAGCTGAAAGAAAACAGGAATATGCCGCAGTTATTGCGGAGTTTTCCGACTTGTCTGATGTTGAGGAATATCAGACTGTGGTCAGCAATGCAATGGATTTTGCAAGTGCTGAGGACTTGAAAGAGAAGCTTTACGCAGTTCGCGGTAAGTCCGGAATTGTTAAGAAGCGCGATGTATCTGAAGTCAGAATTCCCATTCTGAGCTTCGCAAAAGACGAAAAAACTATCACGGCAGAAGAAGAATTCTTCAGCAAATATCTGCCCGATGCAATTAAAAAATAAAAATTTATAAGGAGAAAAAATAATTATGGCTTATGCTTGTGTAAGAACTGACAATATGTCAGGTACTGTAAACGGCAAGGATCTTGTGTCCTTGAAATTTATGGTCGGCGAGACCGAGGCACCCGTTGAAAACGGTAACGTTGTCCTCGTTGGCGACCATCTTGAAGGCGAGCGCGAAGTTCGCAAGGCTACTGCACCTACTAAGAACGCAGATGTTTATAAGTGCGCCCTCGTGGCGAGCGAGGAAGTTGTTAAGAGCAAGGCTCGCAACACTCTCGCAGAGTTCAGAAACGAAGCTGGCGACAATGTTCGCGGATACAGACTCGTTGCAAATGACTGCTTCTCCGTTACCGCTGAGGCTTTTGCTGACGGTGCGGCTCTTGAAGTGGGCGCTACTGTAGAGCTTACTGACACCACTAAGCTTTCTGCAGTTGCTGAAGCAACCGGCGGTGCTTCCGTTGTCGGTAAGATCGTTCTTATCGAGAACGAGTGGTACGTAATCGAAGTTGCGTAATTAAAAGAAAGGAGAAACAATACATAATGGAAAATGTACTTACTATTGCTATCGGTGCAATTAAGGGCACTATGAGTGGCGAATTTTCAAAAGGTCAGACTTCCGAGGCTCTTCGCAAGGCGTTCATTGAGATGAACGGCGGATCTGACAAGCTCAATCCTAAGACTTTCGTTCGCGGAAATGAGCTCTATTCTGCGGTTGAGGAATTGATTCCTACTATCGTTGAGGAAGGTTTGAAGGATGAGAATCCTATCTTCCGTCTCGTTGAGTACAAGAACATCGCAAGCGGCGACGTTAACGAGTTCTATACTTCCGGCGAAGCTGTATTCATCGTTGCAGATGCCGCTGCTGGTATCCGTGGCGTAAGACGTCAGAGAATCTCTGGCGGTGAGAAGGTTACCGTTAAGACCTCTATGAAGATCGTTCGCGTTTACGAGAACCTTGGTCGTCTTCTTGCAGGTAGAATCACCTTCGACGAGTTCGTAACTGCTGTTGCAAACTCTTTCAAGAAGACCATCCTTGCTGATGCATATGCTGCTATCGCTGGTATGACCGAGAACACTGCTGGTCTCAGCTCTGAGTACGTATATGCTGGTACTTTTGATGAGGACAAGCTCCTTGCTATCATCGAGCACGTTGAGGCTGCTACCGGCAAGACTGCTACCATCTACGGTACCAAGACTGCTCTTCGCAAGGTAACTTCTGCTACCGTTGCTGACGAGGCTAAGAGCGACCTTTACAATATGGGCTTCTATGGCAAGTTCAACGGAACTGCTATGGTTCAGCTCAAGCAGGCTCACAAGCCCGGCACATCCAACTTCATCCTCGATGATTCCAAGATCTACATCATCGCTGGTGATGACGCTCCCGTTAAGATGGTTAACGAGGGCGAGGGTATTATGCTTACCCGCGAAGCAACCGAAAACAACGACCTCACTCAGGAGTATGTTTACGGTCAGGCATTCGGTACTGGCGTTATCTGCGCTGAGAAGATGGGTATCTACACCATCGCAGGCTAATATAGCTTAAATACTTTAAGGCAGGCGTGTGTGGAACACGCTTGCCTTTTTAAT
>JAZURO010000238.1:0-12977 GCA_045606265.1 Eubacteriales bacterium
ATCCGTACCGTGGCACAGGCCGCCATTGCCGCTATTGGCTCTACTGCTGTTTTTTCCGCCGTAGATTGGAGAGTAGTGGGATCTACCGCTCTGCTCGCTGGTATCCTCTCTATTCTGACCTCTGTTGCTGGTCTGCCCGAAGTAGAGAAAACGAAGGAGTAATAGTAAATGGTAGAACTGCTTGACGAAATTGCGGGAATCTCTTTATATGCCGCAGGGTCTATTGTTGGGCTCGTCCTGGTGTACGTGACTGCAAAATATGTTGTTCCGTGGCTAAAGGAAAAACGGCTGTATGAACTGATTGAAGGTCTCATTCCTGCAGCAGAGAAGGAATTTGAACAGCCGGGGGACGGCCCCTTTAAGAAAGAATGGATTTTGCAACAGCTTGAACAAATTCTAGGCAAGAATTACAACCGGGATCTTGCTGAAAAGTTTGTGGATGGCCTTGTGATGAAACTGACGGCCAGCGGCGTAATCAACGTTGACTACTTCCTGGTAGACAAGGAATTTGTAAAGGCTGTTGGTGGAGAGACTACGAAGCAAAATGAAGCAAAATAACACAGATCAAGAGGCTGTAAAGATCATGAGGGCTTTACAGCCCCTTATTAAAAAGCGTATTGATGAGCAATGCCGTTCATGCGTCAGGGCAAAGAAAATGACTTGCACTACAGCCCCGGCAAATGGTATGATTGGCGTAACGGACGCTTTCAGCATCGAACAGACAATCCCGGCTTCATCCTCTTTAAACGTGTCTGTGGGCGAATCTGTGTGGTGCGTGTGGATGTTTAACGACCAATCCACAATGACGGCTATGTGGCCCGGTGGAATTGTGTAGAGTAGAGTTTGGCCAGCGAGGTCGGAAACGGTTCCCGACACACCTTGCGAGGACGGAAACAGCAGCCGTCACCCATCGTTAGGAGATGCGTGAGTGCTGACACGCCGCAAGGCACCTGAGATGCAGGATACACCGCCCTGCCGTTGGCCAAAACTCGTTTTAACAAACTTAGAAACTCGCTTTAGAATCAATTAAGGCGAGTTTCTTTTTGTGTACAATCCACAATGGCCAAAATGGAGCAAAGAAGCCTGAATATGCCTGGATGGTCTGTTTTCGGTTGACAAGATTTGACAAAACAATTTCCAAATTTTTGATGCTTTTCAAGCAAAAAGGAAGTGAGCCGTCTGGTGCGATCAGACGGCTCACGGATTGAGAGTTAAACTCTCGGTCGTGTAAGTTGTATGATTGCGGCAACCGTTCGGGTTTCCACGCTTTTATTATACACGGATCAGACAAAATGTCAACAAGAACCAGATCGGAGCAACCGTTTTTCAGCTACCCATGGAAACCAAGTTATCAAAAACGGAATTTGCACGATCAATCGGAGCAGAGGGCCGCAAACGTTCCGCATAACGTTCCGTGGTTGTAACGGATGAATGGCCGAGAATGCTGCTGATATCCGACAATTCTGCACCGCTGTCCCACATGACGGAAGCATAGGAGTGACGCAAAGCGTGGGAGCGAATCCCTTCTTTGCCCAGGACAAGCCGCAGATTCCGCTCAACAAGCTGAGAAAGAGCGGTTCTTTTCATGCCATGCCACCCTGCCTCGTATCTGTTATCCGTAATTCCAAATAAAGGCTCATCATCTGAAACGGAGCAAGGGCGATAACCTGAATTCAAATAGTCTTTTATTGCGATCTTGGCAATGGTGGGGAAGGAAACGTATCTGGTCTTGCTTCCCTTGCCGTTTCGGACAAGGATTTTACCACCATCAAAGTCCAGATCGGAGAGATTCAGCCCTCTAAGCTCTGAATTTCTGATTCCGGTGGAAAGAAACAAAACCAGAATAGCTCTATTTCGCCGCCAAATCCTCTCAGACACGTTTTTTGGCGTTTCGTGATTAAATATACGCATAACAGAAGAACCGTCTAATAGGTCACTATACGGCTTCCTGGTGGCCTTGTTGACGATCTTGGGATTTGGCATGATGGCCGGAATGCAGCAAGAAGATTCCATCATGCCCATATCTACGGCCCATTCCATGAAGTTGCGCAATACACGCATATAGATATCGATGGTGGTAATCTTCAACTTTCGGTCGCAAAGATCCTGTTTCCACTTCGAAACGGCTTCAACGGTCGGCCAGATCGGAGCAATGCCGCTGTTGGTCATGCTTTTATTAAAGTCCAGCAAGATTCTTTTGTAATAGGCAACGGTAGAGGGCACGATCTCGTTTGCGGTACAGTTTGAAATATAAGCGGAGATTACAAGATCAAAATTTTCAGCAGTTTTTTCCATGATCTAATCCTTAAAAAGTGAAATAGTTGTGAACTGGGTAGTGGGGGTCTTGCGTTATCGCTTTTTGCTGGGGCGGTGTGCTTTAATATACTTGCGAGCGTCACTTACCCCCCCAACTGAATGCGTAACTGCCTATCACCTCCTTTGAAAAAGACCGGGCCCCATCCCCGGCCTTTTTCGTTATAGAGGCAAAATGGAGCAACAAACGAATCAGAACAGCGGCGTATCCTCCGGGGGCTTGCTCTGCTCTATAGCGATTTGCAAAGCCTTGATCCTTGGGGCGATCTCTTTATATTTCTGATACGCATAACCCGGAGCAATATCATCGTAGTGTTGCAACATTTTCCCGATCACACCCAAAGCAGGAATGGCCCAGGATGCCGGATTTTTTTCGGCTTCTGCTAGAATGTTATCAATTGCGGATGATGTTTGCGGGGCCGTCAGGGTCGAAATAGAGATCTCCAGGCCGTTCATAGCTTCCTCGTTTTCCTTCTTCTTTTTCGCTGCTGCTTCTTCTTCCTTGCGATTTTTATAGTCGGCCAGACTAATGACTTTGCCGCCCGTGGTGGCCCGTTGTGCTTCCTGATTCTTTGCAGCCTTTTTGACCGTTTCCAAGCTCTTTTTTTCATCCTCGACCAAGAGGGCCAGAATATCGGCGGGGAAACTGTCATAAGACGATAGAAATTTAATTAAGCCGCCGTGTCCATCGCCGAGATCATAGCGATCTGTATAATTTTCTTCGTTGTAGTACAAGGTGAATTTGCACTTATCATAGCCGAGAAAGTCCGGGTCATTGTGGCGGCGGTCATCCATTCGCCCCAGAATCATATCTGCAGCAATAATGGAAAGATTTTTACCGCAAAGGGCTCTTATGGTGCAGTCGTACCCCTCCACCCATTCGACATGAACAAAGGGTCGTCCGTCTTCGTGTGGGAATTTCTCAATGATTGCGGCAACTTCAACGGCTTCGGTTTCTGAGGCTTCGAATTGCCGCCGCTCTCGTTCCTGTCGTGCTGCTTCTTCCTGCTTCCGATGCTCAGCCCGTTCTTCTTCCGTGGGTAAAACCTCGTTAGCGTAGTATCCCATAAGGGAATCAGGGTGGATATTTTCCACGCCATTGCAAATATTGATTTTACAACGCCTTTCCCGATCCCCTCTTTCCTGGATGGTCACAAATTGCGCCGTCCTCTTGACAACCTTGCAAACGGTTGAAAAATCGTCTCCGTCATAGCTCCAAGAGCGGATATACTCCCGGCCCACTTCAAAAGCGTGTGTAACCTGTACAGCCTCCGGGTTTTTGTTGGCGTTCTTCCGGGCATTGATGCGCTCAAAATGCCGCCGCCGTCCTTCTAAATAGTCAGAGATGTACTTTTCCCGTGCTTGCTCGCTTCGGAAACTATAATAACAAGACGGTTTTCCGGCTGTGCCATTGAAAATTTTGAGATAATACCGCCCGTTTTCATCTTTGGTATATATATCGGTTTTTTCATCTTCGTAGTGCGTCAGATCGAACCCGGCAACCTCGTATTCTCGGTAGGCTAAACGCTTTTCCTCTGTATCCAATCGACCCCAGTAAGCCATTTTTAAAAACCTCCGTTATCTTGCCCAAATTATAAACAAATCGTTTTCGTGACGTTTCACACAAGTTATAAAATCGGTTTCGGCGGCATTTAATTTATTGGCAAAAGTTCTGGAAAATTCGCCGTTAACCGTGTTGCAATATCGGATGTTGAACTCTCCCTTTTTAATATTATACTTGATAGAAACGATACGCCGCGAATCCGCCATTTTATAGACCTCCCGTTAAATGATCCTGAGTTGTTTTATCATGCACGGCCATAAATTGGCGTTTTTCTATATCCCTGAAATTTGAACAGTTCAACATCATCCGGCAAGCATCCGGCGGCCTGGGCTATTTCTGCCCTGATATCACAATCCCCCCAGTTGGTGCAGTACATATGAAAACCGTCAATTTCTCCGGGGTTATCCGTTTCGGGGTTAAATGATTCGGAATCATCAACAACCCATTCAGATCCATTATTGAAATATTCGCATTCAAAGGCCCGTAATGCTTTGGCGTCCCATTCTGCAACAGGATAAAATATCTTATTCCATTCCGACTGCGAACAACCACGAATCGTTTTCCAATCCCATTTTTTCCCGGTAACAACTGACAAAACATTGCACAAGATTCCGTTTTCTTCGAAGCTGCTACATTCGGGAAACTTCAAAAAAAGCGATTTTAATAATTTGATCTCCCTAGTGCTATACTTTGCTTTGTGTTCAGGTGGTAAAAGATCCATGAAAACATCGGTGATATTTTTGTACCACCTGCGCCATTCGTTGAAATGTGCAACAGCTTCGGAAATATCGCCAGCATTCAAGGCTGAAAGCGTTCGCTCAAAAACTTTTGGCATATGCTCCATGTAGTCCCCGTTACCACAAACGGCGATCCCATTCGGAAAGTAATCATGGTCGAAAATGGGGCTTTCCTGGCATTCCGGGTTTACTTGCACGGCGTAAATCTTCATCATTTTATCCCCCTGTTAAATGATCCCGTTTTCTTGAAATTCTTGCGTCAATCCGTAATGTGCAGCAATTTCCGCTAAATCGGTTTGCATCTGCACCAATTCACCATATGAAAAGTTTGCGATGGAAACAAGTTCTTGAAATTCCCGGCCCAGCTCCCGCACGGCTTCAATATCTGCCGGAGATTTGAAGGTGTTTAGCATGATCATTTGCTAGGCCTCCTTAGATTTCCATATTTTCATATATGCGCTTGTCGTGGTACTCGGTTTATCGTGATAACCGCAAACACCAACACACCGCCAGCCCTCCGGGGCTTCTCCTTGGCGAGTGCTTATATATTCTTTGCGTGTTCCTCCGGCTTTTGGTTCAATTATCATGTGATAATAACGCATTGCGCCGACCTCCTTTATTTAAGCTCCGATTTTCTGAGCGTCCCACCACGCTTTACCACCTCCGGCAATGCCGACCAACTGCAAAAAGCTGTTTATATGTCTCATGGTGGTTACGCTGTAGCCGCTCCACAGGCGGACAAATTCGCCGCCGCTGGTGATTTTGCAAACCTCCGTATTATAGGACTGTAAAACCGTTTCGCCGTTGCCTTTTTCGATAACCTTTGCCTTACCGTAAAAACTTTTTCTGCCATCAATGGGGCGCAATTCGTAAATTTTCATGTGTTCGCCCTCCTCAATACCCGATCCCAAGGGCCAACAAGCAAATTGCAAAAACGACCGATCCGGCGTATCTGGTGACAATATCGGCAATGCTGCCGGGCCGGATGCTGTAATGCTTGACAATTCTGTAATTCTTTGCCATAATGTGTGAGCCTCCTTTTTTATCCATATGGACAAATGTTTGAAATTGTGGGGTTTGGGCTTTGGGTGTTGCTGCACCTGGAGCCCGTTTTTTTAATAGCTTATTTTAATATGCCGTCCGGCTTTCTGCTTACCCAACAATGTCATGTATGGAGTAGATATGTCCGTACCCGGCCATGGCTTCCTTCTTGTTTTTGGAAAGGAGAACGCAATCACCAGAAAGATAGTCCACGAAATAGCGTTTGCCGTTTCCGTTCTCGTCCAGAAAATAGGGGATTCGTACAATCTGGCCACGTTCGTACCTGTGTTCCGGTTTGGGCGGCTCCTGCGCTTCCTTGGCGGCTCGGACAGCGGCTTGATAATCCTTGAAAAAGTTTGCCATGGTTGTGGCCTTTCTCCCCGTCATGCCGATAGGTCAGCGCATCCGATTATTTTTCGTACTCTTTGATTTCCATAAGAGGGCAATCTTTATGCCGCATGGTCAAATACTTTTTTTGGATTCTCGATAGATCACCTCTGTAAGCTGGAAGTCTGCAAATCATTTTGCAATTTGCGCAGTTGTCAGGGATTTTTTCCATTGTGGTTTTGTAAACGATCATGTTTTTTCCTTTCTGCCTTTGGGGGATGGGGTTAGTTACACATCCTGCGCCATGCGTTATAGGCGGATTTTTTGTTTGCGTACTTTTTTCTTGTGCGCTTGCCGCCTGCGTAAGTTTTCAGCGTTGCCGTGCCGTCTCTGTGTTCGGTGATGCTCGCCGTGGCTCCACAAAAATCTTTGTAATACCAGGTCATAGTGTGCGCTCCTATCTCTAAATCCGTTATCTAATTTTATCAAACTTTGCGCAAATTATCAATATCAAATATGGATAAATTGTTGATATTCCAATACTATAATTTAGGGTAAAAGACCATAATTCATAGGCTAAAACTATAATTTGGAATAATTCTGAGATAACTAGAAAATACTGTCGTTGATTTGAAATTGTTAGGTTTATATCCTGAATCAACCCACAAAGCCCCAGCAGATCAACACGATCAATTCTCCATCATTTTCAACGCTTCAAACCCTTCTGCACTTCTGTAAATTCCAGTACATTCTACCACCATCCCACAAAACCCCATAAAATCCCGCCAAATCCTGTATACGCCATTTATTCACCTTTCCCAACTTATCCCACCCGCTTATGCCCTTTACCCCCTACAGGTCATTCTATAGCCTTAAAGCCCCAATAAGTAATGCTCTGTATGCTGTAATACTGTATAGAGCGGATTGCTCGCCATGGGCGCACCCGCCCAGGGCCTAGCGGATCATTGCTTGATTGTATGTATAAACATACACGAATAATGAATAAGAATACAAACAAAACAAGAAAAAAGGGTGAATCCCATGCAAACCGGATGGAAGCAGCTGAAAAAGGTTCGATCAGCCCTTTTCGTGCTTCCATTATGTTTATAATGGGCGCATCGTTTGAAGGTGGGCCAGGGCAGCGGGATCGAGGAGGGGAGGGGGGTGTTTACAATCCCACCAAGAGAAAACAAAAGCGCACACCCCTGAGCACTCCCACCCGCACATATATTCCAGAATAGGAAAAAACGATATTAAAAACCCTTGCAAACAGATATCAAAGAGATTATAATACAGATAAATAATTGATATTGGAGGGAATGAAGTAGTGATAACGGTCCAGGGATTGCAGAGCCGGATAGCGGAATTGGAGAAGGAAAACGAGGCATTGAAGGAAGCGGTACGGGATCAGGGCCGGAAGCTGACGAATGCGAGGCGATACATAAGAGAGGCGCAGCTGGAAGTAAGCCGTTTACAGGACGGGATACAGGAGATCATCAGGAGATATGAGTATTAAGAGAAAGGATATTTAACATGGAACAATTCTTGGTTGCTAAAAAAACGAAGTTAGAGATTTTAGCGGACGCCCTGAGTGATGCACTTAAAAGAAGCGGGGTTTGCTATGAGGATAAGTCCCAGGTGATGGAAGCAGCTGCCTATGCATACGAAAACTGGTACAAGAAGCTTCCGATCATCGATGCAGACAACGTTGGTTTGATTCTGGATGTGATTGGGGAATTGATCGTATCCGCCGAATTAAGGGGCCAGCCTGAGAAGATTGAGCGCATCATGGAGCGGATTACGGTTGTTCTTAGTCATTTCGCTACCAACCGAACCAAAGCTGAATAAAAAAGCCATGCCGGAGCAATCCGGCGTTGATGTGGCATAACTCAACGGTTAGAGTGGCAGTCTTATAACTGCTGATTCCGGGTTCGAATCCCGGTGCCACAACCAAAAAAGAAATAATTCTGTGAATCAGGACACATTATCGTTCATTCAGGAGGGTAGAAATGGAAGAGATTAAGGTTGGAGATAAGGTAACGGTTAAGAAATGGGGGGATGTGAAGGATCATTTTGGACTTTCACATGCTGTATGGCGAGAACATCAAGACCGTACATATACGGTTTGGAGCACACCGGGCGAGAGTGCTGTTGTTTTTTATGAGAATAATGAAAAGTACGTTTTTCCAGCAGAATCACTTGTGCGGCTAATTGATTTCCCTTGCGAGCCCAAGCGAATCGTTATCTTGCAGGACGGCACAACCACTCGTGCAATCGAATATGAGGGTAGAAGAAAGGTTAAGGAAGCAATGGCAAAGCTTCATCCCGACGATGAGTACCGATGGGAAACAGGCCGTGATCTTGCGTTAAACCGTCTGATTTACGGTACAGATTATCACCCGTTAGAAGTTGCGTTACGGAAAGAAGAAGAGCCCCTCTACAATGGAAAGGTTGTCTGCGTTGCTCATAATGGTATTAATCAAGACGCTTATACGATTGGACGCATATATCAATTCAGGGATGGCTCTATTATTAATGATAAAGGGAATGAAGTACCGTATTTTGAAGCGGGTAAAATACACTCCTTTGATGAATGGGTGAAATATTCTGCTTCCAAATGGCTTGAAATTGTGGAGGAATAGCTTTTTGTTTAAATTCAACATAGGGATTCAAAGAATTAGGAAGGAGCATTGCGCATTGATTACGCAGGGAGAGTACGAGCGATTTTTAAATCTCAGGAAGCTGGTCTTCGACAAGATCAGGAAGTCGGATTTGGAAAGCGGTAAGTCCTACGAAGGATTCATGTCGATATTCATTGAGTTTCCTGACTTTTGGGACGATGAAGATCTGAAAAAGGGCGCATTTTCCTACGGGATTCGGCTTGATAGCTATTTGATCGGGCCACATAGGCATTACGTTTGGGAAGGTTGCAGCCTTACAGAGGCGTTAAACAAAGCATACAAAGATATTGCAGGATGGTGAGAGGTATTAAGGTTTTAGTAGCTTGCGAAGAATCACAGCGGGTTTGTGAAGCATTCAGAGAGAAGGGCCACGAAGCCTATTCCTGTGACATTATTGAGCCGTCCGGAGGTCATCCAGAGTGGCATATCATGCAGGATGTTTTGCCATTGTTGAACGGACGTTGCAGCTTCAAGACCATGGATGGTGCAGAACATCAGATTGATGGAAAGTGGGACATGATTATTGGGCACCCTCCTTGCACATATCTCACAAATGCAGGGGCTGTTCGAATGAGAATAAATGGACAAATCAACAAGGAGCGTTTCGAAAAGGCGATGGAAGCGAAAAAATTTTTCCTTTCGTTGCTAAATTCGGATTGCGAAAAGATTGCCATCGAGAACCCGGTTCCGATGAAGATTGTAGAGTTGCCCTGATACGATCAGATAATTCAACCTTTTCAATTTGGGCACCCGTATACTAAACGAACCTGCCTATGGCTAAAGGGATTGCCTAAACTGATCCCAACAGAGATTATAACGCAGGGGATAACGCCTTGGGTCAACGGCGGTTGCAAGGATGCACACGGTAATTATCGAAGATTTCAAGGTCGTAACGAGAGAGATCCTAAAAACAGAAGTAAAACTTTTCCCGGCATAGCAAAAGCTATGGCAGAGCAATGGGGGTAAAAGACAATGCAAGGGATTAAGGAGGCATTAGATGGACGAGAGAATTAAAGCTCTTTCTACTAAACTTGCAAAAGAACGGAAGAAAAACGACGCTCTTATCCGCAGGATTTCCAGTCTTGAAGAACAGTTGAAGGAGGCACGGAAGAATAATGCCTAAATATCTAAACCGCTACACCAAGGAGATTGGCATCAGTCTTGCCGGTTCTATCGGCTTTACGGACGTTCTGACAAAATCAAAGCTACCTGCAGCCGTAAAGGATCATTTGTGGGTGGCGTTGATTGAACTGAACGCTGCAATGGACACCTTTCTGGACGGTGTGGATCGGGTGGAAGGAGCTGCCCTGCATAGATACGCTAAAAACTGTCAACTCATGGTGATTCCGTCCACTAACCCCCAAACACAGCGGGAGTATTACATCGTTCCCGATACGGCCATGAACGTGTTTTTGAAACAGGCAACGGGCGATTGCTTTCTCTGCGACAAGGAGGGAAAGGCGTGTCGAAAGTGCGAAATTAGAAAGGCCCTGCTGGATAGCATGGTATTGGGGATTAATGACCGGGGCGATTGCCCGTATAAGGAGGGGTGACAGAATGGAAAAGAAAATCTTAGATGTAACATGCGGGAGCAGAACAATTTGGTTCAACAAACATCATCCCAATGCCGTTTACTGCGACAAGCGAAAAGAGGAACACCACAACATTTGGGCAAGCACAAATTCGAAGTTGGAACGCAGCTGCATAATCGACCCGGACATTCAATGCGATTTCACGGATCTTCCGTTTGAAGATAACACGTTTTCCCTGGTTGTTTTTGATCCGCCGCACCTGACAAAAGCAAAAGAAACATCATGGCTTGTGAAAAAGTACAGCAAATTATCTGAAAACTGGCCGCAAATGATCCATGATGGTTTTGCAGAGTGTATGCGGGTTCTAAAACCTGATGGCGTTCTCGTTTTCAAGTGGTCTGAGCATGACATTCCAGCTGCCGAAGTTTGGAAAGCCATTGGCCAGAAACCGTTATTCGGCCACCACTCCGGGAAAAAGATGAATACCTTTTGGGGCTGTTTTATGAAGCTGTAAGGGGGGCTAACAATGCGAGAGATTCTTTTTAGGGGAAAGCGGATTGATAATGGCGAGTGGATCGAGGGTTATTATGTTCATCTTTACGATGGTAAAGGAAATGAATCTCATAGAATTTATACCGGATATTCTGAAACTGATTGTGGCGACTTTTACCCTGAATGGTTTGAAGTAGATCCTGAAACGGTCGGCCAGTTTATCGGGCTTCATGACAAGAAAGGCAAGAAGATATTTAAGGGGGATATTGTTCGATGCGGTACGGGAAGGATCTGCAAAGTGACATTCTTCAGTTCGCCCGGTTTCAGCGGTTTTGATTTTGTAGCAACAGGCGGATTTGATGCACCGCCCCCGCATAATTGGGTTTTGTTCACTGACACAGAAGTCATCGGCAACATTCACGACAATAAGGAACTGTTGGAGGGCTAAATGGGACAGTTAAAATCTTGCCCGTTTTGCGATGGGGAGTTTCGACAAATCAGGGCGGTAAACGAAAGTCCGCTTGAAGATGAAACCGCATATTTAATTCCCGATGAATGCAGGTTGGTCATCTTCGGTGAAAACCTAAGACGGCATGGAAGGTTCCTTGTTTTCAAGATTCAGTTTTGCCCGATCTGCGGCAGGCAGCTTGAAACGCCGAACGATAAAGGATTCCCAGTAAAAGTTGGAAGAAAGCACAAACGACACAGGAGGGCCTATGAGAAACGAGATGATTGAGTTGATACAAGATGCTACGGATGAATTTGCCGAGGAAGGATGGAAGCATTTTGAATGCGCAGGTACTCCGCCATTTTCGTATGTGCCAACTAGTTACAGGAGCGAGTTTATAGCCGACCACCTTATAGCAAACGGTGTGACGATTTCGACCGAAGCGAGACCGCTTAAAGAATGGCACGAAGATATAGGTGATGTTCTTTGGTGGAAATTCCCGATTGAAGAACCGCCGTATGTTGGCAGTCCGCTTGATTTGAATTGGCCTGCATATCATACGCATTGGACACCTATCGTGGTACCCGAACCGCCGAAGGAGGAAGCATGAAAGTGAAGTTAAGCGAGCTGATGGTAGATAATAAAATCTGCATGTTCTGTAAATATCATAGCCCGGATGGAATTTTCTGCGAGAACGAAAAAGGCAAATATTACGGGCATTTCAGAAACGATTACAAATCGTGCAAGGATTTTGAGCCGAAGGAGGATTGATATGTATAGCGCACACGAGGTTGCCTGTATTCTTGCAGAAGTGACGGGGGATGACTGCGCCTGCAATGTGAACGGTAATGATGAGTGGTTACCGTTATTCTGCGAAATTATAGACGTGTGTCCGAATCCGGTAGGGGTTGCCTGTTGGGAGCAATACTTGAAGTATTTTGACAAGAAGACGAAAGGAGTTTAAGCGTGAGCATTAGAGTACAGTTTCGCAGATTCGTTACACCGCCCACCAGATCTGACCTCTTGCGGGTCAAGACTGACAAGGAATTAGCAAAATATCTTGTAGAAATTGGTTGGGATTGTCACTCATGCTCTGAACACGAACGGCTTGAAAATGCGCCGCTGTTACGGGGAGAGAAGTGCGATGAAGATTGCGAAAAGCATTGCTTAGAATGGCTCCAAACGCCAGCGGAGGGAGTATGAAAGCGTGGCTTGTTAGAGATAAAGAAGAACGCTATTGCGCTACTGTGGTATTTGCTGAAACCCGTGGGAAAGCAAAGGTTGTGGCGCAATCGACAGATGCTTGTGAGGATATAGACTTTTGCGGCATTGAAGCAAAAAGACTTCCGCAGATAGATAAGTATTACGCAGAAGGCAAGCGGGAAATGAATTGGTTCAAATTTGAAGATCGGATTGCACTTGTAAGGGAAGCAGGTTTTTCTTGTGACCCTAATTATTGGGAACCTGATGATTGCGGAAGATGCCCTGCAAGCGAGTGGTGCGACATGGCTAAAGAACGGGAGGAAGGATGAAAGAAACAAAGGTTTACTGCGATCATTGCGGCAAAGAAATTGACACTTTTAAAGAATATCCCGGTATCAGAATAACCCTAAGTCATGTTATTTCCTATGCCGATCTTTGCGAAAAATGCTTTGATGGCTTGACTATTATCGTTGGGACATATCTTGCAGGAAAGAAGGATGAAGCATGAAAGAACACGAACATACAATGGCATTTTTAAAGTATGAAATTGAAATGATGTTAAACAAACTTAATGCCCGTGGGGTTGGGTTTATCAACGTGTCTTATAAAGATGAAGTCCATTATCGTATAGACGATACT
>JAZURO010000239.1:0-20932 GCA_045606265.1 Eubacteriales bacterium
GGTAAGTGCGAATGCGGTGAAGAAGATCCTAACTATCAGCCTCCTACCGGTGGTGAAGATGAAACAGTTATGACTATTCCCGAAGTTCTTGCTTCTGCTGAAGGTACAGCAGTTGTAGTTAAAGGTACTGTTGTTGAGATTTACCAGTCTTGGAACGATCAGTACAGTAATATTTCCTTCTACATCGGTGACGAAGCAGGCAATAAACTTCTTGTTTTCAGAACAGGTACAAAGGTAAATATCGGTGACCAGGTAACAGTTACAGGTAAAGCAACTGTTTATAGCGGAACAATTCAGATCGCTCAGGGCGGCACAACAGTTATTGATGTTGCTCACGTATGCTCTGAATATACAGAAGGTTCTTGCACAATCGATTCAGTTTGTGTAGTTTGTGGCAAGGTTGGTACATCAGCTCCCGGTCATACATACGTTGACGGTTCTTGCTCAGCTTGTGGTGCAGCTGAACCTCAGGGTGATGTTCTTCCCGGCAACCTCATCTTTACAAGCGCTGCAAATAAGGCAAGTGCAGATTCTTATCTTACAACAAACTTCCCCGAATGGAAAATCACGGGTAAGCTTGGTCAGACATACGGTGGTTATCTTGGATTTGGAAGAAGCGGTGACTCAAGCTCTGCTATTACATCTCCTATAATCTCTGTTTCTAATGAATTCACAATTACTACTGTTCTTAAAGGTAACGGTTCTAGTGGTGTTGCTACATCCACTCTTACATTTACATTGGTAGATAAAGACGGTAACACAGTTGCTACCGGCTATGCTAACGGTTCTTCAACTGCTGCTATTACTCCCGTAGATGCAAAGGATACAACATACACAATTACCTTTACATTTGTTGAAGGCAAAACTTGGACAGATGTTTCTAACCTTGTTGTTACTTTCGCAAAAGCTACAGGTAATATCGGTTTGAAATCCTTGGATTTCGTTCAGTAATTTGTTTACTGTTTCCCCTCGCCAAAAGGCGAGGGGATTTTTTACATTAAAAAAGCAGGGGAATTCCCTGCTTTTCTATTTAATTAAAGGTTCATCTCTTTAAGCTTTTCAAATGCAGGAAGGTCAGTTCTCTCCTTTGTCATTGGAGTTACTGAAATATATCCATCACCGAAAGCTACCGAATCTCTTGTCTTATCTTCCGGACAAGTATCTGCAATCATTTGACCGTACTGTGTATAGGTCACTTCATCTACCTTATAAAAAGCATCCGAGAAGAAGCCGTCGCCCTGCTTTGTAATCTTAATTCCCTTTACTTCTTCGGGAATATTTACGTTATAGAGGTCGGAGTAGTCAAAAAGATTATTATTAACTATAAAGTTGAATGCTTCATCAAGATACTTTGAAGCTCCTTCAAGATTTTCGGGAGTTGTGGAAAATGCTATCCCTTTGTGATGTTGATTTCCTGCCTCGAATATTGCACCCATTGTGCCTGAGTAAATTATGTCACCACTCATATTTGTACCTCGGTTTATGCCGGACAAAACTACGTCATATTCTCTATGAAGTCCAAATATTCCAAAACGCACACAGTCTGCTGGGGTTGATGCCATTGACCACGCCTCAAACCCTTCCATAAAATCAACACGTTTAATCTCTATTGGATTAATAAAATCAATTGCGTGGCTCTTACCACTCTGCTCAAACTTTGGTGCAACAACTGTCACTTCGCCATATTGCTTAGCCCATTTTGCAAGGAGCTTTATGCCTTCCGCATTAATTCCGTCATCATTTACTATAAGAAATCTCATAACCAGCCCTCATTATTTTCTTTATATTCTTTAATGAGCGCATCAGCATCAGCAATAAACTGAGACATTTCTTCTTTTGAATAAAGTGTTGCACCGCAAGCACATTCGTGACCTCCGCCACGGTATTTTTCAGCCAAAGGGTTAACGGGAACAAAGCGTGAACGAAGTCTTACTCGTATTGATCCGTCTGCGTTATCAATAAATGCAATCCAAATGATTGATCCACGAATGGAGTCCATAAATCCAACGGATGAGGATGCTTGCTCATTTGTGAGTGCAAATTTTTCTTGCATTTCCTTATCCACGTAAAGATACACAAGACCGTTTTCAGTCATTTCCATCTTCTCGTGTGCATAGGACTCAAATTTGAATTCGTGGAACTCTTTGAGATAAAGATTTGCATAAAGAGTGTCGGTATCTATTCCCTGATCAAGCATAAGACCGGCATATCTCATTGTATCGCCCGAAACGTCACGAAAACGGAAGCGTCCGCTGTCAGTAACCATTCCGCAGTAGATATAGGTTGCTGCTTCTTTGTTTATTTTAAGCTCATCCTTGAATGTGTCATAAAACTCTGCAATCATTTCACATGTTGAGGACTTCTCTTCGACTACCCAATGATAGTCTCCGTAGTGCTTATCTACGATATGATGATCGAGTTTTACTATTTCCTTACAAAGTGAGTATTTCTTATTTGATATTCTATCCTCTGTCGCAGTATCCAGAACTATACCAAGTGCATCAGCATAATATTCATCTGATACGGGCTCGTCCTCTCCGCCAAGAAATTTAAGATAGTCGGAATAATCTGCATTGAGCAAAAGAATTTCTTTTTCGGGATAAGACAATCTCAAAATCTCACGCAAGCCCTTAGTTGATCCTACTGCATCTCCGTCAGGACGGAAATGACGGAAAATTATGATTTTATTGTATTCTTTGATTTTATCAAGTATCAGTTTTTTTCTTTCAAAGTTTGTCATTTTCGCTTCCTTTCTTTATTTAGTCAATGAAATAAGGTCATCAAGCATTGCCATTGCCTCTGCTTTGTCTTTAATAGTAGCTCCGCTTGCCTTGGCGTGTCCGCCTCCGCCGTACTTAACGGCTATGGGATTAATGTTATACTTGCTTGAACGAATTTCGCAAAGCACTCCGTTCTCTGTTTCAGTAAAGTTTACCCAAATATCAATACCCTTAACGTCACTCATTGTATTGACCATACCTCGAGAAATAGTAAACGTATCTGCATCGTATGATTTCGCTTCATCAAGTGTTGTATATATGTATGCAACGGGATAATCGGTTTTATTGATTTTAAGAACAAATTTTGCTCTTAATTGGATAAAATACAATTCGTCGGCATAAAGGTTCGAGAAAATGTCGTTTGTATTGAACTTCTGCTCCATAAGGAATGATGCAACCTTAAAGGTTTGCGAGCTTGTGGAGTCGTAACGGAAACGTCCTGAATCAGTAACCATTCCTGTGTAAAGCGCTTTTGCTGCGAGAGGCGACACTTTAAGCCCCGTCTGCATTGCGAACATTCCTATAAGTCCACAGCAGGATTCAAATGAAGTATCAATAAGCTCAATGTCGGCAAATTTTTCACAAAAAATGTGGTGATCCATTTTTATGACGGTGTCTGCAAGCTTATATCTTTCATCACTAATAAGTGACGTTGCGCTTGTATCAAGTACAAATGCGAGCGCTCCGCTATAATAATCGTCCGGAATAATATCGGTATCAGAATCTTCAACAAAACCGTAACGCTTTGAAGCATCTCCAACCGCATAGATCTCCTTATCAGGATAATTCTCTTTTAATATATTCTTCAATCCTACCTGTGAGCCGATAGCATCACCGTCAGGATTTGTATGTCTGTGAATGATTATTCTATCATATTTTTCAATAGCTTCTATAACTTTATTAAACATTATTTCTTTCCTTTCATACTTTATCATTATATTATACTATAAATCCGTGTGTTTTGCAAACATTTTTTCACTATTTTCGCATATTTTTTGAGATTTTTTTATTAAGTACTTGAAAAACTGTAAATTATAGGTTATAATTAATTGGATAGTTATGTAAAAATTTATTTCAGGAGGGTATTTCTTTGAATAATTCCAAAAAGAAACCTATTATAGCAATTTGCTATGACTTTGACAAAACTCTTTCCCCAGATGATATGCAGACCTTTACACTCATTCCCTCTTTCGGAGTAAACGTGGGTGAGTTCTGGCACGAGTCAGATGAGCTTGCAAAAAACAACCGTATGGAAATGAATCTTGCCTGGATGTATGAGCTTATCAAGTATTCACAGTTCAAGGGCAAATCGCTCAAACGCCAATATTTTCAGGAAAGCGGTTCTGAGGTAAAGCTCTATGACGGAGTTAAGACCTGGTTCCAAAGAATAAATCAATATGCTGAATCTAAGGGTATTGAGGTTGAACATTATGTTATTTCCTCAGGTCTTCGTGAGATTATTGAAGGTAGCGAAATCGCAGGTGAATTTAAGAAGATATATGCTTCATCGTACCTTTACAATGCTGATGACGTTGCAGTTTGGCCTGCTCAGGCAGTTAACTACACAAATAAGACTCAGTATCTCTTCCGTATATCCAAGGGATTTCTTGAAGAGCACGATGAAAGAGTAAACGACAGCGTTCCCTCTCACGAGCGCAGAATTCCTTTTTCAAATATGGTTTACATAGGCGATTCTGCAACCGATATTCCCTGTATGCATCTTGTAAAAGAACGCGGCGGCTATACTATCGGCGTATTTGACCCTGTTAAAGATAACCGCGCAAAGGTTTATAAGCTCTTGACTGACGGACGTCTTACCTTCTATGCTCCCGCTGATTACACTGCTAAAAGTGCAATGAGCAAATATTTGAAGCAGATTATTGATACGATAGCGCTTAATGAAAAAATCAAAGCTGAACAAGAATTGCTTGAACAGCCCGCACTTGATTTTATGCTTGCTAAACAAACTGCTGACGATGATCAGATTGAAATTCTTTGAAAGTAAAAGCCCTCACAATTTGTGAGGGCTTTTGTTATTCCTTTTTCATTTGTTTAAGAAACATTATGATTGCCGCAGACAGAATTATTATAGCATAACCTAAAACCCACAAAAAATGTGGGAGGATTTCAGAATAATTCCCGGATATTGCTGCCCGTTCCATTTCAACGGAATGAACAAAAGGCAAGATATATGCAATGTTCTTAAATGCACCGCCCACAAGATTTAGATCAAACCAAATACCCGATAACCAGGCAGAAAGATTGGTCAGCAACGCTCCGCATATACCACCGACCTGCTTATCGTTAAAGATACTTCCGCAAAGGAGTCCAAGTCCTATATATAAAAGAGCAATCGGGAGAATTAAAATTATGGAAATAAAAATATTTACACTGATTTCAAGTCCCAACACAACTGCTAAAATATACGTGACAACACTTTCGATAAGAGCTATCGGGAGCAGCGGTAGCATATAGCCAAGTATAAAATCCTTTGACTTCATAGGCATTGTATATAGTCTATGTATAAAGCTGCTTCGTCTGTCCTTGGAAATCAACGTTGCAGAAAACAAGGTCATAAACGAAAGCCCAAACACTGCAATTCCCGGTGCTAAGTGTTCTATTTCAAACATATTTACAGGTATATTTGCTTGAATTGCGCTAAGCAACAACAGTAAGACCACGGGAAAACCAAATAAAAAAGTAAGATTTATGGGATCACGAATAATTTCTTTGAAATTTCTTTTTGCAAATGTCAAAATTCTCATATTTTACTGTCCCTCACTATTTTAATAAATGCCTTTTCAATACTGTTTTCCTCAGCATTTTCTTTTATTGCTTCCGGAGTATCACAAACAAGTAACTTCCCTTGTTTCATTATTGAAATTCGGTCAGAGAGTGCTTCTGCTTCCTCCATATAATGAGTGGTAAGTATTATTGTGATTTTACCCTTTAATAAACTGATAACATCCCAAAGCTCACTTCTTGCGATAACGTCAAGGCCTAAGGTTGGCTCGTCCAAAAATAGAATTTGCGGCTCACTTATCAAAGCCATTGCTATACTGAGCCGTCTTTGCCAACCGCCCGAGAGCTTACCTGCTTTTTTGTTCATTACACTTGAAATATCAAGCAATTCTCCAAGATCTTTTATTTTATCATTTGTTTTTTCTTTTGAAAAACCGTATATTCCACATATTAATTCAAGGTTTTCACGAACATTTAGTGCGGGCGCAACCGCTGTTTCCTGCGGTGATACTGCTATAAAAGATTTAATCTCATCCTTATTATCTCTGATGCTTTTACCAAGCAAATATGCATCTCCGCTTGTTGGCTCAGTAAGACAAGACAGCATTTTAATGGTTGTTGTCTTGCCTGCACCGTTTACACCAAGTAAAGAGAACAATTCGCCCTGCTTAATAGTTAAAGACAAATTATCTACTGCAATAACATCTTTATATTGTTTTGTAAGATTCTTTATTTCTATTGCATTCATTATTGTTTATCCTCCGAAGTGTGTCTTGCAACCAAACCTTTATACATATCACTAATCATATCGCTGATTCTATCCCATTCAAGAGGTAAAAATGACGTTGCAAGCATTGTTCCTATACCGTGAACACAGCTCCACAATTCCAAATGAAATAGCATAGCTCTTTCGTGAGTTAAGTCATTTGCCTTCATTATCATTTGAACCGATTCTTCAAAATCGGGTGAAGGCGACAAATCTTCTTCGCTCCTATCACGCATAAACAAAAATTTGAACAGTTCCTTTTCCTCTTTTGCAAAGCGTATATATGCCATACCAAATGCTTTATACTTTGGATATTTTTCATCCTTGACCTCTTTTTCAAGAAAGCTCCTATACACGCCGTAGGCAGATGAGAGCACTTCATTTTGAAGATCTTCCATAGACGAGAAATTTGAAAAAATAGGTTGAGTTGAGCAATTTAATGCCTTTGCAATTGAACGAGCATTAACTGCCTCGATTCCATTTTCTCTGATAATCTCGATGGTTTTATTGATTATATCATTTCTTGTGATCCTGATTTTTGGTGGCATAATTTCCTCCTTAATATAACACTTGTTATATTTCCATTGTTATTTTAACATATTACTCTTGCTGTGTCAATAGTTTTTAATAAAAAAACGAGAACATTAACTGTTCTCGTTCTTTTACTATTAAATATTATAAATCTTAGTATATTTTTCTTCAAGATAATTTGTGAAATACAACGGATCAAACTCTTCACCAAGTGCGCTTTCCAAAAGCTCATCGGGATTCTTTAAGCATCCGTATTTCCAAATATGCTCCTTATTCCATTCATTGATAGGTGCGAAATTGCCTTCTTCCAAGCATTTATCAACATCAATGCTTTCTCTCATCTTTTTAAGTAAATGCGCGCCGTATGCAGAGCCAAGTGCGTAAGATGGAAAATATCCAACACTGCCACCAGACCAATGACTGTCTTGAAGCACTCCTTCTCTGTCGTTGGGAACGTCAACACCAAGATATTCTTTATAGAGCTTTTTCCACTCATTAGCAAGATCCTTAACCTCAAGCTCACCACTCATAACTCTCTTTTCAAGCTCATAGCGAACCATTACATGCAAGCAATACGTGACCTCGTCCGACTCGGTTCTGATAAGTGACGGTGTAACAAGATTGATTGCTTTATAGAGATCATTTGCTGTATATCCCATCATCTGTTCGGGAAAGCACTCGCAAACCTTTGGGAAAACATATTTTACAAATGCCTCACTTCTGCCAAGCAAGTTCTCATAAAAACGGCTTTGGCTTTCGTGAATACCCATTGAGACACCGCCGTCAAGATATGTATATGCATAATCATCGTCAGAATTCATTTCATAAAGTGCGTGACCGCCCTCGTGAATAACACTGAACATTGATGAAGCAAAATTCTCTTTATCATAATTAGTGGTAATTCTTACGTCATAGTGAGAACCTATACTTGTGGTAAACGGATGCTCGGTAGTGCCAAGCCCGCAAATTCCAAGATCAATACCCATTATCTTCATAAGTTCAAGTGAAAATTTTTCTTGTGAAAGCTCATCAAAATCGCCGTGAATACAGGAATCATCAACCTGCTTTGTTTCTCCTATTCTCTTGATAAGAGGCACTATTTTTGATTTGAGAATTGCAAAAAACTCATCACATTTTTCCATAGTGAGTCCTTTTTCATATTGATCGAGGCAATAATCATAGGGATGCTTCTCAGGTGCGCAATAATGAGCTATCTTTTTGTTGTATTCAAAAATCTGTTCAAGATAAGGACGGAAAAGCTCAAAATCATCAGTTTCCTTAGCAGTATGCCAAACGTCACCTGCATTAACAAGCAATTCTTGATATGCAATATATTCTTCAAGGGGAATCTTCTTCATCTCCTTCATTCCCTTGCAAGCAAGATATACAATTCTCTGCTCTTTTTCTTCAAGCTCATCTTTATGGGCATCAAGAAATTCAAGCATTTCCACAGTTTCCTCGTTTGTAGTAAGATTATACGTTTCTTCGCTGAGAATTCCAAGTGTATGCGCACGGTTTGCAGCAGTTTTCTTGGGAGCTGTGGTAGATCCGTCATAATAAATGAGTGACATAGCGTGGTTATATGCGCTGAGCTTGTTTTGCCAAGCATATAATTTTGCAATTGCTTCTTGTAAATTCATAATTTCTCCTTATGCGCAATATGCGTTTTCATATAAAAATTTAGTATCGAAATAGATAAACTCAATTTCAATAACAGTAACTTCACTTGCTGTTTTGATTGTACCCTTATAGAGATTCCTTCTTACAACTTCAACGTAGGGAGTGGGATTGTAATCATATTGGCTTGAAATACTGCCGCCACCCGTAATATTTCCAAACATCTCTCCCCATCCGCCTTCATAATTCAGGTATTCCTGAAAATCGTTATAGTGATTGTATGTATAGAAAAGGTATTTTTCATTAATATCAATGATATTATCACCGTTTTTGTCGTATCTTGTATAAACTATGCGTGCCGCACCTCGAACTATTTTATTTCCATTGTTATATAGGGCAGCTGTATATGAAGGATCACAGTCGGTACCTGTTGTTCCGATATCCATTTCATAATATCCAAGCTCGCCGCCGCAACCGGAAATATTAGGAAGCTCGGGTTCGTAAGGATACTTATAAGTATTTCCGGAAAAAGGAGTATGATTAACTCTCAAATACTCACCCCAAGGACTTGATGAGGGACTTGTCTTTTTATTTGTAGAATAATTGGCGGGGATTTCACCAAATGCGAATACGTATGCAGCCACTTCCTCAAGCGTAACGTATGCTCCACCCTTGTATATCTTGTTTACTATATTTCCCTCAGAGTCGATAACATAATAAATATTACCGTCAGATGAATAAAGAGCGCTTGTATTTCTTACGAAAAGTCCGTCCTCTTTGGGTTGATTCTTTGCAATGCTCGGTTCCTGATCCTGCTCGTCAATTGAGCCGGACATAAAGAAATGTATAGTTCTGTAATATGCGTCCCAATAGCTTTCCGCAGGCGTATAATTTGCATAAAACTCCTCTTTTGTAACGTTCTTATACGGATCGACAGACGGCTTTTCTAACACGTCGGCATCCGGGTCAAAATACTCAGTATCCGGTTCCGGCGGAGTAGTTACAGTGGTTTGCGACGTTGAAGTCGATGCTGATGTAGTAGTTGATACGGTTGGCTTAGTAGGTACGGTTGTTGTAGTTGAAGTACCTATGGAGCTTGTATTATCGATTGATGTTGTAACCGATTGCCACGGAAGTATGTCGCAAGAAATCAACATACACATAAGGACAAACACCACTAAAAACGAGCGTAATATTTTCATAATTTCTCCTAAAATTTGTAATTAATTTATTATATCACAAAATCTTCATTTTGAAAAGATATTTTAGTTGAAAAATTATATTTTTTGTGTTATTATAGTAATATAAAAGCAAAGGAGATATATATGAAATTTATTTCTTGGAACGTTAATGGATTCAGGGCCTGTTTGAACAAAGGATTTGGAGACTTTTTTAATAATGAGGATGCAGATTTCTTCTCTATTCAAGAATCAAAAATGCAACCAGGTCAGGCAGAATTTAATGCAGATGGTTATTATCAATATTGGTACAGCGCCGAGAAAAAGGGTTATAGCGGAACTGCAATTTTTACCAAGCACGAGCCAATATCGGTAAGATACGGACTTGGAATTGATGAGCACGATCACGAAGGACGAGCAATAACACTTGAATATGATAATTTTTATCTTTTGAATGTCTATACACCCAATTCCCAAAGAGAGTTAACACGTCTTGATTACAGAATGACCTGGGAAGATGCACTCAGACACTATATGATGGAGCTTGATAAGGTTAAACCTGTGATTTACTGTGGAGACCTCAACGTCGCTCATTGTGAGATAGATCTTAAAAATCCTAAAACAAATCACTTCTCTGCCGGATTTACCGATGAAGAGAGAGGAAAATTCACAGAGCTTTTAGCAAGTGGTTTTTCGGACACATTCCGTTCTCTTTATCCCGATAAGGTTGAGTATTCGTGGTGGAGTTATATGTTCCAAGCAAGGCAAAAGAACGTTGGATGGAGAATTGACTATTTCGTGGTTTCAAACCGCATTTTAGACAAGGTTAAAGAATCAAAAATCCACACCGAAATTATGGGCAGCGACCACTGTCCCGTATCGATAGAAATTGATATATAAAGAAAACCCGACGGTGCCCGTCGGGTTATTTTTATTCTCTTGTCGCCTTTTTCCAGCAGGCGTGACACATTGCAACATAGGAATCGTTGCCGCCTATGAGGATTTGTCCGCCCTCTGTTACAACCTTACCGTTACCGTCAATTCGTGCGTTAACTACTGCTTTTTTACCGCAGGTGCAAATCGTTTTGATCTCTGAAATTGAGTCTGCAACCTCAAAGAGACGGTGGCTGCCTTCAAAGGTATGTGTCAAGAAGTCAGTGCGAAGTCCAAAGCAAAGCACCGGGATATCAAGCTCGTCAACTATGCGGCGCAACTGATCTATTTGCGCGCTTGTGAAGAACTGACATTCATCCGCAATTACTGCGTGCGTACTTACGTGGCTCTTGAATTCTTCAAAAATATCCATTTCAGGAGTGATAATCTGCGCCTTTTGTTCAAGACCGATTCTTGAACGTATTATATCTGCTCCGTCACGGTCATCAATTGAGGGTTTAATGAGCCATACTCTCATTCCTCTTTCTTCATAGTTGAATTTGGTAATAAGTGCGTTAGCAGTTTTTGATGAGCCCATAGCTCCATATTTGAAATACAATTTAGCCATTTTTATTTCCTTTCAGCATAAGTCGCATTGATTATGAGTCTTTCCACTATTTCAACAACCTTATGAAGTGATTGCACAGAGAGGTATTCAAAACGTGAGTGGAAATTTTCTCCGCCCGTGCAAATATTGGGACATGGCAAGCCCATAAAGGACAAGCGTGCTCCATCAGTTCCACCACGAATGGGCATTATGATCGGCTTAACACCAACCTGCTCCATAGCTTCAACAGCTCTATCGATTGTGTACATATGCTTATCAATGATTTCCTTCATATTGAAATATGAGTCCTTAACGGTAGCAACACAGCTTCCCTCTCCGTATTTTTCATTGATTTTATCTGCACACTCAAGAAGGAGTTCTTTTTTTGCTCTGAATTTTTTAATATCGTGATCACGGATAATGTAAACAAGTGTTGCGCCTTCGCATTCTCCACTCATCTCGATAAGGTGGAAGAAGCCCTCATAACCCTCGGTTTTTGCAGGGATTTCATCTGACGGCAAAAGCGCGTTGAAATCCATAGCCATAAGCGACGCATTCTTCATTTTATCCTTAGCAGAACCGGGATGAATTGAAACACCGTTGAATTTTACAACTGCGCTTGCTGCATTGAAATTTTCATACTCAATCTCACCAAGAGCGCCGCCGTCAACTGTATACCCGTAATCAGCACCGAATTTTGCAACGTCAAAGTGATCGGCTCCTCTTCCTATCTCTTCATCAGGTGTAAAGCAAATGCGAATTTTACCGTGAGGAACACCACTTGTTATTATATTTTCAACTGCCGAAACAATGGCGCAAACTCCGGCTTTATCATCTGCTCCGAGAAGCGTAGTGCCGTCAGTTACAATAAGATCGTCACCAACGTATTTGTTAAGCGAGGGGTATTCTGCGCTTGTAAGATAAATGCCCTTTTCTTCATTAAGGCAAATATCACTTCCGTCGTATTTAACTATCTTAGTTTTGATTGGGTAATCTGCGCAGGCATCACTTGTATCAACGTGAGCCACAAGACCGAGAGTTACAGTCGAATTTTCAACGTTAGCGGGCAAGGTCGCATAAAGGTAGCCCTTTTCATCAAGCTCCACGTCTTCCAGTCCCAAAGCTATAAGCTCATCAGCAATCTCACGGCTTAGAATGAGTTGCTTTGACGTACTTGGTACTGTTTCGCTCGTTTCATCACTCATTGTGGGAAATGAAACGTATTTCAAAAATCTATCTGTAATATTCATAACTCCTCCATAAATCGAATTTCAATTAATTATACCATATTTTTATTATCTCGGCAATAGCAAAAGGCAACAAAATAAAAATTATTTTTCTTTACAAATTCATATTTGTATGATATAATTACTGTGTATGATTATATTAAAATGAGGTAGATGCAGAATGAGTTATATACTGACGTATAAGAAAAAGGAGTTTTATCCTCTCTCACCGAAACCAACTGATATTGATATTGAAGACATTGCGCACGCACTCTCTCTTCTTTGCCGCGCAAACGGACACTTTAAGCACTTCTATTCGGTTGGACTTCATTCACTTAACTGTGCATACGAAGCGCAGGCACGCGGATATTCACAAAACGTTATCCTTGGCTGCCTTATTCACGATGCAAGCGAAGCATATCTTGCAGATATAACCCGTCCTGTAAAAAAGCATTTACAGAGATACCTTGAAATCGAAAACGTGCTTCAAACTGAAATCTTTAACAAGTGGATCCCTGATCTGTCTGATGAAGAAAAGAAGCTGGTATTCGAAATTGATGATGCGATCCTATATTATGAATTTACTACTCTTTTCGGCGAGAAGATTTTTGATTACGTACCAATGCTTCTCTCCTCGCCGAGATTTGAGTTTATTGAATTTTCAAAGGTTGAAAATGAATTTTTTGAGCTTTTTTACAAGCTGAATAAAGAAGATAAGGAAGTAGATTAATGAAGGGCTATAAAAGCTTTAATTGGTTCAAGCTCGATAATGCGGCTAAAATATATCCCGCTTCACACAACAGGTATTACAGCAATCTGTTTCGTATGTCGGCAACTCTTTATGAGGACGTAGATATTCGAGTTCTTGAACAGGCAATAAAAAATACAATACCACGTTTTCCAAGCATAGCTGCCCGTCTTTCCGAGGGACTGTTTTGGTATTATTTGCGTCCTGTGGACACGCCTCCCCCGATATTTGCCGAATACAGCTATCCGCTTGCATATATGACCAAAAAGGAACTTAAAACCTGCGCTTTCAGGGTAATTGTTTACAGAAAAAGAATTGCACTTGAAATTTTCCACTCCCTGACAGATGGAACCGGCGGATTAATATTTTTGAAATCCCTTGTTGCAGAATATCTGGAGCTTAAACACGAAATTGAAATTCCCTGTGAAAACGGTGTTTATTCCCGAAAAGAGCGTCCAAAGCATTATGAGACCGAGGACAGCTTCCTGAAAAATTCCGGCCCTGTCAAAGAAACGAGAAAAGATACTGATGCGTGGCGAATAGACGGAACCCTTGAAGAAGACGGATATATTAACGTGACATTCTTTCAAATGTCAAGTGAAAAAATCATTCAAATGGCTCGTGAGAAAAAGGTGTCCGTCAACACCTTCCTCTGTGCAGTATTAATGAAGGCAATTTTGAATCTTGAATTCGATCTTATAAAAAATCCCAAAAAATACAAGCCCGTTAAGGTGCTGATTCCGATCAATTTGCGGCCTATATTCAACAGCAAAACCCTTAGAAATTTTGCGCTTTATACAATCCCCGAAATCGATCCCCGTCTTGGTGATTATACACTTGATGAAATTATCAACGTAGTTCATCATAAGGTTGGTATGTATGCCACAAAAAAGAATATGGCAAAAATGATTGAAACTAACGTTGCAGATGAAAGAAACGTTGCTTTGAGAATAGTTCCCCTCTTTATTAAGAATCTTGTAATGAAGATAGTCTTCAACACCTTTGGCGAAAAGAAATCCTGTCTTACACTTTCTAATCTTGGTGAAATCAAAATGCCCGAGAATATGAAAGAATATATTGACAGAGTTGACTTTATTCTCGGCCCCCAGGCGCAAGCGCCTTATAATTGCAGTGCTTATACCTTCCGCGGTATTCTTAACGTAACCTTCACACGTGATATTAAGGAAGCACGTCTTGAAACTTACTTCTTCCGTGAATTACAAAAGCTTGGAGTTGAAGTAACCGTACAATCAAATCAAAGATAGGAGAATTTAATATGTATTGTGCAAACTGTGGCGTCAAGCTCGCAGATACCGAAAAGAATTGTCCGCTTTGCGGAACCGAGGCATATCATCCCTCAATAGAAAGACCCGAGGTTGCGCCTCTCTATCCCAAGGATTATATACCTAAAAACGAATTAAGCAAAACAACCATACATATCATTATTTTAACTTTATTCTTAATACCCATTTTTGTAACATTTTACAGTGATTTCTACTTGAATCGGGCATTGACCTGGTCTCCATTCGTTATGTTTGCGTTAGGCCTTTTGTATATTATTGCAATCCTGCCCTCCTGGTTCAAAAAACCGACACCCGCAGTTTTTGTTCCACTTGACTTTTTTATGATCGCTTTATATTTACACTATATTAATTTTGCAACTGACGGTGACTGGTTTTTAACACTCGCTTTCCCACTTGTAACCTACCTTGGTTTGATAGTAACTGCCGCTGCAGTATTGCTCTATTATCTTAAAAAAGGTCATTTGTACGTTCTCGGTGCGTTCTTTATTGCTCTTGGATTTTATATGGATATAATCGAGCTGTTTTTGATGGTAACGTTCAAAATGAGCTTCGACGGATGGTCTCTCTATCCTATGATTCCCTTAGTTCTTATGGGACTTGCATTAATTGCAATTTCAATAAGCAGAAATGCACGCTCTATTCTTGCGCGCAAGCTGCACTTTTAATTACAGGTGATTTCTATGATCAGTTTTGAAAATAATATTTTTAAGCTCGACACCAATTCAACAAGCTATATCTTTAAGATTGCTGATTACGGTAAGCTTGTAAATATACATTACGGTCCTAAGCTTCGAGAGCAGTCATACGAGGCATTGGAGCTAAAAAATACAATTATGCTTGGAAGCTGTGTTGAATATAATACAGATTCATTCATCTCTCTTGATAACGTTCTTCTTGAATTCAGTGAGAACGGCAAGGGCGATTTCAGACATTCTCCGTTAGAGGTTGTTATGCCTGACGGAACCTACGTCAGTGATTTTGTGTATTCCTCTCACGAAATCAGTAAATCGGCATACAAATCACAATCCCTTCCAACAGCTTATGGAGAAGCAGAAACACTTACTGTAACGTTATGTGATAAAAAGTATCCTGCTATTCAATTAAAGCTTTCATATACGGTTTTTGAGGAGTCTGACGTTATAGCAAGAAATACAGTTCTTGTAAATAACACCTCACATCCCATAACCGTCAACAAACTGATGAGCTTCTCTCTTGATTTGCCTTCAACTTATTTTGATATTATTACTCTTAACGGCTCCTGGATAAAGGAGGCGCATCAACACGCAACTCCCGTAAGTGAAGGCATTTTCATTAATTCATCAACAGTAGGCACATCATCTAACAGACATAATCCTGCGTTTATGCTCGTTTCAAAGGGTGCAGATTACTCACACGGCAACGTATACGGATTTAATCTTGTCTATTCGGGTAATCATTACTCAGCGATTGAGGCATCCCCGTCAGGAACTACCAGAGTTATGAGTGGTATAAATCCCCATTGCTTCAAATGGATCATAAATGCCAATGAGAGTTTTGAGACTCCTCAGGCGGTAATGACCTATTCAAGCAAAGGAATTAATAAAATGGCGCAAAATATGCACTCATTTGTTAACAACAATATTGTACGAGGTGTACACAAGGGCAAGGCTCGCCCCATTGTTATTAACAACTGGGAAGCTATGATGTTCAAATTCAACAAGCAAAAGATCATTTCTCTTGCCGACAAGGCGCAAAAGCTCGGCGTTGAAATGCTTGTTCTTGACGACGGATGGTTTGGAGCAAGAAATAATGACAAAGCAGGACTTGGTGACTGGGTCGTTAATACTAAAAAGCTCCCAGGAGGCCTCAGTTCTCTCTCTAAGGCAATTAACAACCGAGGTATGAAGTTCGGACTGTGGTTCGAGCCGGAATGCGTAAATCCCGATTCTGATCTTTACAGAGCACATCCAAACTGGGCTATTTCAGTTCCCTCTCGCAAAGCTTCTCTCGGACGAAATCAGTTGGTTCTTGATTTGACAAAAAAAGAAGTCAGAGATTATATTGTAGATTCAGTTGATTCCGTTTTGTCAAGTGCTAATATTGAATACGTCAAATGGGACTATAACAGACATATCAGCGATATGTATTCTGCTACCCTTTCAAATCAAGGAGAGTTTTATCACAAATACATTCTCGGTCTTTATGAGGTACTTGACAGAATATTCTATCAAAAGCATCCTAATATTCTTTTTGAGAGCTGTTCATCAGGCGGTAACCGATTTGATCTCGGTATGCTTTGCTATTCGCCACAGATTTGGACAAGTGACGACACCGACCCAATTGAACGTCTTGATATTCAAGGAGGTATGTATTATTTCTATCCTCCGTCAACCATCTCGGCTCACGTTTCTATGTCACCACACGCACAAACACTAAGAGCTACACCTCTTTCAACGAGATTCAACGTGGCTTGCTTTGGTGTGCTTGGCTATGAGCTTGATTTTGCTGAGTTGACTCCCGACGAGTTGAAGCAAGTAAAAAGACAAATAGAGTTCTATAAAGCACACAGAAAGACCTTTCAATACGGTAAGTTCGAATTTGTCAGTGTTGACAATCCGGATCAGTTATCCTGGCAAGTTTCCGATAAAAATGAGATAATCGCAGGTCTATTCCAAAAGAAAACCTGCGCAGCACCCTACCGTGACAGATTGGCTGTTCCCTCGGCAGCGCCCGATAAAAAATACAGCATAGAATGTGTTAAGCAGAGCTTACGCATAAAAACATTTGGCCCACTCATAAACCATATAACACCCGTAAAATTAAAAGCAGACGGATTAATCCTCAGAACAATTGACAAGCATTTCTCCCTCACGGACGGTCACGAAAGATATGAATGCTATGGCGATGCCCTGAATTTCGGTATTAATTTGCAGATGCAATATGAGGGCTCGGGCTACAACGAGAATATCAGATTGCTTGGCGACTATGGAAGCAATTTGTATTTAATAAAGGAGGTTTAGTATAATGAAACAAAGTACAAAAAATAAGATTTGTTTCGGTCTTGGTACAGTCGGAAGAGACGCCTTGTATTCACTCGTAAGTATGTACCTCTTAGTACATCTTACCGACGTGGTGACCTTCTCTGACGATAACCTTGGTGTGATTGGCATTATGCTGACACTTTTTGGAATCTTTGATGCAATTATCGACCCGTTTGTAGGTGCGATCGTTGATAATACCAAAACAAGATGGGGTAAATTCAAGCCCTGGATTCTGATCGGTATGATTGGTACAGCTATTCTGACCGTTTTAATGTTCCATAACTTTGATATGGACGAAACTTCACATATTGCGCTTCTTGCGATTACTTATCTTCTTTTCAGTATCTTCTTTTCGCTAAACGATATTTCCTATTGGTCACTTATGCCCGCTATCTCTAAGGATCAGAGTGTCCGTGAGAGTGTCGGAGCTTTTGCAAGAATATGCGCTAACGTTGGTATGTTTGCTATGGTGCTTATTTACCTTAACGTTCCCGGCTTTTTCAGCGGTTTGGGACTTAATGCACGTGACAGCTATTTCATATTTGCTATTATAGTTGCAATAATTATGATGATCTTCCAAAGCATTACCCTCTTCGGCGTTAAAGAAGACAGAACCAACCTTCAAAACGTTGAAAGAACAACTATTAAAGATCTTTTCCGTGCAATTTTCAAAAACGATCAATTGCTTGTTACCGCAGTTTCAATGGCATTGTTTATGATAGGATATTGCACAACGACAGGATTCGGTACCTATTATTTCAAATATGCATATAAAAACGAGGATATGTATATGGTTTTCGCTGCAGTTCTTGCCGTAGCACAGCTCACTGCTCTTTCCGTGTTCCCTCTTTTCAGAAAGAAGTTCACAAGAAAGCAGTTGTATACCGGATCAATGATCGCTGTTGCAATTTCATATATTATTTTCTTCCTTTCGTTCGAGTGGTTGCCCCTTATTGTTCTTGCAGGCCTTGGACTTTTCTTCGCCCAAGCATTCATTCAGCTCCTTATGCTCCTCTTCCTTGCAGATGCGGTTGAATACGGTGAATGGAAGCTCGGCAAGAGAAATGAAGCAGCAAGCTTTGCGGTTCAGCCCTTTATCAATCAGTTCGGCGGCGCAGTAAGTAAGGGTATCGTATCCTTTACCCTTATCATTTCCGGTATCAATGCGATTGCTCAATCTCTAACAGGAGATAAGGTTCTTGATGCTGAGTACATTTTGAATAACACAGAGGATTCTTCGATTTGGATTATGAAGCTTTCAATGATGATTCTTCCTCTTATTTGTATTCTTATCGGTTTCGTCCTTTATCAAAAGAAATTCAAAATAGATGAAAAAATGTACGCTAAAATTTGCAAGGATCTTGAAGAAAAAGATAAAAAATAAAGCAAAGAGCCCTCGGCACAGCCGAGGGCTTTAATAATGTAATATTAAATCACTATAAATGCACAGGATCCGGGAGCGATTGAAACGCTACCGTTAACTTTTTTACCGCAAAGACAAGGAAGCTCATTATTTTCGCCGAGTACCAAGGGATTGCCGTTAAGATACATTGTCTTATTTCTCATATTACCGTTACCGGAAAGCTCATAGAGTGTGGCTTCACCCGGTAATTCAACGTTGGTTGTATCCGTAAGAGAGTTGTTAATCAAAAGATATGTATATCCCTCTTTTCCGTCTTTTCTGCTGTGACAGTAAATGTGTGCGCCCTCAACGTTAGGATTGTTGCAGGAATAAACAGTATCACCCATAAGACGTGTCCAGAGAAGCACTGCAAAATAGTTAGGACGTGGATCAAAGGTTCCGTGCTGTAAGAAGCCATAGTCACTTGAAGCAAGCGTATTATGGAAAATTACGCCGTTTGTGAGCGTGCAGAAGCTGCCAAGCTCATTAAGAGTACGAAGAACGTCAAGATAAGTTGATGCCCAAGTATCACCACCGCCACCTGCATCACCTGATTCTGTTACCCACATCTCAGCGCCGGGAACGTATTTATCACGAACAGGAATATTGGAATAGCAAATACCGGGAGCTACTTGAAGATATGCGTCCGTGTGCGCCATTTCACCAGGCCAATGTCCTGTGGGCATCATTCCTGCAAGTCTTTCTGAAATGCCGTTATAGTAATGGTATGAATAAACGTCCATTTTTACTTTGTGTCCGCGAAGAACGTCGTGAGCTGTACCAAGCTTGAACATATTACCCATACCTGCGCCCATATCTCCTGCTTCTCCTTCGGACTTCTCTTCTGTCAAGCCGGTATTACAGGGGCCGACAATAAGACAATCGGGATGATTATCTCTTACCCAGCCATTAATAATATCCTGGTCACGGATAAAGTCCGGAAAATCATATCCGATAGGAGCGCCTGAAATTTGAAGCATATTTGGTTCATTCATAAATTCAAGGGCATCAATTTTGCCGCCAAGCTCTTCCGTAAGATTGAAAAGCTTTTCAATCTGTGTCAAACGAATGGGACCGTTATTTTCATCGTGGTCGCCTGCACAGTTTGAAACAGAAACAAGGAGCTTTGCGTCAACTGCCTTTACAAAGCCAAGAATATTTGACCACTGCTCTCTGGTCAAAACCGATTGATATCCTTCAGGTGCCTTTCCGCCCGTCGTTCCATCAAAATCGTAATAAGTCTTTGTTGCCCAGGTTCCGCTTACACGCACCCAAACAGGTCCGAATTCCTTGGCAAGCTTAATAAGCTTTTCATTAGTTGTATCAATTGGAGGATAATACTGCATGAGTCCCGCCATAGCTGTATGATTTGAGAAGCTGCCTTCAAGCTTGGGAAATTCCTCAGTACCTGCTATCTGTCCTTCGGTATATGCCTTCCAAAAGGTGCCGCCTGTAACCTCGGTCATTTCAACATTGTAAGACATAAGCCTTGGGTTCATTTTTCTGATCTCCTGCAAAACGGCAGGATCAAATTTAAGATTATGTGCCATATTTGTCTCCTTATTTTCATTGTCTATCATATTTTACTATGAATCAGTTAATTTGTCAATAAACATTTTACTGCTGTATTTGTAAATATGTAACAAAAAATAAAAAGGCATAACATGAAATTGATTGTGCGTGATTGATACCATGAGATTGATATTTCGCTGCAAACAAGTGACTGTTATACCTCTTTTATTTTGTGGATACGCTTATTGGCCCATGCGTTCCACTGCGAGAGTTATTATACCACATTAAAAGTGATTTGTAAACTATCAAAATTGCCAAATATTTGGTTAAAATTTCGTTGCTTTTCATAGCAAGTAGAAAATTTGATATATTTCGACTATGTTTTTTGTGTATTTCGACCATAAACGACAGATATTTTTCTTATTAGACAGGTTTTAATTTGTTCAATATTTCAAACACCTTTTATGCTGAAACAAATCAATGTAAAATATTTCAAAAAATACAAAAATATTTTCAAAAATCTCTTGACTTTATGTGAAATATATGATAATATATATAAGTCGAAAAAATCTAGGTGTAGCTCAGCTGGGAGAGCGCTACCTTGGGGTGGTAGAGGCCGCAGGTTC
>JAZURO010000240.1:0-3518 GCA_045606265.1 Eubacteriales bacterium
GCATATCGCTTTTTACGCTCGTTATTTGAAAATCATTTTCTTGGTGCTGAAGAACAAATGATTCCTTGTTGCGGACACTTTTTAATTCCATCACAAGATAAAACGAGCGTGACCATCAGCGGCTGTCCAAATGGAATAGATTTTGACATCATTCATGAAGATAAAAATATTATCATTCGCAATCAGGACGGCTCTACATATACGGTAACTTTTGAAGATTATAAAGTGTCCGTACTCTCTTATGCAAAGCAGATAGAAGATTTTTATCATCAAAACCCGCCAAGACAATTTGAAGACCGATTTGCCCAAGATGGTTTTTCTGCCTTTTGCAATGAATGGTATAGTCTCACAGACAAAGCCAACGATTTAGATGATTGCATCAAAACACCAACAGTTGTCTTTGATGATTACGATTCTTATACCGAAAATGAGATTGCAGGCATTTCTCCAAACGGCATATCGCTAAAGAATATGAAATTCATTAATTTCAGGGAATGTGCCTACAACTTTCAACAAGTTCATGGTGGTAAGGGAACTTGTGTGGCGGAACGAGACATAACAGGAACGAACCCGTCGTTTGGCTTTTACACGGCACCTAAAACCACTCATATATTCTTCTTGCAAGAGAGTAAAATTAAGGAGTTTTTCTCGAAGAGAAATACCCTTCAACGTTTTCAAGATTTACAAAAGCAAATAGAATCGTTTGGTTTTACAACGTATGATATGAGTTGATTTGAGACCTTTTGGAGTCTTGACCCACGTTGAAACTCTCGTTTGTGACCGCAAACAATAGTTTCAACAACTAAGTTTGCCCTTGCAAGCAATGCAAGTAACTTCACTAAAAAAGGAACTGAAGACTAATGATTAATATTTTACTTGAAGGCTACGATATAGATTCTCCGTGGCTTTATGACGAATTAAAGAACTATATACAACCGACCCACAGAGTCGTGATTGTCGCCTTTTCTTTTCGTGACAGTCAAGCAAAATCTCCTGAGGATTGGAATCTTTTGTATAGCAAGAAAAAGGGCAAATTTTATGCTAGTATTGTGAACGGACTAACTTCGTACGGTATATCAGCAGATAACGTAACATTCGTCAATTATTTTACGGATACAAAAGAATCCGCTAAAGAAAAAATCGAAAATGCAGATATCCTCTATTTTCTCGGTGGTCTACCTGATAAAATGATGGAGCGTATTAAAGAGTTTGAACTATATGAAATTTTGCTAAACCACAAAGGGATTGTTATGGGATACAGTGCCGGAGCCTTGATTCAACTCGCCGAATATCATCTATCTCCCGATGAGGATTATCCAGAGTTTAGGTATTGTGAGGGATTGCCGTATTTGAACGGTTTTTATCTAGAAGTGCATTACGAGAGCAACGCCGTACAGAAAACAGCAATTAGAAGAGTGCTAGAAGAACGCAAGAAAACGGTATACGCAACTTCGTATATGAATGGCGCGATCATAGTTGAAAACGGAAAAATCAAATTGCTAGGTGATGTGAAAGAATACAAATAAATCCCCATTTTAAAGTCACGTCCTGTCAAAAAATAAGCTTGTCCGACGTTATAATAGTTATGTTATAATATATTTAGGAAGGCAAAGTTTATCTAAAAGTGAAAAACAAGGCTATTTATTATAACTTGTCGAAAGGAGATTGTTATATGGAACAAGATTGGAGACTAAAAGGACAAGAGGAATATTTAAAAGGCGTAGTCCTCTATAGAATTGTTTTTCCTGATTTTTGGAAAAAATCCTATACGGATAAAAACGAGTTTTACCAAATTGTTTTAAGATATGCCGAAAATCACGTTAAGGCTTTCCCCAATACAAAGGAATATCTTGAAGGTGAAAAAATACAGTTGTTTTGGCACGAACACTGCGATTTTTGTTGGGAAAAAGCAATGACGAACGTGGACTGTGAATTTTACTGTACCAAGGATATGCGATACTGGATTTGCGCAGAATGCTTTAACGACTTCAAGGATAGATTTAATTGGACGGTGAAACCGGCAGAGGAGTTGTCCATTAAGGTGTCATAACCCCCTTTGGTCTCAGGTTTTGATACCTTTGGGATATAAAACTAACACGGCGCATTACGGTATAAAAAACATGACGAAGTGAAATCAAATCACAGTAATTCATAAGGATAGAAAAATGATTTTATTTAGACCTGTAGGGGAGAAAGAAAAAGAGTTGATCGAGCAAAGTGGTTATACAAAATTCCCACCAAGCCTTGCGTGGCAACCGATTTTTTACCCTGTTCTTAATCAAAGTTATGCCGAAGAAATAGCTAGTAAATGGAATACGCAAGATAAAGCCTCGGGGAATAAAGGATACGTAACTAAATTTGAAGTTGACGACAAATACATTTCTTCCTTTGAAGTTAGGATGGTTGGTGCTTCCTATCACCAAGAACTTTGGATACCTGCAGAAGAACTTGAAAATTTCAACAACCATATTATTGGGAAAATTAAAATAATCAAGTCGTTTGGAAATTGATATAAGGTTAATAAAATCCCGTAAATACATCAAAACACATTTGTTTATGAACTAATATCAATAAAATAATAGGCGAAATATGTTGAAAAGAAAATTTATTAATAACGTAAAAAGAGGCTTAGGTAGTGCTTTTATTGAATTATCTAATGCTTTGGATAAAGAAGAATACAGGGAATCATTGGTGTACTGTCTAACGCACGATTGCTCATATGACTTTATTTTTGAAGGAAGTAAGGGGGATTTTTTATATAGATTAATGGATATTTACCAAGATAAATCCTATTTTATTGACATAGTTATAAATACGTTATTTCACGTGAAAGGCTACAGTAATCTTCACGCGCAATTATTAGATATATTGATGGCGGATTATTATAACGGGAACAAGGTTATAAAAAAAAATATTTCAAGATTATTATTCGTATTTTCTAAAAAATGGTAGATGGACCCAAAATAAAATAGAATGTTATAATTACTTATCAATTCAGATGAGCCGTTTGTTTGGAATAAGAAAAGTAAAAGCAATTATCACTGATTGGAAAAGATTGAATATTGATATTTCAAAACATTGGTTTGGTTTTCACGTTAAAGAAAAATATAATTTAATCGAGATAGAATTGGATAACAAAAATACTGAAAAATATACACACCGCTTTGAAGAATTTTTACAACTTTTAAGCACCAAAGAGAACGTATATTGTTTTGGTAGCTTTGCAACCGAAGAAGAACACCAAAAATGCATGAATTATTTGGTGGACAGTAACAATAAAGATATTGTTAAAAAAATATTGGTTAATTATCAAAGCGATTATATTAAAAGAAAAATAAATATCGAAGTATTGTTATCATTAGTTGACAAGTTTGATGAAGATACTAACGTGGAAATATATAATACGCTGGCGCTTTATAAAGACAAAAGGGTGGTAGACATTGCCTTTGAATTGGCGGAAACAGTCAATTATAAAATAGCAATTCGAATGTTAATGACGAATTATAAAAAAGAATACA
>JAZURO010000241.1:0-11898 GCA_045606265.1 Eubacteriales bacterium
TGTGCGGTTGGCTGACCTAAAGGCTAAATCGGTGCCACGAAGCCATTCAGATATACGCCCTTGTGGAGGCTGACGCTGAGGTGCAGACAAGTAAAAGACCGAGTTATTATTGGAGAAAACGCGAGTGGTGAAGATTGACGACGACACGCCAACAATAGCGCAGACAGTCTTCAATTGTTGAGTACGGATAAAGCAGCAGTGGTAAATGGAGTTAGATGAACAGCCGATAAAGTGAGGGATGTTCCCCGCAACGCTCATCCATCCAAGGGTGGAAAGAGCTGAGACTTCGTATCTTAGGGATGCGATTTCGTTATACAAAAGTACAGAAGGCTAAGTACTTTTATGCAAGGTATGTAGAATACCGTGTAATTTTGCCTGCGTAGTGGTTGCAAACACGAAAAGGATGAAGCCTTCAGAAGTGGTGGTAGCATCATCCCACCTATAAACAGGATGCATCTCTCTTGAGACGAGTGACGGTTCTGACTCGTCGGTAAAATAAAAATTGACCGAGTGGAGAGATTGAGCGATGAAGCATATTTCCGGTTTGACTTCGGTTTTATGTGGAGCTTCTTTAGGGTTCGATGCTAACCGCAGGTCAAATAGCGAAAGCGAAAGAAAAGTATCAGGGGTGCCACGAAGTCCTTTGAGCAACTGCAGGCAATATTAAGGAGAATAGCGCAGTGGTAAATGGCAGGAACCAGCCCCAACTCTCCGCCAAAGGAGGATAGATATGACGCTAAAAGAATATCAAGAGGCAATCAAGAAAGCAACAACGAAAGAAGAATTACGCCAGATAAGTTATAAGGCGTTTCTTCAAGACGACAACGCTCTTCGTGGCAAACGCAGTTTGTATGACAAGGTGATAACGTTATGCGTCAGTCGCGAGATAGAACTCGGTCTTATCCAAATAATGTAGGTATGGTGTAACGGTAACACGGCAGTCTCCAAAACTGTAAGATGGGAGTTCGAATCTCTCTGCCTATGCGGGACGTTAGCTCAGTTGGTTAGAGCCACCGGCTCATAACCGGTAGGTCTAAGGTTCGACTCCTTAACGTCCCACCAGCCCTGCTCATTCAAAAAGTTTCCTTGCAGGGGTTGTTAAAGGAAGCCTTCCGCTACGGTTAATGGTTCAAATTCTACCGGCAATAAAACAATAGAAGCCTCGCAAGGTGCAAGCGTTCCAATAAGGTGTTCAGCGGATTACATATATGCTGGTGTAGCTCAGTTGGTAGAGCAGTTGATTTGTAATCAACCGGTCGTGGGTTCGAGTCCCACCATCAGCTCCAAAAGTGTTGCAGATGTGAATATAGGCGGTGACAATGACGCGACGAAAGTCGTGGTGCCAATATCGTGAGCACAATAACACGGGAGCTGCTCCTATGGCTGAAGGCTCCTTGCAACATTCATACAGATGAGAAGAAAGCAACTCTCTGCTGGCGGTGAAATGATATATCTTCCAGCCGTACTAAAACGTATTAGGCATTTGTATGACGTTAAGCCCTCTACCGACACGTTAGATCGGGGTAAGCACATCAGAGAGGATATGGTACTACGAGAGTGCAGATTACATACTTAGCGGGCAATTGGTAACTTAGCCGGTGGTGTGCATCGGTTAGCGAACTGCAAGAGCGTATAGGTTACTGAAGCGGCGCGGCAATCGTTTGCAAGTAAATAACTTTAATGACTTGAGGAGTGGACGAGGTGTGGCTACGGAGACCAACCAACGGTGTTGAGCGTAAGTAGAGTTGTTAACCTTGTTTGCTTGTGAACATTGTTACGGAGAGTTAGCCTAATGGTAAGGCAGCAGTCTTGAAAACTGCCGTCACCGAAAGGTGTTCAGGGTTCGAGTCCCTGACTCTCCGCCATATGCCAGAGTGGCGGAATTGGCAGACGCACCAGACTCAAAATCTGGCGGTGGCAACACCGTGTGGGTTCAAGTCCCATCTTTGGTACCAAGCGCTACGGCGGTCGGCGTCCTGAAAAGGTTAAAGATCGCCCCACATAAAATCTATGCACCTGTACCCTTGAGAAACTCGTATCAGGTATTTTACCGTGGATAAGCAGGTGCGTGTGAAATAAAAGGGTAAGAGAATAAGCACAACACTGGGGTATCGCCAAGCGGTAAGGCATAGGACTTTGACTCCTACATTCGTTGGTTCGAATCCATCTACCCCAGCCAAAGAAAGACACACACAGCAACTTTCAAATTAAATTAACAGGATAGTAAGTATAATGCTATGGGACGTGAGCTCCTAAAACTCACTGATTGCTGGTTTAAGAACCAGATGACTGTCGGCAAAGTCGAATGATTGAGAATTAAACATTCTCCGTTGCTCTTACGATGTAGCCTGTAGTAAGAAGCGACGTCGCAAGGCTATATCCTCGCCCAACGTCATTGTCTGGGAAGGATGGCAGTGTGTCTTGGATATGTTCGCGTAGCTCAGCCGGTAGAGCACCTGACTTTTAATCAGGGAGTCGGAGGTTCGAGTCCTCTCGCGAACACCATAAATATTGCCTCGCTGACCAAACGCTTGGTAACCGAGGCTCCCTATGTGGGTATCGTCTAACGGCTAAGACACCTGCCTTCCAAGCAGGGGATGCGAGTTCGATTCTCGTTACTCACTCCACGCCCGTGTGGTGGAATTGGTAGACACGCCAGACTTAGGATCTGGTTCGTAAGAGTGAGAGTTCGAGTCCCTCCACGGGTACCAATCGGGGCATAGTTCAATGGTAGAGCTCTCGCTTTGGGAGCGAGATGTTGTGGGTTCGAGTCCCGTTGCTCCGACCAAAAAAATCAATATAGGAGGATACACTTATGAAGAAAGCTTTAATCGTCATCGATATGCAAAACGACTTTGTGACTGGCGCTTTGGCAAATCCCGCCGCAGAAGCAATCGTAAAGCCTATCGCAAAGAAAGTTAAGTCATTCGATGGCACAATTATCGCAACCAGAGACACTCACGATGCAGATTATCTGAAATCTCCCGAGGGTGTTAAGCTTCCCGTAGAGCATTGCATCAAAAACACCGACGGATGGAAGGTTGTTCCCGAGATTGAAGCTGCTATTAAAGCAAAGCAGGACTTCAGATATCTCGATAAGCCCACCTTCGGTATGCCCAGAGATTGGAATCTCGGCACTTACGACGAGGTTGAGGTTGTAGGAACCTGCACAGACATCTGCGTTGTAAGCAACGTGCTTCTCTTGAAGGCGCTCTACCCTGCTCTTTCCATCAAGGTTCACGCAAATCTTTGTGCCGGTCTTTCCGAGGAAAAGCATCTCGCGGCATTGGAAGTAATGCGTAGCTGTCAGGTCGAGGTAGTGTAATGATTAAACTAAACGACCACGTTATCGAACAGGATTGCTTTGGCGACGGCACTTTAAAGTGTGCCCTGCCGCCGATCAATTCCGCAGGCAGTCTTATCGTTATCACTTGGTGTTACGATGACGATGCAGAGTTATTCACCCTCTGGAGCCTTGTTTGCTATATCAGGGACAGATACCCTGACATTACGCTGAACTTGGCTATGCCGTACATTCCTCACGCAAGACAAGACCGCGAGGTAAGCCACAGGCTCTTCACTCTGAAGTATTTCGCGAAGCTGATCAACGCTATGAACTTCCGCAAGGTGTTCGTGTTGGATCCCCACTCGGATGTGTCTATGGCAGTCCTTGATAGAGTTGTTCCTATGCATTCTATCTTCATTCCCGACATCGATCTCACGAGACATAACGGAGATGTTTATACGGTTATGTATCCCGATGCCGGCGCAGCCAAGAAGTACGGCTCTCAAGAGGATGTTATCAACCCCATCATAGGAAATAAACATCGCAACGAAGAAGGAAGAATCGACGGTTACGAGCTTCTTAACTTTGTTGAAGGAACCAAGAACGTCATCATCCGTGATGACATTTGCAGTTACGGTGGTACATTTGTTGCCGCCGCAAAAGAACTGAAGAAGCGCGGAGTTGAAAAGATTATGCTTTACGTTTCTCACTGTGAAAACAATATTTTGAAAGGCGAAGTTCTTGACTGGATAGATGTGGTATATACGACCGACAGTATTTGTACGGTTCAACACCCAAACGTCCGAATTCTCAAGAGCTTCAGAACAGGTAAAGTCAATGTACCGAATTAACCCTTTGCTTGAGAGCGATTTCTACAAGCAGGTTCACTGGAACCAGTATCCCAAGAACGTCACAAAGGTTGTGAGCTACTTCACACCTCGTATGAGCCGTCTCAAGAATGTGGGAGAAAACCACATCATTATGTTCGGCTTGCAGTCGTTCATCAAGGAGTTCTTAATCGAGGACTTCAACGAGTTCTTCTTCGCTCGCCCCAAGGAAGAGGTTATGGCAGAGTACAAGCACTTGATGGATAACACTCTCGGTGCTGGACTTTATGGAGAGGAAAGAATTGCAGAGCTTCACGAGCTCGGCTACCTCCCTCTCGAAATCAAGGCGCTTCCCGAAGGAACAAGAGTTCCCGTGGGAGTTCCTATGTTTGAAATCAGTAACACACATCCCAAGTTCGCTTGGCTCACCAATGCGATTGAGTCTGTAATCAGTTGTGAGATGTGGCACGCTATGATTTCTGCAAACGTTGGATATATGTACCGTCAGATCGTAAACAAGTACTACGATTTGAGCTGTGATGATAATATCCCCCGCAGAAAAGCTCTTGGCGACTTCTCGATGAGAGGTCAGGAGTCCAAGAGAAGCGCATACAAGTCATCTGCTGCGTGGCTTCTCTCCTTCGTGAACACCGCTACCGTTCCCGCAATCGACTATCTCGAAAGATATTATGATTGCGATTGCTCCAAGGAAGAGGTTGGCTTCGGTGCAGTTTCCACCGAACACTCCGTAATGTGTAGCAACTTCGCGGTTGACGGCGATGAAATCACGATGATTAAGCGTTTACTCACCGAAATTTATCCCAACACTTCTTTCAGTATGGTTAGCGACAGCTACGATTACTGGAATCTCGTAGACAATCTTCTTCCTCAGTGCAAGGATGAGATTATGAACCACAACGGATGCCTTCTCGTAAGAGGTGACTCCGGTGATCCCGTAGAGGTTGTAACGCAGACTGTGTTCCACCTTTGGAACATCTTCGGCGGAACCGTAAACTCGAAGGGCTACAAGGTTCTTGATCCTCACATCAAGGCAATCTACGGTGATAGCATCACTCCCCAGAGAGCAGAAGCAGTCTATTCCATCCTCACAGAGAACGGCTTCGCTGCAAGCAACGTTCTCTTGGCGTCGGAAGCTTCTCTATGCAGTGCCTTGAAAACTTCGAAGAACACTCCGCAATTCCCGCGTTCAGCCCTTACACGAGAGATACTTTTGGTATCGCAATCAAGGCAACTTATGCCGAGGACGAGAACGGCGCTCCCATTCCGATTTTCAAGAACCCCAAGGAGTCTTCCTTCAAGAAGTCCCATAAGGGTTGTGTAATCGTCAAGGAGCACGAGGGTGAGCTTGTGGCAGAAGATATGCATACCTACCTCGAAACCGTTGAGGACGAGAACAACCTTATGGAGTTTGTGTTCTGCGACGGTCAGATGGAGAAGGAGTATTCCCTCAAGGAAATCCGCAACAGACTCCACGGAGGTAAGTTCTGATGGTCACATATCACCAAGGCGACTTAATTAAAAGTTCCTGCAATGTGATCTGCCATCAAACCAATTGTATGGGAGCTATGGGCTCGGGTATTGCAAAGACAATTCGAGCCCTTTATCCCGACTCTTACAAAGCACTCAGAGAACGGTTCGAGAAAGGCGAGGCTAAGCTCGGCGAAATCGATGTCGTTCCTGTGGAAACAGAAAATGGCTCTCTGCGTTTCGTCATCAATATGTACTCGCAGAGAGAATATCTTCCGCGCGGTATTCAGCACACCAACTACGAAGCGTTTAAGAGTTGCCTTGCAATGATTAAAAGCTTCTGCCATATCAAGTCTATATACAAGATTGGCTTCCCTGCTAAGATTGGATGTGGGCTTGCCGGCGGTGACTGGAGTGTTGTCAAAGAGCTTATCGAAGAAGCATTTTCTGAAGACGGCTGGGACGTTGAGGTTTGGGAACTAAACGTTTAACGGAATAATGTTCCGAACAATACCCCGAATGATACCGAACAATGTAATCTATTGTTCGGAATGTACGGAGGCACCATATGAGAAATCGAGCTTATAGGCGAAGGATGAAAAACAAGAAGGACAATCGCCTTCGCAAAATCATAACAAAGTGCGGTTATATTCCTCACGCTGGTTACATCGACTGGGATGAGGTTGACGGAGTGTGGCAACCCACAGGCAAATACATTAAGTATCCGAAGAACTCCGACGCACAAAAATACTTAAAAAAGCAATCCAACCGTAGAGTCAGACGTTCTGCTGACCTTCCTCAAAAAGGGAATGGATATCGCAAACGTTCTGAATACTGGAGGATACTGTATTAAATACAAGGAGCTTTTATGAAAGAAAAACTTACAAAAATCCTCAGTTGGCTTGAGGATTACAAGAATGCCACCAACTGCAAAGGTGTCGTGGTAGGCATCAGTGGTGGCAAAGACAGTACCGTCGTTGCGATGCTTGCCAAAAAGGTTTGGGGAGATAACGTTGTTGGTGTTATGATGCCCGACGGTGGGCAGGTCGATCTTGATGATTCCCTTGCTATCTGCAACACATTAAAAATTCAGAGCGCATTGGTTAACATCGGTACTATCACAGGTCAACTGATCCACACTGTCAACTCCTCTGTTCCTTTTACAAATGTGAGCCAGAAGGCAATCACAAACATACCGCCACGCATCAGAATGACCGTCCTTTACGCCATTGCTCAGAGCTTAGGCTACAGGGTAATTGGCACGGGCAATGCAAGCGAGGCGTTTATCGGATGGACTACCAAGCACGGAGACAGTGCGTATGATCTTAATCCTATTTATCATCTTACCTGTGGTGAAGTAATAGGAGTCGGCTTAATCTTGGCTAAAGAGTTCAATCTGGACGAGAAATATATCGTCAAAAAGCCCGCCGACGGTCTTACAGGAAAAAGCGACGAAGATAACTTCGGCTTCACTTACGAATATCTTGACAGAGTTGTCAAGGGAGAAGTTGAATGCAACGATGCTATCAGGATCCTTCACGCAATGAGTGCTCACAAAAGAGCTATGCCCTATACTATGAAGGAATAAATTGCGGAGGACGGTATGAGTTATACGAAACAAGACATTCTATCGAGGCTCAGCAAATGCCACGATGAACTTAAAAACCATCCTTTCCGCACATCGTTTGAAGTAAAGTATATAGGCGATTACAAATATCTCTTATATCAGTTAACCGAAATATGGGCTGACTTGATATGGAGATGCAACGAACTGTCCGATTTTGAACAACAGCGCTTCAGAATGTTCGGCGAATGGATACACGATTTCAGGCAATACCTGAGAACTTGGGATAAGGGAACTTTCCCGATGCAGTATTTTGATTATTATGAGCAAATGCTGCAAATCACTCACACCTTCATAAATTCGGGCGATCATTCCGCATACTATAATCTCAATTGTTACTTTAACAATAAGGGTAGGTACACAAAGTCCACAAAATATGAGTGGATTACAGAGGAAGACTGCGGATTTGAGTCGCTCATCCTTCCTCGCTATCTTCCGGTCGGTATCACATTCATAACCGATGAGGATATGGCGAAAGAATACTTCTCTACTGGTTGGTACACAACTCGCAGTCAGAAAGAGGCAGATGCTGACTTTGACTTCTGGCAGAAGAATACTAAGCCAGTCTTGGAGTGGTTAAATACCAACAAGCGAACCGATGAAAATACGCTTTTGAAATATATGGCGGTTTATCCAAGTAGGTGCAGACCGAAGGAGGAAGAATAAATGAGTAATCGCAAAGATTCTCTCGGCGACAGAATGAAAGAAAACTACGAGAACCGAGCAAAAACTTACTTGGTTCGCAGGATGCCTGTTATCATCCGCCTCGACGGTAAGGCATTCCATACATTTACCCGAGGCTTCGATAAGCCTTATGACGAAGTGTTCCACAAAACGATGAATGAAACCTTGCGTTTCCTTTGTGAGAACATACAGGGATGTAAATTCGGCTATACACAGTCAGATGAGATTACACTTCTGCTAACGGATTACGACACACTTACGACCGATGCTTGGTTTGACAACGCGGTGCAGAAAATGTGTAGTGTTTCAGCGAGTATGGCAACTATGGCGTTCAACAAGTTGTTTGTCGAAGAAGTGAACCGACAATATAACTACTATACTTGCGAGGTTGGGGTTACAAAAACCACAGTTGAGCGCTTCGAAAAGCTTTTCAAAACCTACTTTTCTAAAGTTGGGATCGCGCTTTTCGACTCACGTTGCTTCAATATTCCCGAAGATGAGGTAGTCAACTGCTTCATTTGGCGTCAGCAGGATGCGACGAGAAACGCAATACAGATGCTTGGGCAGTGTAATTTCTCTCACAAAGAATTGAACGGCAAATCCTGTAACGCCATTCAGGATATGCTTATGGAGCAAAAACAAATCAATTTCAACGATATGCCTACCGCTTTCAAGCGTGGCGTATGTTGCTATAAAAATGAAGAGGGCAAGTGGATAGTAGATGCTGAACCCCCGATCTTTACACAGGATCGTGAGTATGTTGCCAATCATCTACTTCGCCACGAAGCCTAATCGGAGGTCGCAGGTATGAAGACATATTCTTGTGACGAATGTAAAAACCGCGGGTTGACAAGCAGATGCAAACGATGCATTCATACCGCAGACAAGAAACCAACAAAGTTCAAGCTTGATAAGAATGCGGTTCCGTGTCCAGCCTATTCGAATGATAATAAAGAGTGTAATCTTATAGCTGAAATTCGGGCGTGGAAAGAAGAGGTCGAGAAGATTGCTTCGGAAATCGATGCTCAAGAACGAATCGACGTAAAACCCGTTATAGATTTTTTATATGCTAACAGTCAGATTACCCCCCAAAAACTTCATTTCGGTAGTTATCTTGATAGCGAATTTGCTTTGCACGTTATAAGCAGCTCGTTCCACGTCGTAAGCTGTAAACAACTTATTGACACCCTTCAAGCCATACATCGAAGAGAAGAAATCTTGATCGAGTTAAGAAGAAAACGGGACGAATATATTCACAAAATCGAAGACGCCAAGAAAAAGCTTGGCATCTAACCAACTACAGTCCAAAGAGGGCTGACAATTAAATAAAACCTCTCTTTGGACTAAAAATATGTCCAAAGGAGGTCATAAATTGCCAGTAAGAATATCAACCACGAACAGCAAGCTCGGGTTAATTCCCTCGGTCAATCTCGTACCGGTTGTGACTTGCAGAGAAAACTGCCCTTGCGTAAAAGAATGTTACGCTATGAGAGGCAATTTCAGATTTGCGAATGTTCGCAAGTCGATGGAACAAAACTACGAGTACTACAAATCCAACCCCGAGAAATACTTTGAGGAAATCAAGCTTGCAATTAACAACGGAATGGTGTCATATGCCTACTTCCGATGGCACGCCGCCGGAGATATTGTGGACAAGCAATACTTCGAATATATGGTTAAGGTGGCGGAGCAACTACCTCTCACCTCCTTCTTGGCTTTCACCAAGAAGTTTGAGATTGTGAACGAATACATAAAAGACCACGGAGCTCTTCCGCAGAACCTCAATATTGTGTTCAGCGCTTGGGGTGCCGACTTCAAGATTGACAATCCTTACAGGCTTCCTGTGGCATACGTCAGATTTAAGGATGAGGAAAAGACGGGAATCATACCGACCGATGCGGTCGAATGTTCTGGCGATTGCACAACCTGTTTGCAGTGTTGGAAAATCAAAGCGGGACAGTCCGTCGTTTTCAAAAAGCATTAAATCTCCAAAAACAACTCTTAAACTTAGGCAGTTTTAGCCGAAGGGAAAGAGATTATATATATAATTACATAAAAAGAAAGGAACTATTATGGCAATCGCAATTATTTTGGGAATCCTCTTTGCAGCACTTTGCATCGGAGGAATCATCTTCGCAGTGTATCAGCACAGCGAGAATGACAACACGAAGCTTACGGTTGTTGGTGTTGTAGTCGCCGTTGTTATGGCGCTCCTCTTCATCACCGTGCCGTTCAGCTTCAGAACAGTAGACACCGGAGAGGTGGCAGTCGTTAAACACTTAGGTGAGGCGAAAGAAACACGCACAGCAGGTACATATTTTGACTTCTGGATGTTAAACACCTACGACCGTTACGACGCAAAGGTGCAGAACGTGGAGATTACCACAGCGGCATATTCAAGTGATGCCCAGACAATGGATATTGCAATGACGTTGCAGTATCAGATTATGAGTGATAAGGTTATCGACATCGCAAAACAGTACGGTTCTCTCGCAATTCTTCAGAGCAGAATTCAGTCTATTGCAATTGAGAAGACCAAGTCTGTTCTTTCCTCTTACAAGGCTATGGACATCATCTCAGACAGAGCTTCGATGTCGCCAAGAGTTGAGGAAGCAATCAAGAACGCAATTGCAGATAATTACCACGTCACAATTGCAACCGTAGTATTAACCAACATTGATTTCTCCGACGCATTTGAAACCGCTGTCGAAGATAAGATGATTGCCGAGCAGAACCAGCTCCGTGCGGAATATGAAAATGCTGCAAAGATCGCTGCCGCCGAGGCAGAGGCTAAGGCAGCCGTACAGAAGGCAGAGGGTGAAGCTCAGGCTAAACTCAAGGAAGCGCAGGCTCAGATTGAAATCGCAAAGGCGCAGGCGGAAGCCAAGCTGATTGCGGCACAGGCTGACCGCGAGGCACAGGTTGAGGTTGCTCGTGCCGAAGCTCAGGCTATTCAGCTTAAGTCTATCGAGATTGCAAGAACTCTCGGCTTTACAATCAACGAAACCACCATTACCAACGAAGACGGTACCACTTCTATCGAGTACGTAATCGACTTCGAGGGTAAGACGGCTGAAGAGATTGCAGTCATCACCGATTACCTCAAGTATATGGAGTATCTCGCTAAGTGGGACGGCGAGCTTCCCAATGTTATGACGGACAGTTCCGCAACCATCGTAGTTCCCACCACATAAAAAACATAAAGGAGATTTGGTTATGGCAAGAGCTTTAGCTCATGTTGAACAAATCGTCTGGAAGAAGCCTATTGAGGGTGCCGACAGGATCGAGCTTGTCGGTGTCCTCGGATGGCAGTGTATCGCCAAAAAGGACGAGTTCCAAGTAGGCGAGCCGTGCGTTTACATAGAAATCGACAGTATTGTAGACAAGGATAATCCCGACTTTGCTTTCCTCGAAAAGAAGCATTACAAGATTAAGACAATGAAGATGAAGGGCGTGATTTCTCAGGGAATTGTTTTCCCGATGGGTATTCTTCCCTTCCCGGACTACAACATTGGCGACGACGTTACTTCGGTTTTGAAAATCACCCAGATTGAGGACGATGTACCGAAGGCTAAACCCGTAGACCAGATGACTCGTTTCAAACAGCAACATAAAAAACTATATAACAACAAGCTTATCAGGTATATGATGAAATATACTTGGTTCAGAAAGCTTATGTTCAAGTTCTTCATCCCTAAGAAGAAAGCGAAAGGCTTCCCCGATTGGATCGTGAAGACTGACGAAACTCGTTTGCAGAATATGCCGTTCGTTCTTGAGACTTTCAAGGACAAGCCGATGGTTGTTACCGAGAAGCTTGACGGTACATCAACGAGCTTCGGTCTAAGAAAAGAAAAGAAAAGAAAATACGACTTCGCGGTGTGCTCTCGCAACGTTCGACAGGCTGACATCAATCAAAAGTGTTTCTACGAAGATAATGTCTATCACGAGATGTCGAATAAGTACAACATCAAGAGTGTCTTGATGACGAT
>JAZURO010000242.1:0-16935 GCA_045606265.1 Eubacteriales bacterium
CATTTTAGCAAATAAATCAAGTATTTTTGCAAACTTAATAATAATTTGTATATATTATACAAATATATAATAATCAACTAAAATTGAAGGATTATTTTTTGAAAAAGGGTGGAAAAATAATTGTTTTTATGATATAATGATTATAATTAGGTTTATTATACACTTTTTTAGAAAACGGAGGGCTATATGGCTCATTATATAGAAAAACTTGAAAAATTAACTTTACCCCTTGTCGTTCTGAACGGAACTGTGGCTTTCCCCGCCATAACCGTGAATTTTGAACTTTTGGACAAGGCGAATATCGCTGCCATTGAAGCGGCAAACGCAACAAATTCTTTTATTTTCATTGTTTCAAAAAAGAAAATTTCCAACGAACCCATTGATTTTTCCAAAATCTTTAATATCGGTACGGTTGCAAAAATAAAGCAATCAATCAAGACTCCGGAGGGAAAGCTCCGTGTAATTGCAGAGGGCTTTTCTCGCGGTACGGTCGAAGAATATAAAGATTTTGCAAATTACAGAGTGGCTGAGGTTATTTGTAAAACGCTCACCATTGAGGACTGCGATCAATTAAAGGTTGAAGCGCTCACCCGTGAAACTCTTGTGGCTATTGAAAAAATGTCCACGTTTTTGCCTGCATCCTCAAAGGAAGTTATAGCTACAATAAAAACCATCAAGCACCCCGGGGCTCTTGCCGACTTTATTGCATCAAATATACTTGTAAGGCACACAGATAAGCAGGAGATACTCTCTTGCTATGATCCCATTGAGCGTCTTGAAAAGCTGGTATCGATTATTGAAGAAGAAACCTCCCTTTTGGAATGTGAAAGCTCCATACACAAGGAAGTACGTGCACGACTCAACAGGAACCAAAAGGAGTATTATCTTCGTGAACAGCTCCGTGTTATCAAAGATGAGCTTGGTGAAACGGGCGAGAGCGACGAGTATTTTGATAGAATTGCCGAAATGCACTTTCCCGAGGAAATTGAGGCAAAGCTCTTGAAGGATGCAGAAAGAATGGCTCGTCTTCCCTTCGGCTCCGCTGAGCTTTCGGTTATGAGAACATATTTTGACACTGTTCTTGACATACCGTGGAACAATTCCACCAAGGACAGAACGGATATAGCAGCTGCTTCAAAGATTCTTGAACGTGATCACGACGGTCTTGAAGACGTTAAGAAAAGAATTCTTGAATTTCTTGCGGTTAAGGAGCTTAATCCCGATCTCAAAAATCAGATAGTATGTCTTGTTGGCCCCCCCGGTGTCGGTAAAACTTCAATAGCTTCATCGATTGCTAATGCAATGAAACGCAAATACGTTCGTGTTTCTCTTGGCGGTGTCAGAGATGAAGCCGATATCAGAGGTCACAGAAAAACTTACGTTGGCGCTATGCCCGGCAGAATAATCAATGCCCTTATTCAGGCAAAGGTCAACAATCCTCTCGTTTTGCTTGATGAGATAGATAAGCTGACAAGAGATGCTCACGGAGACCCCACAAGCGCTCTTTTAGAGGTACTTGACGGCGAACAGAACAAGGCATTCAGAGATCACTTTGTTGAGCTTCCCTTCGATCTTTCAAACTGCTTCTTTATTGCAACCGCAAATACGCTTGATACAATTCCCCGCCCGCTTATCGACCGTATGGAGATTATTGAGATAAAGATCTACACAAAGCGTGAAAAAATGAGTATTGCCAAAAATCATCTTATCGGCAAACAGTTAAAGCGCCACGGACTCAACAAAAGAACGCTCAGAATTTCCGATTCTGCTATTGAAGAAATGATAGACTATTACACACGTGAAGCAGGTGTCAGAAATCTTGAAAGAACAATTGCTTCCCTTTGCAGGAAAGCCGCACACGAGATAGTTTCAAGCGGTGTTAAATCCGTATCAATCAAGGCAGAAAATATTTCAAAATATCTTGGAGAAAGAAAATATCTCCCCGAAAAGATCGAAGATACAAATGAAATCGGAACGGTAAACGGTCTTGCTTATACAGAGCTTGGCGGTGATATGCTCAAAATCGAGGTTTCAGCGCTTGAAGGAAGCGGCAAAATCGAGCTTACCGGCTCACTTGGCGACGTTATGAAGGAGAGCGCACAAATTGCTATCAGCTACGTTCGTTCAATAGCCAAAAAATATGATATTCCCACAGATTTTTATAAAACAAGGGATATACATATCCACGCACCCGAGGGTGCAGTACCCAAAGACGGCCCCTCTGCAGGGGTAACTATGGTAACGGCTCTTGTCAGTGAGCTTACGGGCATTCCCGTAAGACGTGATATTGCTATGACGGGTGAGATCACTCTTCGAGGCAAGGTGCTTGCCATAGGCGGTCTTAAAGAAAAGACTATGGCGGCATATACTGCGGGTGTTAAAACAGTTCTTATTCCTTTTGACAATTTGAAGGATCTTAACGGTATTGATCCCATAGCCCGTGAGAATTTGCAGTTTATTCCCTGTAAAACTCTTGACGACGTATTGAAAAATGCATTGGTTATGCAAGATATTTCTTCAATCATTGAGGAAAAGTTGCCCAATATTGCAAACGAAACGACAGTTGTAAATCCAACTGTTTTCAGAAAGTAGGACACAAATGGCAGTTAATATTCAGAACACTTCTCTTCGCATCAGTGCGGGACTTGCTAAGCAATTCCCCACCGATCCTATGAAGCAGGTAGCTTTTTCGGGGCGCTCAAACGTTGGAAAAAGCTCACTGATAAATACAATACTCGGCAGAAAATCACTTGCCCGTGTTTCATCTATGCCCGGTAAAACCATTACCATAAATTTTTATGACGTTGACAAAAAGCTGTTTTTAGTTGACCTTCCCGGTTACGGATATGCAAAGCGTCAGTTCGAAAACAAGCAGGTATGGTCATCACTTACCGACGGTTATTTCACACAAAACAAAAACATTGACCTTCTCTCCCTCGTCGTTCAGCTTGTGGACTGCAAGGTCGGCATCACCAATGATGATGCAATGATGATAGATTTCCTAAATCAGATGGAAATTCCCTATATCATTGTAGCAACAAAGGTTGACAAGCTCAATAAGACCGACAGAAACAAGCAGCTTGAAATAATCGCCAATGACGAGCTTCTTGCCGAAGGCACAATGATTATTCCTTTTTCATCACATACAGGCGAAGGTAAAACTGAGCTGTTAAAGGAAATTTTTAAGTACACAAATCTCTGATAGGAGGTTATTATGTCAGATTTTTTTAATGATTTGCCCTTGATGATACTTGCACTCCCCGCAATTTTGCTCTCGCTCTCGGTACACGAGGCATCTCACGGATTCGTGGCAAATAAGCTCGGAGATCCAACTGCAAAGAATCTTGGCAGATTAACACTCAACCCCTTAAAGCATATAAATTTGTTTGGATTTATTTGTATGCTTTTCTTCAACGTCGGTTGGGCAAATCCCGTACCGATCAACACAAGAAATTTCAAAAATCCAAGAAAAGGTATGGCAATAAGTGCAGCCGCAGGCCCGCTTTCAAATCTTTGTCTTGCAATTATTTTTACAATCCTTTTAAGACTTGTGCTTATTCCACTAAGCTCAATGATGGATAGCTTGTACATTTTGGCTCCGAACGGATATTGGCTTGACGAATCTTTAAGAGATAATGCGTCATTCACAATCCTTTCATTACTTGCCGTAATGTTTTATCTTGGTATTTCACTCAATTTGAACCTAATGTTCTTTAATCTTATTCCCCTGCCTCCGCTTGACGGTTCAAGAATCGCATACGTATTTTTACCCACCAATCTCTATTTCAAGGTTATGCAGTACGAAAAATACATTATGATAGCATTCATAGTTCTTTTGGCAACGGGAATCGTTTCGCTCCCACTCGGTTTCTTAACAGGTTCGATAAATAACTTTTTCTTTAATATTACCGGTATGCCCGAGGATATTCTAACAGTGGTTTTCAGCGATTTATTACATAGATTGAAGTTCAGCTTATAATTTTATTTCAGGAGTTTTTCTAAATGGAAAGCATTACTTACCGTCTTGATCAATTTGAAGGCCCTCTTGACCTCTTGTTGACTCTCATACATAAAAATAAAGTTAATATTGAGGATATTCCGATTGCTCTTATCTGCGATCAATATATGCAGTACATCACTGATGCGCAAGAGATGAATATGGATATTGCAAGTGAGTTTATCGTTATGGCGAGTGATCTTATGCTTATCAAGAGCAAGCTCTTGCTTCCCCGTGAAAAAGAGGACGAGGAGGATCCCAGAAAGACACTTACTGATGCACTTCTTCGCTATCAGCAAGCAAAGGAGGCGGCATCAAAGATGCATCCTCTTTATGCACTTTTCTCAGGACGTCAGATCAAGGACACGGACGAAATCAGCGTTGACAGAACATTCGTTGCCGACCAGGACCTTGAAAAGCTGTATCTTGCTATGCGAAAAATAGCAGATTTCAACGACGCTATGGACAAGGCGCAAAAAACAGCCTTCACTCCAATGATAGCAAAGCCGATTGTCCCCGTTGAGCACAAGATTTTGCAAATTATGACACGTCTTACCACCAATCGCTATCAAACGCTTGAGGATTTTGTCAGCGACAGCGTTTCACTGCCCGATATGATAGCAATTTTCATCGGCGTGCTTGAATTGGTAAAGACCAAACGTATATTACTTGTTGAGGACGATCTTGATATGCCTGAGGACAACTACAGTCTTTCAACAGTGTTCACATTAAATGAAAACTACGTTCCCGAAGAAGAAAATGCAGAGAGCGAGGAAACAGATGATGGAAGAAATTAAGGATATTGAAATAAAAGAAATAAAAAATCCAACCGCCGCCATTGAGGCAATTATGTTTGCAGCCGGCTATCCTATGAGATATGAAAAGCTTGCTGAGGTGCTTGGGTTAACTCCAAGTGAAATCAAAAGACTTGTAAGCGAGCTTTCGGAAAAATATAATGATGACGAGCACGGTATTATGGTGCTTATGTTCTCAGAAACCTGTCAGTTCTGCACAAAAGAGGTACATATGCCCCTTATCAAAGAAGCTCTTGGAATAAAACGAGGCGGTAACCTTTCAAATTCCTCTATGGAGGTTCTTGCAATAGTTGCTTACAACCAACCCGTTACAAGAAGCTTTGTTGACCTTGTGCGCGGCGTGGACTCAAACTATGCTATGAACAGTCTTATAGACAAGGGCCTTATCGAAAACTGCGGTCGCCTTGATGCGCCCGGCAGACCGATGCTCTATGCGACCACCGATAAGTTTCTTCGTGTGTTCGGTATTTCATCAGTAAATGAATTGCCCGAAATTGAGCTTTTGCGTGCGAGTGACGAGCAAATGGAAATTATGGCTCCGGGTGAGGAATTAATCGAAGAAGAATAACATTTTGAACAATACTTGAAGGGAGGGTCAGTTATAGTTGCATTATATATACTTCTTGGCATAGCCCTGCTTATTTGCCTTATTCTCTCTTTAAGAATCAGTATAAAAATCGTTTATAAGGACGAGCTTAAAGTTCATTTGCGTTTTCTGTTTTTCAAAACGGATCTTTTATCCGAGAGTGCAAGCAGCAAAATAGATTTTAACAAATTTATTCAAAAAATGGACACAAAGCCCCAAAATGAAGGAGAAACGGACGAAATAGAGGAGCCCTCATCCCCTTCAATTCTCAGCAAATTAGAATCAATTCGTCAGATACTTTCACTGCTCTTCAACACTTTCAGGCAGCATCTTCACGTCAAGCTGACAAAAATTGATATTAAAGTGGCAACCGGTGATGCCGCCAAAACCGCCATTCTCTACGGCACTGTATCAACTGCCGTTGCCTGTATCGTTGACATTATGGACGAAATTACCAATTTGCGAAAATTAAAATCCTCTTCAATATCGGTTGAACCTGATTTTTTGTCGGACAAATCTGATATTAAGCTGAATATTCTGCTAAGTATCTCTATACTCGGCATAATAAAAGTGTTTATGAAATCATTTATTAAATACTTCTCATTGAACGATAATTCTAAAAATAATAACCGAAAGGAAAAATGAAATGGCTAACGAAAACAAATTTGATGCAATGTTCAAAACCTCCTTTGAAAATATCAAGGGAATGCTTGATTCCAACACCGTGGTTGGAAATGCAATAGAGCTTTCAAACGGTTCCACCGTAATCCCGATTTCAAAAATCAGCGTGGGATTTGCAACAGGCGGTCTTGACAGCGGCGCTACACCGAAAAAATCCAACAAATTCGGTGGCGGTGGCGGAAGCGGTATGAGTATAAGCCCCATTGGATTCCTCGTTGTTGACAAGTTTGGAAAGACCGATTTTATAAGCGTTGAGGGCAAGGGTACTCCCGATCCCGTTGAGCAAATCAGCGATCTTTTAGACCGTTCACCCGAGATTATCCAGAAAATAAAGAATATCTTTGATAACAAAACAGAAGCTCCAAAAGAAGTAATAGTTGAAGATATAAAATAAACCAAGAATAAAAAACTGCCTCGGGCAATATACTGTTCCGAGGTGAGTTTTTATGGGCATTTTCAAGAAATCAACAGCTTTTTTATTGCTTTTTGTATTCTTAATATATACAATTCCCCTTTATACTTCGGCTAATAACACAACTCTTAAAAACGTTTCTGCAAAATCTGCCTGTCTTATCGAGGCGGAAAGCGGAAGAATGCTTTATTCAAAAAATTCAAGCTCAAGAATGCCGATGGCATCAACCACAAAAATTATGACAGCCATTGTTGCCCTTGAAAGCGGTATTGCGCTTGATACGGTTATTAAGATTCCAAAAGAAGCAGTGGGAGTTGAGGGTTCGTCCGTTTACCTTAAACAAGGCGAAAGCGTTACCTTTGAGATGCTATTATATGCGCTGATGCTCTCATCAGCCAATGATGCAGCGGTCGCAATCGCACACACGGTTAGCCCCTCAGTCGAAGAATTTGTTAATCTGATGAACGCAAAGGCATTAAGTCTTGGATGCAATAACACTCATTTTACAAATCCCCACGGCTTATATGACGACAATCATTATACAACCGCCGAGGAGCTTGCAAAAATTATGGCTTACGCTATGAAAAATGAGGTTTTTGCTGGAATTACCTCGTGTCAGCAAAAGGCATTTGCAAGAGAGGACGGAACATCTTTTTTACTGAGTAACCACAACCGCTTATTAAAATCCCATAAAGGAGTAATCGGCGGCAAAACGGGGTTTACCAAGAAAAGCGGAAGATGTCTTGTGACGTGCGCTGAACGTGACGGATTGCAACTTATCGCTGTAACCTTGAATGCACCTGATGACTGGAACGATCACACAAAGCTATATGATTTTGCCTTTGAATACTACGAGTGTGTCCGTTTTGATGCGATAAGCTTCAAAATTCCCGTTATTTCCGGAGAAAAGGGTGATTTAGCGGCAGCATCTGAGCCATTATCCGTAATGATGCCCAAAGTACACGGAGATATTTCAATAAAAGTAAATGCTCCGCAATTTACGTTTGCAGAAGTAAAACAGGGTGAGATTGTTGGCGAAATATTATATTATTGTGATGGCAAAATCATTGCCTCTGCCCCACTCTATGCCCGTGAAAGCATTGCGAGGACAAAGCACAAATTCAATCTTTTTGAATGGTTGATAGATTTAATAAAAAGGATTTTTTAGTAAATGGAAAAAATAAGACTTCAAAAATTTTTTACCGATTGCGGAGTTCTTTCACGCAGAGCTGCTGAGGAAGAAATCAAATCGGGTAAGGTAAAAATAAACGGTGTTCGTGCCGAGCTTGGAGATAAAATAGACCCCGAAAACGATATTGTTGAATACAGGGGTAAAAGAATACTGCCAAGAAAGGAAAACAAGCTTGTTTACATTCTTTTGAACAAGCCCTGCGGAGTTGTTACAAGCGCCAAGGACGAAAAAGGAAGAATATGCGTGACTGATATTGTTAAATGCGGAACGCGTGTTTATCCCGTTGGACGCCTTGACCTTAATTCCCAAGGACTTATTCTTATGACAAATGACGGTGAATTGACAAACAAGCTGACTCATCCAAGACACGAAATTCCAAAAATATATGAGGTTGACGTTGTTGGCAAGGTCACGACCGAGCAATTAAGCGCACTTAATTCCTCTATGACAATAGACGGTTATGTTTTGCTACCCGTTAAAACTGAGTTCATTTCTAAAAACGAGAAATTCACCACACTCAGAATGACTCTTTATGAGGGCAGAAACCGTCAGATAAGAAAAATGTGTGATAAGGTCGGCTTAAAGGTGGCAAAGCTCGTCCGCACGGCAATCGGCAGCATCACCCTTGGAAATCTTCAAAGCGGAAAGTGGAGATACCTTGGCGAAGATGAAATAAATATGCTTAAAAAATAAAAAATGGACGGTTTTTCCGTCCATTTTCTATTTTCTTTTGAGATATGCCACTCTGTCGTTTCCGCCGTAGTCCTTGAATATCTGACAGTTAAAGCCGTTCTCATCTGCAATACTAATCAAATCATTTGCTTGATCATAACCGATTTCAAAAATCATAAATCCTTCATCTTTCAAAAAAGATGAATAATCCTTTACAATCTTGTTATAAAATATAAGGCCGTCTTCTCCGCCGTAAAGAGCATCATAGGGCTCGTGCTTCACTTCGTCGGAAAGAGTGTTGATGATCTGCGGACGAATATACGGAGGATTTGATATGATGGCATCAAATTTTTCTCCCGTAAGCGAATTTTCTTCGTTCAGAACGTCGAAAAGACGCGGGGTAACCCTACTGTCAACCCCGTTGAGAAATGCGTTCTGAGAGGCAATTTCAAGGGTTTTGGGGAATTTATCCACCATTACAGCTGACGTATCCTCTCTTTCTGCAAGTATGGACACCGCTATACAGCCGCTTCCCGTACAAAGATCTGCAAAATATGCATTGTGGGGCAGTAATTCAATCGCTTTTTCAACCAATATTTCTGTATCGGAGCGAGGAATCAGACAGTTTTCATTAACAAGATACGTTTGTCTGTAAAAATCCCATTTACCGATTATATACTGCAACGGAACGTGCCTTTCCCTTTCTTGAAGCGCTTTTTCAAGCTGATCGGATTCAATCTCCTCATCTCTGTTCAGAAGATAATGGGATATTCTATTTTTTGTAAAATGCTCAATAAGTATTTTTGCCTCGGTTTCGTATTCTTCGGGGGAAACGAGGGCAAGTCTATTTAATATATCCCTATATTTCATAAAAACTCTTTCTACATAAAATTTTTATATTTTTTATTTATTTTTTATTGCATTTTTCGAAAAATGTGGTATAATGTAAATAGAAATATTTGATTGGAGGTAGCCCTATGGAAAATAAAAAGACAAACTACGGCAAAATTATCGTTATTACACTTGCAGTTATTGCCGCTTTCGCAGCAATCGCCTTCATCGTTTACAAATTGTTTGTAAAGAATCTCGAAAAATGCTACAATGAAGAAGATGACGATTTCTTCCTTGAAGAAGATGATTCTTGTGAGTGCGAATGTCTTCAATGCGATCCGATAGCTGACGCTGAATAATCATTTGCCAAATAAAGTGCCTTTCATAAAAAAGGCACTTTTTTTATTGCTTTTTATTGTTTTTTCATTATTTTCTGGGCTCTTACGTCAGTTCCAACGAAGAACAGCACCTTATATTCACCAAACATTCTGCTGATTATTCTGTCAGTGTATTTTTTCTTTATATCATCTTGCGAAAGATTGGTACTGACGATAGTCGGCTTTCTGCGACTTAAACGGTCATTGAGCAAATTATAGAGGGTTGAAACCGAAAATTGATTGATTATTTCAGTTCCGAGGTCGTCGATTATGAGCAAATCACACTCAAAATATCTCTCTATAAGCTCGTTTGGTTCGTTGTTATAAGACTTGAATCTTTGAATTTCAAACTGAGAGAAAAGGTCGATAGCGCCCGTATAAAAAACATCATTTCCCTTTTCAATTACTTCACGTGCAACTGCGCTTGAAAGATGGGTCTTTCCAAGTCCCGTTCCGCCCATCATCAGAATGCTTTGCGAACTCTTTGAATCAAAGCTCTGCGCATAATTTTGAAGAAACTCAAAATTCTTGCGCATAATCTCGTAATTACTTGAATTTTTCTTATAGTAATCAAGTGAAAAATTGTCAAAACGCTGTTCTTCTATAAGAGTGCCGAATCCGCTGCTCTCAATTCCGGCAAGTGTAAGCGCCTCTTTCATACAAGAGCACATCTTATTATCCACAAATCCCGTATCTCCGCACTTTTCGCAATCATACTTTACGTCAGAATAGTCTGCGGGATAACCGCAGGATACAAGAAGCTCGGCTCTTCTTTTTTGAAGGGCCTCATTTTTTTCTCTGATACGTGCAATCTTATCAGAGCTGTCGCCACCCGAAAATGATGCTGAAAATATTTCAAGTCCCGTAAGGGATAATTCTCTGTCTATTTTCGCAACCTCGGGAATTGATATGTGAAGCTCGTGAGCTTTTCTGTCTGCACGTTCACGCGCGATAAGATACTTTTGTGAATATTCATCATATATTTTTTTATATATTGAACTGTTATATCCCATATTTACTCCTCTGAATATGAACGTTTAAGTGCTGCTGAGAAGAAATCGTCAACATCAAAGCTCGAGCCATCGGTCGTCTTTTGCTCCTCTCGGGCTGCAAGTAATGCATTTACGTCATCAATATTCTTAACACCCTCTGAAAACCACTTTTCAAGTATTGCGTTTGCATAATGTATAGAGGGTTTATTCGTTGCGCCGACCGTAATCTCGTATGCTTTTTCAATTACGTCAAGATCGTATTTATACGTTGCAACCCAAGTGTCAACCTGCTTTTGCTCTTTTGAGGTCAGCTTGCGTGAGCCGAGTCCGAAAACAGCCTTGATTTTGCTTTCTATCTGCGCCTTTTCCTCTCTTGCGTAGAGTGCTTCCTGAAGCGTCTTTGCATCAGTGAATCCGTCGTCAATGCAAGAAACAGCTATCTTTTCGATATATCTGAGCGACTTCATATCGTTTCTTGCTGCGTAATGCATAAGAACCAAAATATAATCGTTATCAAGTCCAAGATAATCTACAAAGCCCATAAGTACCTTTATGTCGCTTGCTGTAAATATCTTGCCGAGAACGTTCTGACATTCGTCAATAAGCCCAACAACGTTATTATGCTTTTGAAGCAAGGCATTAAGCTCTGCACTTGTGTACTGAGGAAGCTCACTGACCTTGGCACGCTTGGGAATGCTTGCTGACTCTTTTTCATTCTTTTGAACGGGCTTTTCTTTTTTTGCATCTTCACCAAGAGAAATAAGCCCCGTACCGTTCCAGAACGAGAGTGAATTTTCAACGTCGGACAGTTCACAGCCAAGCTCTTTTGATATTGCCTGTTCGTATTTACCCGTTCTGTATTTTTCGGATGAAGCAAGTAAAAGAAGCACTTTGATATCAAATTTCTTCGCTTTATCAACGTATTCAATAACGGACTCAGGCAGAACCGAAACACCCGTTCCGTAATTTATATTAATATGTATTTTTTCAGTCTTTTTCATAATCGTCCGCTATCAATTATCTTTATTTGCAATACGGTAATTGAGTGTCATCAACGAGTCACCGAGATGCACGTTTTCAACCACGATATCCCCTTCAACTGCGTCAAGCTCCTGACCTGTAAAATTCCAGATTCCCGCAATATCGGTTTCTGCTATTCTTTCAGCCATTTCAAGTGCGTGTGCCTTGGGGAGTGTGAGAACAGCAATATCAACCGTATGAGTTGCAGTATATTTTTCAAATTCGTCAATATGGAGAATCGGAATCTCGTTCACCTTGTTTCCTACAAGAGCTTCATCATTGTCAAAAATAGCAACGATATCAACGCCTCGCTTTTCAAACATATCATTGTTTGCAAGAGCACGTCCGATATTACCGCCACCTATAATTACCGCCTGATAGCCCTCTCCGACACCGAGCAATTCGCAAATTCTTGCATAGAGATAATTAACGTTGTAGCCGTATCCCTGCTGACCGAAGCCGCCAAAGCAGTTAAGGTCCTGGCGAATCTGAGAAGCAGTAATATTCATTCTTCTTGAAAGCTCTGCAGAGCTTATTCTCGTTTTTCCCTCTCTGATAAGGATTCTCAAATATCTGAAATATCTCGGAAGTCTTTTAATAACTGCCGCCGATACGTTCTCTTTTGAAAAGCTGATAGGTTCTTCGTTGTTCAAAATGTTCTTTTCCTTCATAAATACCCCTTTATAATTAACAATATTAATAGTCTGGTTTTGCACAATCTTCGAGTATAAAAAAGCCCGATAAATCGAGTTTTCCACAGTTTCCACAAAGTTTTCCACAGGATAAATGTGGAAAACTTGTCTTTTACTGTCGAAAACTAATCAAGCGGCGAATATGCGCTTGCATTGAGATAAGTATTTGCCAAATTGCCTTTTTTATATTCGTAATACCCGGCAAGTGCAATCATTGCTCCGTTGTCTCCGCACAAGGATCTGTCGGGCATTGCAAATTTTATTTCCTTTTTATCACAAAGCACTGACAAAGCCGAGCGCAAATGCGAATTTGCAGCTACTCCGCCTGAAATTGCGAGGGTGGTGGCTCCGCTTTTATCAAGTGCATCTTCAACCTTTTTACATATCGCCTTAACCACGCAATCGGTATATGATGCAGCCACGTCTGCGTAACTTATCTCTATACCCTTTTGAGTATTGCTGTTGATATAATTCAATGCCGAGGTTTTAAGACCGCTGAACGAAAAATCCAGATTATCTCCTGCAAGTGCGGGTGAGGGAAATTTAATCGCCTTTGGGTCACCCTCATAAGCGAGCTTATCAAGAGCAGCGCCGCCCGGATACGGCATTCCCATTACTCTTGCAATTTTGTCAAACGCCTCACCTGCGGCATCATCACGTGTAGTTCCAAGCTCATCAAAATCGGCATAATCACGGATATGATAAATTGAGGTGTGACCTCCCGAAACGACAAGCGCCAGAAAGGGCGGCTTCAAATCGGGCTCTGCAAAATACGCCGCTGCAACGTGCCCTTTGATATGATCAACGGGAACAAGCGGAATACTGTTTGCAAAAGCAAGACTCTTTGCAAAATTAACACCGACCAAAAGCGCACCGATAAGTCCCGGAGATGAGGTAACCGCAACTGCACCAAGCTGATTGAGTGTTATGCCGGCTGTATCAAGTGCCTCGTGAGTTATGCGTGAGACCGCTTCAATATGCGCTCTGCTTGCAATCTCGGGCACTACCCCACCGTAGAGACGGTGAATATCTATTTGCGATGCCACTATATTCGAACGGATATAGGGCTTTTCATCTATTATTTCGACTACGGAAGCAGATGTTTCGTCACATGAGCTTTCCATTCCTAAAATATACATAAATAACTTCCTAATCTAAATTTTTAATCATTACAAAAGCATTTTCCCTCGGATTTACATAAAAATCCTTTCTTGTTCCCGCAACGAAAAAACCAAAGCCATTATACAGGGATATTGCGGGTACGTTGCTGACTCTGACTTCAAGCGAGATGGAGAGCATACCACTTTTCTTTGATTCGTTTATAAGACAACCGATTACCTCTTTGGCAAATCCCCGGTTCTTATACTCGGGGGCGGTGGCAACGTTCAGTATCTGCACCTCGTCAAGCACGAAAACAGCACTGCAATAGCTTAACAGCTTTCCGTCCTCAATGCAAATTACGAGTTTTGCACCGTCCGTATCGAGCAAATGATGCAGGGTACTTTCACTGCTCGGATTTGCAAAGGTCTTAGCTTCAAGATCGGCAATAAGCGGAATATGCTCACGCTCAGCAAAAACTACTTCCCTCATTATCAATAACCGAAGCTTCCCGTCAAGGAATCGTCATTTTCTATCCATTCGTTAACGTCAATAACACGGAAGCTATCCTTATCGTCACGAACTATCACGTAAGCAATTCCTGCGTTTATAACCTGCTTTTTGCACATCATACAGGACGTTGTGTGAGGAATGATGCTGTCATTTGCGGGATCAACACAAGCCATATACAAGGTTGCTCCAAGCATCTGATCACGGGGCGCTGCAATAATTGCGTTTGCCTCTGCGTGAACGGAGCGACAAAGCTCATATCTTTCTCCGCGGGGAATTTGCAGCTTTTCTCTCATACAGAATTGAAGCTCGTTACAATTCTTTCTGCCTCTGGGCGAACCGTTATATCCCGTTGAAATAATAACGTCGTTCTTTACTATAATTGCTCCGTATTTTTTGCGCATACAAGTGCTTCTTTCGGCAACGGTTTGCGCTATATCAAGATAATAATTCTCTTTTGAAATTCTATCCATTGTTTTACCTCGTTTCAAGTAAACATATCTATACATAGTACATTATAAATTAATTTGAATATAAAATCAAGGGGTTTTATGAATTTTGATGATAAAAACACAAAAAGGGAGAAAAATCTCCCTTCTTGTAAAACATTAATTCAATTTATTTTTCGCCTTAGAGAATTTTACTTAAAAATTCTTTAAGACGGGGATGCGTCGGATTGTTGAAAATATCGTTTGGTGTGCCGTCCGCTGCGATATTTCCGTCATTCATAAAGATCACTCTGCTTGCGACCTCACGCGCAAAGCCCATTTCGTGCGTGACGATGACCATCGTCATCTTTTCTTTTGCAAGGTCACGCATAAGATCAAGCACCTCGCCCACCATTTCGGGATCGAGTGCCGAGGTCGGCTCGTCGAACAAAATCACCTTCGGCTCCATAGCGAGCGCACGGATAATGGCTATTCTTTGCTTTTGTCCGCCCGATAACGTTGATGGATAAACGTTGGCTTTATCTTCAAGCCCTATTCGTTTAAGAAGCTCCATCGCCTTTGCGTTAAAATGAGCAATAATTTCCTTTTTGCTCATTCCTTCCTTTTTCATTTTCTTTCCGTGAATCTGAACAGGCGCAAGTGTGATATTTTCAAGAACGGTTTTATTATTGAAAAGATTGAAGTTCTGAAAAACCATTCCCATTTTTTGACGGTGAACGTTTATATCCGCCTTAATATCTGCTATATTCTCGCCCTCAAACATAATAATTCCGTCATCGGGATCTTCAAGGCAGTTTATGCAACGAATAAAGGTCGATTTGCCCGAGCCGGATGGCCCAATGATCGCTACCTGCTCGCCCTCGTGGATAGTTGCAGTAATTCCCGTAAGAATCTCTTTGCCGTCAAAGCTCTTTCTTAAATTCTTAATTTCTATCACTTTTTGCAAATCTCCTTTCTATAAGCTTTATTCCAAGACTTATAATAAGAACAAGGACGATATATATAACTCCCATCATAAGATAAGGAACCATACTGTCATACTTGACCATACCAACGTCAAACAGCGCTTTATAAAGATCATATACTGCGATAAAGCTGAGAACCGAGGTTTCTTTGATAAGAGATATAAACTCGTTTCCAAGCGTTGGAAGAATATTCTTTATCGCCTGAGGAACTACAATTTTTATCATTGTTGAGGAATACGTCATACCGAGCGCACGTCCTGCCTCCATCTGTCCCTTATCCACCGAATTAAGACCGCCCCTCATAATCTCGCTGACGTATGCTCCGCTGTTCATTCCGAATACGATCATACCGATAGTCAATGCCTCGGTTTTGATGTTCAGCGAAGGCAGAATTACGTAATATGCAATAAGAAGCTGGGCAACAATCGGTGTTCCTCGGAAAATGAGGGTATAGAAGCTGCATATCTTATCAAGCACCTTATATATCAGCTTGTACTTGGGCGCAACCTTGATAATCGCTATCAGCGTACCTATCAGAATACCGATAATAAGTCCGACAACAGCTACCTGCACGGTATTAAAAAGTCCCAAAAAGAATATGCGCAAATAGTACTCATTTGAAATGGTTTCAAAGAAGTTTTTGAATTTTGCTCCCCAGGTTGAGCCGTGCTCTCCGTTCATAGCGGCAACAATTCCGTTTGCGGGCGCTTCGTCAAGGATTACTGCGTAAATGTTCCCGTTTATCAAATCACTTATGGCAATTTGTGCATTGGAATACGCCTTTCCGCTAAGATTATCAAATCCGTCAAATCCCCATTCCTCATCACCGTTGACGTAAAGAGAAGCAGTTGTTGCATTCTGGTAACCGATTTTTGTACCGTCAAGCGAGGATAGGATTTCCTCCACGTCATCAGCAGTTACGCAGTCATCAAAATCGGCATTTGAGGATAAGACCACGAGCTTTTGAGATGCATTGTAGTACGGGGTTGTGAAATCGAACACCTCTGCCCTGTCAGGGCTCTCGGTAATTCCCGCCATACCTATATCAGCAAAGCCGGAATCCACCTGCGTTAAGATGTCACTGAATCCAACGTTGATAATAACGAGTTCAAGACCTCGTGACTTTGCATAAGCGGCTGCAATTTCAATATCTAAGCCGTATATTTTTCCGTCCTCTTCCATATATTCAAACGGCTCAAATGGACAGTTCGTTGCGACTATAAAATTTTCGTCGGTATTTTCAACATCGGACGTTGAAACCACGTATCCCGTTTTTTCTCCCTCTCCCTCAAAATATTTGGCTACGAGCTTATCAAATTCACCGTTTTCTTTTATTTCAGCCATAAAAGAATTCATATCTTCAACAAGGGCATTATTCCCTTTTTTGCAAAGGAAAGCATATTGTTCCTCAGTTAAATTTATCTCAATTATTTTGACGATGTCAGCGCCTTTGCTTCCCGAGCAGGAAGATGCATTTATCGCCAATGTCAAAATAACCAAAAATAATAGGATTTTCGCTGTTGTTTTTCTCATTTTTTTCTCCGATTTACTGATCAATTATAAAACCTTTCAAATTATACTAAATAAATATTCATTTGTCAATACTTTTTATGAAATTTTATTCTATTATTTTATCAATATTTGAA
>JAZURO010000243.1:0-4852 GCA_045606265.1 Eubacteriales bacterium
CAAGTTCGAGACCAACGGCGTTACCATCCTTTATCCTGAAAGAATGGTAAGGGTAATGTCCTGCTCATCTTACAGCGCAATTGACGATGCTAACTAATTTAAACCTTAAGGGGGCGAGGCTAACGCCTCTCCCCCTTTAATATTAAAAGGAGAGAAATATGGCAACCAATAAAGACAAAGTAGAAATCTTCATCCCCAAGACATCAGACAATGACGATCCAAACCTTTTTGTAAGCGTTAACTTCAAAAACTACCTTTTACCTAAAGGTAAGACGAGCCTTGTGCCGCCTGAGGTAGCCGCAGAGGTAATCAGATCGCAAAAAGCACAGGGAAGATTAAGCGAAACGGAAAGCAAGTTGCAGGAATTGGCCAAAAAGGAAATTAACGGCTGATTTATCAAGGGATATATAACGTATCCCTTTATTTTTTAAGGGAGAGTTTATGAAAATTATAGAAGCTATTGGCAAGGTTGACGAGCTTAAGCCCAATCAGTATACAAACACAAACAAGGTTGATTGGCTATCCCACCTTGACCTACTTAACAAAACACAGGTTTTTGACACCCACGAAGGCACTTATATAGAATTTAACGGCTATCCTGCCGACGTGGACGTTTACAACACCGACTTATTGGTCGAAGCTCCTTACGACCAAATCTACATCCATTGGTTAATGGCGCAGATTGACCTTGCAAACGGCGAAATGGCACGCTACAACGCACAAATCACCCTTTTCAACACCTATTGGGATGAATACAAGGCGTTTTTTAATAGAAGCCACAGGCCTATATCCACCGCCAAATTAAGATATTAAGGGGGTGCGCTATGTACTTTAATACCCTTCCCGAAAGGCCTCAATCACGGCAGAAAATAGACGTATTCGGCGGCTACAACCACAATCTTCGCATCCCCGAAAACGAGTTCTACGATATGCTCAATATGTCCTCGACCTACTACCCAATGCTATCTCAACGTCCGGAAAGGGGCGTGCTTAAAGTTGCCTCAAAAATAAACGGCCTTACCGTTACGGACAAGCTTTGGTGGGTAGAAGGGCAAAACCTTGTAAGCGAAGACGAATCCGTAGATTTAGGCCTTACAGACGGCGAAAAATCCCTCGTTGTTATGGGCGCATACATAATCGTCCTTCCCGATAAAAAATACCTTAACACCGCAAATATAGAAGACAAGGGCAGTATTGAAGAAACCTTCACAGGCGAGATAGAATACTCCATTTGCGATATCAGCGGCGAGGGTTTTAACATTACCTCGGTAGGGAGTGTGCCGCCTGACGTTCCCGAACAAGAGCCGGCTGACGGACTTTATTGGATGGACGTTACCGAAACGCCTCACACCTTAAAAAGGTACAATTATTACTCTAAAGAGTGGATAGCCGTTATAACTTATCTTAAGCTTACAGCAGACCTGCCATTTTCCGCTTACGATGGCGTGGCCGTTGCCGGGTCAAACGTTCTTGGCTCAAATTTCGTTGTTCTTGCCAAGGGTGACGGTTACGCCATTATTCCTACGCCACCAACGTATAAAGGCGAAAGCAGTGAAGAAAATGTTTCCCTCTCACGGACAATGCCCGAAATGGACTTTATGATCGAGTCGGGCAACAGGCTTTGGGGGTGCAGGTACGATGGCAGGGTCAATGAAATATATGCATCCAAGCTTGGCGATTTCAAGAATTGGAATTGTTATCAGGGCATATCCACCGATAGCTACACGGCCTCGGTTGGTACGGCTGGCAAGTTTACGGGGGCAATAACCCACCTTAACCATCCCATCTTTTTCAAGGAAGATTGTATGCACAAGATTTACGGGGCAATGCCGTCAGAGTTTGCCATCCAAACCACGCCTTGCAGAGGCGTTCAGGACGGCAGTCACAAAAGCCTTGCCATTGTAAACGAAATCCTTTACTACAAATCCAAAAACGGAGTGTGTGCCTACGATGGGTCTTTGCCCGTTGAGGTTTCTGCGGCTCTTGGTAACGAGAGATATTTTGAAGCCGTGGGCGGCGGCTTTGGGGATAAGTATTACTTGTCTATGATTGGCGACAAAGGATACACCTTGTTTGCTTACGATACGGCCAAAGGGCTTTGGCATAAGGAAGACAACCTTAAGGTCTTGGCTTTTACGTCACTTAAGCAGGAGGTTTACTTTGTGGCCGAAAAGGAATACCCCGAAGGCAACACAATGTACATCGGCACTATCTTTGGCACAGGCCAAGGAGAAAAGGAGGGTGCTATCCATTGGATGGTAGAGTCGGGGATTATAGGCTTTGACACCGATGACCGCAAGTATGTGTCGGGCATAGATATACGAATGGCCCTTGAGTTCAAGTCCGTTGTGTACGTTGCCATTGAATACGACTCAAGCGGCGAGTGGGATACAGTGTATACCTCAAGGGACGTTAAGCTCAAATCTTTTAATATTCCCGTTAGGCCCAGCCGTTGCGATCATTTCCGTATCAGGATAAGCGGCAAGGGCTGTGCAAAGATATATTCCATCACGAAAACCATTGAGGAGGGGAGCAATTTATGAGCTTTGTGCGGCCAAGAATAGATTCTCCCACCCTTGGTGGGAAGGTAGAGCAGATAGAAAGGTATCTTTACCAATTAGTAGACTACCTTGAGATGGCAAGAAAGGAAAAAACCATCCGTGATATGAAGGTGGAAGGCGGACATTTATTCGTCCGTTACACCGATGCGGATAAGTATATAGACTTAGGTGCTGTCAAGGGCGACAACGGCAAGACACCCGTCAAGGGCGTAGATTACTACACCGAGGCGGACAAGGCCGAGATTGTTGCCGAGATCACGGCATCTATTAGCATTTAGAGGAGATTATTATGTCAATTAAGCCAACAATTGAAGATATACTATATAAGGGAAACATCTACATTATAGAGGTAGGCCGCCTTAAACACGGCACAGGCGCACCCACCAAGGCCACCGAAGGCGAGGTGGGGCATCTTTACCAAGACACCACAAGCGGCCTACTTTACCAATGCAAGAGCGTAGTCGGCGGCGAATACCTTTGGGATAGGATCACAGACATAAAAGACCTTGAAGCCGTTCTTGAAACCTTAAACGAGCTTCAGGAACACGTTACCGAATCCAACGAGTTTTTCGATGGGCTTGAAGAGGTAGACGTTGACGAAGAGCCTGTTGCCGACAGCCCAAACCCCATCACATCAGGTGGGGTGTTTAACGTGCTTGAGGAGTTTTCGGCAGGGGTGCGCATTCCCAAAGTGGCTGAAGGCCTTGCCCTTAAAAACTATCTGCCATCCACCTTTGTGGACGTTGCGGTAGGTAATTCCGTTATCCAATCCACCACCATACCGTTAACCGGTGCGGTAGTCGAAGTGGAGTATGCCTTTAGTGATGCAATTGATTCAAGGCGTATTGTTCGGGCAAGAATGTCTGAGGAAAGCGATACGGATGCGGTAATCGCCAAAGAAATAGCCGTGTTGGGCGGTGCTTTAAACCTTTTCACACTTAAGATGAAGTGGTCAACGGCTCAAGGCCCAAACATAACTTTAAGGGCAGAAAGCCACAGTGGCGACAACGGCTCATTTCGTGTCTACGCAGTAAGGAAGGTTGAAGAAGTATGAAGCTAAAGATTTACAACAACAAGTTGCTTAGAAGAAACGGCAGGTTAATAGGGGCGAAAGCAAGGTTTGTGCCATTTATATTGGCTGACGGCCACGCCTTTATTACCGCCGATAATTACGAATTCACAGTTAAGGAGTCTTAATTATGGCGTATAAAAGTAAATACACAGGTGAGCAGATTGACCAAACCCTTGACAAGGTAACTGCTCACGATACGGATATAAACCTGCTTAAGAGGGATTCATCCTCGTTAAGCACAGGCTTGACCTCCACCAACAATACGGTTTCCAATCTCGCCTCAAGAATAAGCACCCTTGAAAACAGCAAGGGCAAAACCTACAGGGTCGTTCAGGGGGGCGTTCTCCCCGACACGGGAGAGGAAGGCATCATCTATCTTCTTAAGGCCGAAGAAAGCGGCGACAACCTTTACACCGAGTGGATGTTTATTGACGGCAAGTGGGAAATGATCGGTGGCGGCGGTGACGTTGACCTTGACGGCTACTATGATAAGGAGGCCATAGACGGCCTTTTTGACCAAGAGGTAGGCAATACGGACGAGTTAGAGACCACCGACAAAACAAGCCTTGTAGCGGCCGTTAACGAGTTGTGCAGAGAAATTAACTACGTTGAGCCGACCATTTCACAATTAACGTTAAGCGCAAGCCACAGCGGTAACGTGGAATTAACAAGCGCAGACGGCGTTACCTTTACACTTACAGGCTTTACCCACAAGGAAAGCACACCGTCCAATTTTGAGGGCGACCTTACCTTTAAGAGAAGCAACGGGACCGTTATTAAGTCGGAGATTGCGCCATCGTCAACCTCAAATACCGAGGTGGCAAGCGATACCTATACGGCAACAAGCGCAGGGTCTTTGGCTTACGTCTTAAGCGGCGTTTCCAAAAAAGGCAAGACCGTCTCCAAAACCGTCACGGCAGTTACTTTCTACAGGGCAAGCTACATCGGCGGTAACCCAAGCGAAAGTGTCAGCGATACCTTGATTGGCGGTCTTACCAAGGTCGCAAGCAACGGGCTTTCAGGCACAAGAACGGTCACTTTAAACGAGGACGGCTACGTGTGGTTTATTACCACCAACACAATAAGCAAGATTACATCGGGCGGCTTTGACGTTCCCTTTGCTCTTGCCGAAACCTACACCTATAACGGCGGCTCTTATAAGTGCTATAAGACCCAAAGCCTTATAAGCGCAGGTACTTAAGTCGGAGGCCAAGCGGTC
>JAZURO010000244.1:0-20683 GCA_045606265.1 Eubacteriales bacterium
CGCTTGCTGGGCATACATTGTAGGTGCGGCAATCGCTATCAAAGACGGCGTAAAGACAGCTGCAGAGGCGGCTGAGAAAATCGGTGTTGGCTTACAGTCATTCTGTATCCCCGGCTCAGTTGCTGATGACAGAAAGGTTGGTCTTGGCCACGGTAACCTTGGCGCAATGCTACTAAGAGAGGAAACAAAGTGTTTTGCATTCTTGGCAGGTCATGAGTCATTTGCAGCAGCAGAGGGCGCTATCGGTCTTGCAAAGTCAGCTAACAGAGCTCGTAAAGAGCCTCTTAGAGTTATCCTTAACGGTCTTGGTAAGGACGCTGCAAAGATTATTTCAAGAATTAATGGTTTTACTTATGTACAGACAAAGTTTGATTACTTCACAGGCGAGCTTGCAATCGTAGAGGAGAAGGCATTCTCCGATGGCGAGAGAGCAGCAGTTCGTTGCTATGGCGCAGACGATGTTCGTGAGGGCGTAGCAATTATGCAGTTCGAGAACGTAGGCGTTTCCATCACAGGTAACTCCACTAACCCCACAAGATTCCAGCATCCCGTTGCAGGTACATATAAGAAATGGTGCCAGGAAAACGGCGTTAAGTATTTCTCAGTTGCTTCCGGCGGCGGCACAGGCAGAACACTTCACCCCGATAATATGGCAGCAGGTCCCGCTTCTTACGGTATGACAGATACTCTCGGCAGAATGCACGGCGACGCACAGTTCGCAGGATCTTCTTCCGTTCCCGCACACGTAGAGATGATGGGTCTCATCGGCGCAGGTAACAACCCCATGGTTGGTATGACCGTTGCAGTTGCAGTTGCTATCGAAGAGGCAAGCAAGTAATTTCTAACCAAATAAAAAATCAGAGAACCTCAATTAGGGGTTCTCTTGTTGCATATTCAAATAAAAAGCGAGCCGCCCAAAAACGGCTCGCTGATTTTGTATGCTCGTAAAAAAATTAATCTTTGTTTTCGGTGTTGACTGCAATTCTTGCAAGCGTGAACAGGTTAAGCCCGGAAATGTATAATGGTAAACCGCATATACCAATCAGCATACCAAAATAAGATAATGCCATAAACGGTATACCAAATTCATATCCTCTGAAATTAAATGCCAAAGCATAGGTAACCCCCTTGCTGCCGTTAATCAATCCGGCAACAACGAGAATTAATAAGAAAAGTAACAAAGCACATAAACCGATTACCATACATAATCTGCCCGCTTTTATTAGCGATTGGCCTTTGGCTTCAACCTCTTTAGATGTCATATTTTTATAAATATTCATAATTTGTATTAGTTATTGTTTCTTAAACAATCCGTATTCAATTTCCACATCCCAGTCTTTTCTATCAGCATCGTATTCAACTTCTGCATCATAGTTGGCAACATGGCGATTACCATACTGGTCACGAACCGTAACAGTTCCACTTATTAAATAATGATTGTTACCGCGGTCCTTTGTTGTTCCATATGTGCAATTATGAAATGTAATAGAGGAACCACCTAATGTCATGAAATTCATCTCGGCAATCATTTGATATTTAACAGCATCTTGTGCTTCTTCCTCGGGAGTTTTCGTAGTACTTTTATTCTCTGATTGGTCTCCGCAAGCGGACAAAGCGAAGCAACATCCGAAAAGCATAACGAAAACTAAAAGTAAAGCGATCTTTTTCATTTTTTCCTCCTTTAGGTAGATAAAATTAAAAAAGTGCGGGGCATAGAACAACGCACCGAAAAACGCAGCCCAATGCCGCAACACAAACTTTACTTTAACATTACAAATAATATAGATGAGCACACAAAAAGAAATATACCGTTTTTCTAAATGCAAAAATGTGTATCTTTTGCGGTAATGTGGAGTGATTAAGTTTATGTCGCACTTGCAATATTGCATTTTTATTAGATTACAGTAAAAACGCAAAAATTGATCAAATAATAATTAATAATGTTCTACGGTTATTTTTCAAGCTAAATATTATTAATAACATAAAAAGTAATTAATATATTTTTCAAACACGTAGTTTTTGCTATCGAAGTATCTTCGTTAAATATAATCCTATTTCAACAACCATTGATTCATAGTGATTTGTTATTATCAAGGTGATTCATATCAGTTCTCATATGATTGAATATGAGAATTAATAGCTGTGATAAAGAATACTGGATCCAATTGTTAACTCTTTTGAGTTATATTGACATTATATCACTAAAATTCGACATTGTCAACCCTAAAGAGGTAATATTTTTTTCGCACATAGGTTAAAATACTATTAACCCATTTGAGTTAGGAGGGCAAAATGAGAATTAGCGAAGCTGTACGGTTGCGTATTTTGGATTTGTGTGCGAAAAACCATATTACTCTGAATAAATTAGGTACAATTTGTGGCATTACACAATCAACTTTGAACAATATCATCAGTGGGCGAAATGCTACTACAACTGTTGCCACCATTCAAAAAATATGTGATGGTTTGGAAATTACGATTGTGGACTTTTTTAATTCTCCACTTTTCGATAATTTGGAGCAGGAAATCAAATAATTAAAAGCTCAACTCCAAACGAGTTGAGCTTTTTGTGTTGATATAAGAAAAAGAGGACCTTCTGCAAGCCCTCAACATTTATAGTATATCATAAAAATATCAGCTTGTAAACCCCCAATTTTATTTTTACAATCAACTTCTACGTATTGTATAAAAAACAACACAAAAATTCAAACACTATGCCAATTGTTTTTTTATAAAAAACGTGATATAATTAAATCACAAAGAAAGGATGGTACAGACCGATGAAAAAGTAAGTTATTCTTTTCTCAAAAGTTTATTCACCGTGAAAAATCCGAACGGAGCAAGTGAGAACAATAAAAGTTCGAGTCACTTAAAAAATATTGATATAGAGTCGGATTCGAATTTCTTTTGATGAAAAGGCAGGACCATCGCCCCATAAAACGTTAACTCGAATATCAAATGTGGATTTTCCACGCGGAATAGTGTTGTGTGATATCGGAGAGATTTACTTGGATTGGGGCAGACAGCAGAAAGAGAGGATTAGGAAAGATGTTAGATATTAAGGAGCACGAGGAGTGACCTTTGATTGTGAATTTACGACTCACAATTGGAGGTCACTTCTGTTTTTCTTTTTCTTTTTGTGCGGATTTGGTGTAGCGTGGACTTCTTTGTCGGTGACGAGTGGCTCATCCGGGACGTCCCAATCAAGACCGTGGAGGGCAGGACCGGGGTTTCTTGGAATATTTATCTGATTTGCTTCGCTGAGCGCGGGATTTATGGGAGTTGGAGCAAGTGACTCGGGAATTTTCACGTTCTGAACCATAAGGTCGGGTATTTTCGGATAGCTTTTCTTGTTCTTGTCGTTTTTCATAAGATTCTCCTTTGAATAATTTTGAGCTTTTCAATATATATTTTTTGAAAATTTTCAAAAAATATTCGTTTTATAAGAATATGATAAAAAAGACACGCCGTTCAAAAATGAACGGCGTGCTTTTTTATGTAATTAAAATCATCAAATCGCTGAAATAATATGATTATTTAATGTATTCCTTAGTCTGCTCCAAGCCGCAAACGATTGCATTTGTATCGTATGTGGAAAGCTCCTTGCAGAGCTTCTTTTTAAGAACTTTGAGCACGATTTCAGCAGCAATCATAATGATTATACCGATAAGTGCCACGGTAAGTGCGCTTGATTCGGATGAGCTGAGGATGAGGAAGGATTCGTCACCCTTTGAAGCTGTTGATTCAATATCGTAATAGTAGTGCTTGCAGCCTGCAACGATCTTGGGTGCGATAAATGTGATAAGCAACCAGATTGAAGTTACAAGTCCGGAATCAACGTTATTTTCTTCAAGTCTCTTCTTGGGATTAATTGTACAAGAAAGACGGCTTGCAAGGAATCCTACGTACTTTGTAGCGGAAATAACTGCCATTGCAAACAAGAAGATGAGAACCAGGTCGATGATGTAAGAGCCATTGGGATCAAACGGAACGTCGAATTCCTTGGATGCTGCATCTCCCAATGCGATACCCATAAGCTGGAATACCATATTACCGCCAAGGAAATTGGGAATAACGTTAGTTTTAAGGATATTAAGGAAGAATACGATAAATCCGATCAAAGAAACCAATGAAACGCCCTGAACGATATTGAGGTATGTGAATTTCTTGGGTGCATAAGAACGAAGTCTTGTAAGAACTGTGCACATAAGAACGAAAATTCCGATTATTACGCATATTGCAGTAACACCCCAAGCAAGTGAGATGCCGGGAATGAGTGATACAAGCAACATTGTTGAGAAGGGAATTGAAAGCATCTGAGGAATTCTGCTTGCAACCTTTGATGCACCAAGTCCGGGCTTCTTTGCGTTGATAAGAGTGGGAATAAGTACTTTAAGGAACATCACAACAGCTGTGATGGGAAGAATCAATACGAAGAAGCAAGCGAATGCCAATGAAAGAATAACGGTAATTATTTCATAGATGATAAGCAATGCGTGAGTTGGAAAATCAGAGTCGGCAATTGTTTCTATGCTTGATACCATAGCAGCGGCGATAAATGCGTGTTCAGCGCCTTCTTTGCTGTTCATAGACTCCTCAAGCTCTTCCTGAAGCTCATAATATTCTTCAAGCTCTTCTGCGGAGATTTCATAGTCCTCGTCGGACATTTTGTCTTCCATAAAGCCAACCTTAAGAAGATCGCCCATCAACTCAAATGAGCCGATGATCTTTGCAAAAGAAACGTCTATTTCATCGGGAACGTCAATAATTGCCACGTTAACGAAGTCACCCATAGAAGCACTTGCCTTTGACGTGTCAAGTGTGATTATGGGCATAAAGCTCATAACAAGGATAAGTGCAGCAAGCAAAAGGCTTGTCCACATTGTAAGGGAAGCGTAAGCTTTTTTTGAAATCTTTGATTTCTTATCGGCATCTTCGTCTTCCTTGCGGTGCTGAGGAGCCTGCTGAGGTTGAGCATACTGGGGCTGTGCCTGCTGATACTGAGGCTGGGGTTGAGCATACTGGGGCTGCGCCTGCTGATACTGAGGCTGGGGCTGAGCATACTGATACTGGGGTTGCTGATACTGGGGCTGAGCGTACTGCTGCTGAGCCTGCTGATACTGAGGCTGGGGCTGAGCGTACTGCTGCTGGGCCTGATACTGAGGTTGAGCATACTGCTGTTGGGGTTGAGCATATTGTTGCTGTGTATATTGGGGTTGGGGAGGAGGAGTGGGCTGAGCATACTGGGGCTCGGGTTGGGACTCCATTCTTGTTCCGCAAGCGCCGCAAAATACAGCACCCTCATCAAGCGGTGTGCCACAATTAGGACAAAATCTTGCCATAATAGATCCTTTCTACTCGTTGCCAAAAGCAACGGTTCTATTTTTTAGAATACTAAAATACACAAAAAATACACATTTTTAGTGTTCAAGGAAAGTATAGCACTATTTTTAATATTTTGCAAGAGAAAATTGCTAAAAAAGGGGGCTTGTTGCAAATATTTCGTTTACTTTTTTGCTTTTTTGTCGATTTATATTGATTTTTCTTGAAAAAATGCTATAATGAGGATAAGATTAAAACGATTTTCTTAATATATTGAAAGGAAAATTAATTATGGCAAAATTGTGTCCAAATTGTAACTTAAAGCACTCGAATGATGCTGAAAAATGCGTTCAGTGCGGCACGGAATTGGAGGTAATAAAATCCGACGTGCGAAAAAAGAGAATAATTATCATTTCGATAGTGAGCATTATTTTGATTGCTTTGATTGTCGGTGCTGTTATTTACTTCACAAGCCCGGAGGCAAAGGTCAGAAGTATTTTGAAAGATTTTAAGGACGGCGACGTTGAGGGGGTTATTAATTCCTTCCCCGACTTTTTCTTGAAATCGGGTTATCTGGATGAAGAAGCATTTGGAAAAAACATTGCTATGCTTTCTGATTATATGTTCTCGTACAATATTGACAAGGTCGTTAATCCCTCATCAAGTGACAGGGATACGGTTTTGACAACGTTGAGCCATTTTGAGCAATACGGATATGACGCTTCAAAGCTCCAGGATATAAAAGTCATATGGACAAATATGAGGGGCGGAATCCCCGGGTTTTGGGGCTCATCCTTTGATAAATTTGTAATGATCAAATATGACGGAGCTTGGTATTGGTGGCCATATTACTGATAATTCAGCTCTGATTTAATAAAAATAAAGGCAAAAAATGTTATTATTTGCAGTTTTTTGCCTTTTTCTATTGCAAAGTGATTTTTTGTGTGCTATAATCAAAGTTAATACCAATGACTTGTTGGCATTAAGTAAAAATTACGTGATCGTTTTATTTGCTGCGATCAGAAAGGAATTAATATGGCAAGATTTTGTCCCAACTGCGGTTCTCGTCTTGAAGATAACGTTTTGTTCTGTTCTTCTTGTGGAACAAAAGTAGAGATTCAGCCCGAACCTCAGCCCCAACCTCAGTATGCTCCTCAGCCTGAGCCCCAGTATGCACAGCCCCAACCTCAGTATGCTCCTCAGCCCGAGCACCAGTATGCACAGCCCGAGCCCCAGTATGCACAGCCTCAGTACCAGCAGGCACAGCCCCAATATCAACAGGCACAGCCTCAGTACCAGCAGGCACAGCCTCAGTACCAGCAGGCACAACCTCAGTACCAGCAGGCACAGCCCCAATATCAGCAGGCACAGCCTCAATACCAGCAGGCACAGCCTCAATACCAGCAGGCACAGTATGCTCAGACCGAACCCCAGCCCCAGTATCAGTACGGTAATTACGGTTATCAGGCAGCGGCTCCTGCTCCTCAACCCAAGAAGAGCAAAAAGAAATGGTTCATTATCGGTGGAATTGCACTTGCGCTTATTATTGCTGTTGTTGCAGTTTATTTCCTTATGTTTTCTCCTCAGGCGGTTGCAAAGAGATTTATTGGCGGCTTCCTTGACGGTGATGCAAAACAGGTAATCAACTGTATGCCCGACTTCTTGTATGAAGATAAAGCAGAGGCCATTGAAGATCTTGAAGAGACCTTTGAATATTTGGACTTCGAAGATTATGATATTTCATACAAGGTTGTTGGAACAACCGATCTTGACAAAGACGGACGCGACGGCTTAAAATATATGCTTGAATTGTATGAAGCATCTGGCAGAGATTTTAAGGCAAGTGACGTAAACGTTGATAAAGCTAAGGTTGTAACGATCGCAATGGAATATGAGGGTGAAACGGAAACTTTTGAAATAGTTGTTGTTCCTTATAAGGGATTCTACAAGGTATTTGAAAGCGAATTCGGTATGTAATCCATTTTAACTTAACAAAAACGGAGAAAACTTATGTTTTCTCCGTTTGTTTTTATTTTGTTCCTATGCTGCCAAAGTCAATTTCATTAAATTCTTTTATGCTTTCAGCAAGACGATTGCCGAAAACCTCAGCATATTCGTTTTCGTCAACGTGTTCGTACATCAGCTTAAAAATAAGATACGGAAACAGTCCGTTGTCACTGATGTTGCTGTATTCGTAAACCTCGTCGTCAATGTGACCGACTTTTGCGAACTCTGAATAGACTATATTGTTACTGATATGACTTCCCGCAGGATTTGGAATAAAATTAGGATCGTCGGTTTTGGAAAAATCGTTACTTAATTCCTTGTACTGAGGAAATTTGTTCTGCCATATTTCACTTTGCCAGGGAGAATTGTAAAGATCAAGCCAAAGATCTCCCGTGCTTTGCGCAACGTGACTTGAAAACCAGGTATCGCCAAGCACACCTTTGATAGCTCTTGCATCATAACGTATGGCTGTACCCTCGGGCGAAACGATATAATTACCGTAAACCACCATATCTCGACCGCCGCCGATATGAATTGAGTATTTTGGAATGTTAATCAGAATATTTCCGTAAATATATTGGCCCGATAATGCATCGTCCATATATATTCCGTCGGGGGTGTGACCGTTAGCACCAAGATTGTATATAAGATTGTATCTGACGTGATTTCCATAGGACGTCCAGCTTCTGCCCGCATAAATTGCGCCTGCATCATCCGTTTCAAGACAAACGTTGTGAATATGATTATATTCTACCACGTTGTTGTTTCCCGAATAGCTGATTGCAAGATGCGGGGAATTATACAGCTCGTTGTGTGAACAGATATTACCCACACCGTGAAGATTAATTCCCGCACGGTAAGTTTTATATACCTGTGCAAAATCGTGAACGGTATTATTGTGTACAAGATTATTCGACGGTGTAAGCGAAGCTCTGTCGCCACCCGAAACGGCAATACCGTCCATACCTATATTTGATACCGTGTTTGAAATAATGCTTATATCGTTACCGTTTGCCAGAATTGCAGAGCCGCCTATTCCGCTGATCTCACAGTTTTCTATTGTTATACCGTTACCGTTGATAACTATGCCGTTACCTCGTGTTCCCGTGACGTCAAATCCTTCAAACGAGATGTTCTCGGCGTTAATATCAATTACAGCTCTTGTCCCAATAGATAGGGTTATGGAGCTTTCTGCAAACGCGCTGTCGGGATAATAGCACAAAAGTCCGTTTTCACGGTCGAGGTAGTATTCTCCTGCGCAGTCAAGCTCTTCAAGGCAATTATAGAAATAGTAGGGGGCGCCCTTTTTAATACCAAAAAAGCTCTGATATTCAAACGTGATCTTACCCGATTGAAGGTCTATACTCTCAATTGGGGTAGAGCTATCCGCCCAATCGTATTGCCAGAAGCCGAAAGCCCAGACGTCGCTCGTGCTTTTCCAACCCGAAACTCTTTTTGTAAGGGAATTATCCATTAAGAAAGTATCACCCATAGGGTCACCGTTTTCTTTTTTTGCGGACGTGCTTATGCCCTCAATTACCGGTGTTTCCGTCAGTATATATCCCTCATTGGGATAGCGGGCAAGCGTTTGGCGATTGCCGTTTACAAAAAGCTCTCCGTACAGTTCTCCCGAAAGTCCGTTTTTATATCTATCCGCAGTGGTGTATGTGCCAACGGTATTGATCCTGCCGTAATCGTCTGATGATAGATTGTATGGCTCCAAAGAAAGATCAATAACCAAAACGTTATCACGGGCATCCTTTGAAAGTCTGTTGTATATTTTTGGATATTCTTTTGCCGAAACAAATTTTTGGACATCTATTGAGATGCCGCTATTAAGCTTTACTCTGCCGCCAAGTGCCTTGTATCTTGTGGGGCAATCGGCTTTTCCCGAATCCTGTGCATTGAACGACAAGCCCTCGGTGAAATATTCACCTTCGTTTACATATACGGTTATTTCATCAAGATCATTTCTACTTATCCTGCGGACGCAGTCGCGTGCTTGCTCTATGGAGCTGAAAGGATGAAGGTAAGATCCGTCACCCTTGTCATTTGCGTGCTTATCCACAAACAAAACCCTTGCCAGATAACCGTCCTCAGAAAATTCACGGTTTTCTGAAAAGCCGCAAATACAATGCCTGCCCGAAAGTCCGTTTTCGGTTGGTGTGGCATCATAAATAACGTACCACTCACGAAAGCTATGTGTATGAGTCACGGGTTCGTCATTCAGGGTTGTAGAAGTGCTGTTTGACGTTGTGCTTGTCGTGCCTGACGTGCCGGGAGTATCATTTGGCAGAGTCAGAGTTGACACTAAAACTGTAATTACAAGGAGTAAGACAGCACAAAAAACTATTATTTTTGCTTTATTATTCATATTATCCCCAATATTTTTTGTCAAGTGAGCGCAGTTGAATTGCTTCGGCAATATGCTGGGCCTTTATTACTTCACTCTTATCAAGGTCTGCAATCGTTCTTGCAACACGAAGAACTCTGTCGTATCCTCGTGCTGAAAGTCCAAGACTGTCATAAGCGCTCTTTAATATCATATCTGCGCTTTCGTCAAGCGGACAAAACCTCTTTATCTGAGCTGCGTCAAGGTCTGCGTTCGCACGTGGCTTTAATCTTGCCTTTTTCATTCGCTCAATGGCAAAGCTTCTCGCCTCGCTTACTCTTTCACGAATTACCTCACTGCGTTCGCCCACCTCGGTGTTTGATGAGATTTCAGAGTATGTAAGAGAAGGAAGCTCAATCTGAATGTCGATTCTGTCAAGCAAAGGGCCGCTTATTCTTGAAATGTATCGCTTAACGTCGTCGGGCTTGCAGGTACATTCCTTGGTGGGATGACCGAAATATCCGCAACGGCAGGGATTCATTGCCGCAACAAGCATAAAGTTGCAAGGGAAGGTCACCTTTGCAAGCGCACGAGTGATCGTAACCCTTCCGTCTTCAAGGGGCTGACGGAGTGTATCCGTAACCTGCTTTGGAAATTCGGGAAGCTCGTCAAGGAACAGCACTCCGTTGTGGGCAAGGGAAACCTCACCGGGTGCGGGATTTGCTCCTCCTCCTACTAAGCTGACAGCACTCATTGTGTGGTGAGGCGCACGGAAGGGACGCGAATAGAGAAGGGATTCTCCGTTTTTAAGTCCGCCCGAGATTGAATAGATCTTCGTGCTTTCTATTGCTTCATCAAACGTGAGTGGAGGCAAAATGGTGGGCAATCGTTTTGCAAGCATTGATTTTCCCGTTCCGGGAGGGCCGATAAGCAAAATGTTGTGTCCGCCTGCGGCAGCAATTTCCATTGCTCTTTTTGCAAGGGCCTGTCCCTTTACGTCAGAAAAATCTATTGGATATTCTCTTACACTTTGCTTGAATTTTGCGGTATCATACTTTATTGAGGGCATTTCAAATCCACCGTTCAGATGATGAACGAGGTCGGCAATATTTTCAACCGGGATTACACTTATTCCTTCAACTGCGGCAGCTTCGTCTGCATTGGTTGCAGGAACGTAAAACTCGGTAAAGCCCGCATCCCTTGCGGCAACACACATAGAAAGCGCACCTCTGATACCTCTTACCTCACCCGAGAGGGAAAGCTCACCTGCAAAGCATTTGCGTGAGAGATCGGTGTCGGGGTGTATTATTGCGCCTGCGTGCAAGATTGAAAGAAGTATAGGCAAATCAAGCGCCGAGCCCTCTTTTTTCTTATCGGCCGGGGCAAGATTTACCGTGAGTGCCGCAACGGGAAATTGAATGCCGCTGTTTGCACAGGCATTTCTTACACGTTCCTTTGCCTCTTTTACCGCCAGATCGGGCAGCCCTACAAGATCAAAGGCGGGAATCTTGTTTCTTGCAGAGCATTCAACGGTTACGATAAAACCGTCAATGCCGCTTATTCCTGCGCTGTATATTTTAGAGTACATATTTTTTCCTCCGTGAAATTATACTTCCGTGCTATATGAATAAAAAATACGTCAAAACGATTGTCCCAAGCACGATTCGGTAAATACCGAAGGGAGCAAACGAGTGCTTTTTGACAAAATTCATCAAAAATTTAATTACTGTCATTGACACGGCAAAGGCAACGGCTGTTGCGGATGCTAAAATTATCCACGCTTCAAATGGAATGTCAATTGGAGTGCCATAGGAGTTTTCGCCCGCAACGAACTCAAAAAATCCGAGCGCCTTTACAATGGAACCGCCCACCATAGCGGGAATTCCCATAAAAAAAGAAAATTCCGCAGCGCAGGTTCGGGAAAAGCCGAACAGTATTGCGCCAAGTATTGTTGCGCCCGAGCGTGACGTTCCGGGGACAATGGCAAGCATTTGAAAAATTCCCAATAAAAATGCGTGTTTATATGAAATCTGCGAAATTTCGGTAATTTGTGCCTCTTTTTTCGCATTATTCTTCTCAATTATGATAAAAAGGATACCGTAAAAAATCAGCATAAGAGAAACGACAGTTCCGTTGTATAGCCAGCCGTCAATATCTCTGCCCGTTGTGTTTTCAATGATTTTGTCAATCAATATACCTGCAATTGCCGCAGGTATCGAGGCAAACGCAACCTTGAACCACGTATCAAAAATCTGTTTTCTTTCGGCAGTGCTTTTTTTGGGTGAAAGGGGCCACAGCTTGCTCCAAAACAGCACAACGACAGCCATTATTGCTCCAAGCTGTATTACGACCTCGAACATTTGATAAAACTCCGACGAAAAATCGGGGTGAACATCACTTCCCACGTTTAGCGGGAAAAACTCGTCAAATAGAATAATATGTCCTGTTGAACTGATGGGCAGCCACTCGGAAATGCCTTCTATAATTCCCAAAAATATGGCTTTTATAAGTTCAAAAATAAACATTTTAATCCTTTCTGCCTACGGCTTGCTTATATTCTTCATAGGTTGCCACTACCTTGATGGCTTCAAGAAGTGCATTTGGAGTCATACCCGATGGGAGATCGAATTTTTGCGCCAATTCATCACGCTTTTGTGAAGAATTTTCGCCCCCCGTCAGACCGTCAATAAAAAAATCGACCTTGGACAAGGGGTTTTGTGAAATTTGAAGGAGCTTTTTTTCAGCATCGGAGTTTTCTTTGTGTGAAAAGGGAAGAAGGAGCTTATATAGAAGCTCGTTTTCCATACCCTCAACACCGAGCGTGCCTTCTTTTGAGGGCTCGCTTTTGCGTTTTTCCTTGCCTTCAATCCTTGGAATATAGATTTGTATAAGCTTATCCTTTGGCACAAGTGATGAGATATGGGAGCGAATTACTTTTCCACCGCCGTCGCTGTCGGTAAGCACGATAACAGGAGATTTTTTAGCAAGCGCACGGATAAGGGCCGCCTTTTCCTGCGTCTTGAAAACGCCAAAGCCGTCCGTTTTTATTATCAGTCCTTCGCAAATTGAAAGGAGCTTCATTCTGTCGTATTTACCCTCAACGATTATGGGGTATGCAATCCTCAATTTTTCCATTTTATCTCCGTTTGGAAGCTGTTGTGCCTTAAAATTCTATGTTATTCTCCTGCTCTGAGTATGTCTCCCACCTTTACAGAGAAGGGGACTTTTACAAAAAAGTGCATAAACGGATGGGGAGCAGACTCTATCTCGTTTCCGTTTTCATCTCGCAGATCGGAAATTAAAAGTGCTTTGCCGACCTGACTTGGAGATATAATCTCCGCACCGTCACCGATTTTGCATTTGTTTTTTTGCATAAAGAGGTAATATGCACCGTCATTTGTAGTTTCATTAAGCTGGTTTTGAACCTCTTTTTCATTTTCGTTCATTTCGCAGGCGATTGCAAAATATGCCTTTTCACGAATATATCCCGTGTTGCTTGAAAGCTGTGCGTTGCCCATTGGATAGTCGAAATAAAAGCCCGTGCAATACTCTCTGTGGCTGACGCTTTCAAGCTCACGCATCCAAAGAGGGTCGAATTTATAGCTTTCTTTGTCGCTGTAATAAGAGTCTATTGCCATTCTGTAAGCATTGGTTACAACTGCTGTGTAATAAGCCGATTTCATTCTGCCCTCTATCTTGAAGGATTTGATTCCTGCCTCAATAAGCTCGGGAATATGCTCAATAGTACACATATCCTTAGATGACATAATGAAGGTGCCGAGATCGTTTTGCTCGATCGGGATCGGGAAATCGGGGCGTTTTTCTTCAATCAGAGTGAAATTCCAACGGCAGGGCTGAGCGCAAGCGCCTCGGTTTGCATCTCTTCCCGTTATGTGATGAGAGAGCATACATCTTCCGCTGTAAGAAACGCACATTGAACCGTGAACGAATGCTTCAAGCTCAATATCCTCGGGTATGCCTGCTCTTATTTTTTTGATTTCGCCAAGAGTCAATTCACGTGCCAGAACAAGTCGCTTTGCGCCAAGTCTTATATATGCCTGCGCCGCCGCAATGCTGACGATTGATGCCTGCGTTGACACGTGTATTTCCATTTCGGGTAATATTTCCTGAATGGTTGCCATAACACCAAGATCTGCCACGATCATAGCATCAATGGGGCAGTCTTTTAGTGCTGTGAGGTATTCTCTGAGTACGGAGTACTCATGCTCGTGGGGCATTGTATTTACAGTAAGATATACCTTTTTGCCACGTGCGTGCGCATATTCAACCGCTTCATAAAGCTCGTCATTTGTGAAATTGTCGGCAGCGCTTCTCATACCGAATACGTTGCCCGCAAGATATACTGCGTCGGCACCGTAATTGAGCGCTGATTTCATTTTTTCAAAATTTCCCGCAGGGGATAAAAGTTCAACCATATTATTTTATGTTCCTTTATCAGTTTACATTCTTATTCAGCATAATTATAATATATATTTACGCAAGTGTCAAGTGTTGCACTTAAATAAATAACAATAAAGCTGCCCTGCACTAAGCGGGGCAGCTTTAAGACTAATTGCATATTAATTATTTATTTCTGAACAGATAGTTTATATATGTCGTTATCTGTGTGGGCTGAGTTGACTGAGTTGACGGCAAGCAAAAAAAGACAGGACACCGAGCTGTGTCCTGTCTTTTTTGGAGGCGCCACCCGGATTCGGACCGGGGGTAGAGGTGTTGCAGACCTTTGCCTTACCGCTTGGCCATGGCGCCATATTTGCTTAACAAATGGATTATATCACAAAGAAATGTCTTTGTCAAGACTTTTTTGCAAGCTTATTGTAATAAAATTACAATCCACTGAATTTTTCAGATTATTTTCATATTATTATATGTATCTATAACAAAGTTGCACAAATACAGAGTGCTGTTTTTAGCCAAGAGGACGAAAAACTCAAAAAAACTTGAAAAGATGCTTCAAATAGTGTATAATGATACTCGGTTAAACTGGGGTGGTAGCACCAATCACAATTTGTTTAATTAAAAATTTAATAAATGTTTTTAATGGGCAGAAAAAGCCCGGAAAGGATGGTTTATGAATTTGAAAAAGCTTTTCAAAACTTTGCTGTCTTTGCTTATGGTATGTGTAATGCTTGTAGGCGTTGCCTCACCCGTTATAAGTGCTGCGGGTTATATTGAGCATTTACACAAGGACGTAGCAGGGAATGACAAATTACATTATGTATCCTTGGGTGCATCAAATACCAACGGATACGGACATCACGGCTATTTGGATCCCGAAATTTATGAGGACCCACTTGCTGCTCCAAAAGCCAATATGAATGACTATGGCTATGACAAGGCACCTGCCAATGCATATCCTGCACTTATCAGAGATGCTTTGGCTGAAAGAACGGGCAGAGAGGTTGAGCTTCATCAGCTTGCAATTTCCTCTATGCGTGTTGAAGAGGTACTTTGGCTCTTGGACGACACGTTTGAGCCCGACGAATATATGGACTGGCGTTTTACAGGCGGTAAGAGCTGGTTTGATATGGCTAAAAAAGAATATGATACAAGTAAATATTCCAGCTCAAGAGAAGCTTTGCGAGGCGAATACAGAGACTATATCGCAAATGCTGACGTTATCACAGTTGACCTTGGCTGGAACAACTTCGGTGTTTACGCCTTCAATAATATCATGACTATTCTCAAAGAGAATGGCGGAAGATATTGGAAAGCTCCCGACTTTGAAAAGGTTATTGATGCAGATATGGAGGAAGAATACTATGCGATCAGAGACAAGGTAGTTCAAAGACTTAAAGACTTTGCAGACCTTTCTGAAACCGCATTGACGGACAAGGTGATTGAAATGCTTGCCGACGTTCTTGCTTATGCTGCATTTGGTGCTTGCTATAACTTTGACAAGGTTATTGAGAAGATTTATGAGCTTAACCCCGATGCTAACGTAGTAGTTATCAATATTCAGAATCTTGCTGACGAATTGATTCTTGATCTTGAAGGAACAAAGATTCCTCTTGGCGATATGTACGGCGAGCTTATTGAATTTGTTGACTTTTACAGAGCATCTTTGTCACCCAACTCTCAAAAATACGGTTTTGCATATGCCGGTGTAGATGGCGACGTTGACACCTTCCTTGACGAATTCCGTCTTTGGGATGGCGATCCTGCTACTCTTACACAGGATATGAAGGACCTTTTTGATATGTATGACGACAGTCTTTACGTAAGAAGTATTATTGAATATGGAATGGTTGGAACTGCTCTTAGTATGGTATTCAAAACCATCAGAGATATGGGCAATCTTTACGGACTCCAAGTATTTACAGACGATGACCAATATACGTATGAATTCTCTGAATTTGATGAATCTTGGCTCGCCGATGTTGATCTTGCTGATTTGAACCTTGCTAATCCCCAAACTCCCGTTGAAAAATACGGCGCAGCTGTTTCAAAGCATCTTGTTAATATCAGAAATTTTGAAAACGGCGGTAAGGACGCATACAATTACGTATTTGAAAATCTGGTTGCAGGATTGAATGCTCAGAAAACTGCGATTGAGGCCCAGAAAGACAATGCTATTGCTTTCAGAGACGGTTTGGTAACCACCAAAAACGGTTTGATCGTACAAAAAGCCAAATGTGAACTACAGCTTGAAACCGAAACAAATCCCGGTTCCATAGCGGCACTTGAGGAAGCTATTGCAGAGTGCGATCAGGGTATTAAGGACTGCAACGTCGCAATAGCTCAGTACGAAGCCGGAATTGCACAAGCCGATCAGGGTATGGCACAGATCGATAATGCAGTTCAGCAAGTTATTCCCGTTGCAAAGCAGGGATTTGATCAGAATTTGTACGGAATATACCTTGCGTATAAAAACACTTTGAATTACGCTTATGATACAGTTGGTACGATAGTTCAGTACACTTTGCAGTACAATACTTTCTATATGTCCCCTGAAAGTATGGCAAATCATAATTCTAATACTGACAAATTGCTTGGCTATCTTGTAAGTACATTCCAAACCAACGCAAAATTGAAGTTCTTTGCAGAGATGGGAATGCCTCAGGGAGATGTTCCCGAAATAGGCGTTAACGAAGCTTTATTCCTTGATCCTTCTATTCAGGCGGTATGCGCTCTTGAAGTTCGTTACGATTTCGGTAACTCCTTCTTTGCTCACCCCAGTGTTAAGGGTAACCAGCAGATCAGAGATGCCGTTATGAGAGTTCTTGAAAACGGATCCGATGCTGATTCCTTTGCTGATAATAAGGTTGATGAATACATCAATATGTTCGAAGACGTATTGAACTCTTATTATGAAGAAAAATATACAGAGCTTAAAGATAACGGAACAATAGGTCAGATCAATGGCGGTCTTGATATTATTGATTCCGCAACAGGTGCTTTGGAAGAAGAAATCAACAATTACATTATTCCAAGTGATATTGCTATTGCTCCCGAAAGAGCAGAGAACATTAAGAATCTCTTGCTTGAAGAAATTGATAATATTCAGGAAACCTCAAAAGAAATCCGTGAACTGTTGGCGCTTGAAAGCATTGAGTTTACGGCTGAAAACTATCAAAGACTTGTAAGACTTAATCGCAATCTTGAAAAGCACGTTGAAACACTCAGCGAGCTTTCAGCTGAAATTGAATACGTTGCTGATTTCTACGTTGTTGAGCTTGAAGCGGTAATTGATTACCAGACAAGCATTCTTAACGGCGTGGCTGAGGATGCTTACGAGCATCTTGAAAATGAGGTTGAGGCATTTGAACAAAGATTTGATGAGCTTGTTGAATTGGTTGGCTCATACGTTGACAGAATCGACTCTGCCCTTGGTGAAGCAGTAAGAACATATCTTGTTGAAACACCCAAGGATGCAATAATGATCATCTGCCAGTACGGTGAAGATGCACTCTACAAGCTTGCAGTTGATGCTCTTGCACTCAATGACAGTCTTTATTCATCTGTTTCTGCTATCGTAGCAGTTATGGCTGAGCACGGCAAAGAGATCTATGATGAGATCGTCGCTGATGAAGAATATGTCGCACTCGTCGAAGCAATCGAGCGCAAGAAGGCAGATCTTGAACAGCTTTATTTAGAGATCACCGAAAGTCCTATCGTTGCAGCTATCGACATTGACAAGCGCATTGAAAAGGAAGTTAATGATCTTATCGACCTTTACAAGCAATTTGTTGATATTACAATGAAGAACGTTGAAGCTTATGATGAAGAGGTTGCTGAAATCCTTTATGACGCACTTATGGATTTCGTTGGCGAGCTTGGAATTATTGCTGATGCGGGCGAAAGCTATGTAAATTGGCTCGGTGAGCATTCAAAGCTTATGCTTGGCGCAATTCTTCACTCGTTCTTAGAGAACACCGTGGAGCTTGGTAAAGTTGCCGATACGGTAATTGCCGATTATCTCCGCAAGTTCAATATATACGCAAACGAGCTTCGTGATGAGCTTGAAGACTCAATTCGTGAGCTTGTACAAGCGAAGATTGATTACATAAAAGAAATTTACCCCGAACTTAAGAACGCAGCTTTGGCAGAGCTTATGAATATGATGAGCGATTCCATAGCATTTATTGCACAAACCGTTTACGGTGCATTTAACGGACAATACACAACTGATGATGATTCCTATTTCGTTGCTATCACCGGACAGGACTCCGAATATGCAAAGCTTTTGGCTTCTGCTCTCGGACTTTCTGATAAGCACAGCATAATGGGATGGGATAACCTTGATTACGGTATTCTTAACAAGGCAGATTTCATTACAATCGGCTATGACAGAACTCAGGTAAGCGGATTTGCTGTTGATCAGTTCTTGGCGACAGTTGCAGCTTACGGAAACGAATCATTGAGAGCTCAGGTAGCAGCTTATCTTGCAGAAACCTTGGCTGATGATTTTGATGAAGAAGGCGTTGCACAGTTCTCAGCCAACATTGATAACGCAATTCTTGCAGCACTTGAACATCCTGCATTCAAGGATAAAGTGGTTGAGGATATGGATTGGTCAAGAGTTGTTGGAGCAGAAAACGTTGAATTTATCAACGAAATTCTCTGCGAGGTTGAAGCACAGCTCAGAGAAAAGGGAATTACAGGAGATATTACGGTATCTGTTAATATCGTTGAAGTTCTTGGCGAATATTTGCCCGGAGATGCTATGTCAATAGATCTCTTTAACGACAATCCCATTTTCGAGTTGACTATCCCCGCTGCTGATCTGATTATGATTGCAGTTGAATCCTACATTTACTCCAACGTAGTATTCTATATGGATTATGCTGACACAATCATTACTTTGGCTGAGTCAAATCCCGATGTTAAGATTGCAGTTCTCGGTCAGTACAACCCATTCAATGATATGGAATTTATGGGTGTAAATATCCCCTTGGCTAAAATCTATGATAAGATCGCTGCTGTATCAAGCGTTAACTCCTTGGTATATGCTTTGGCGTTGCCCAACGTAGTTTACGTTGACATTTCAGAAGCTGAAACTCTTTGGAACGGTATTGACGACCTTCCTGAGCTTTTGATAGCATACCTTGAAAATCCTAAGGGCGATATGTTCACAGACGAATCAAGTCTTTACATTATGAATCAGATTCTTGGTGCATACGGATTGACTTGTGTTCACGAATACGACAACTGTGAAGATGAAATTTGTAACATTTGCGGCGCAGTAAATAACGACGCAGGACACAAGTACCAGGCAGTTGTTACAAAGCCCGACTGTACAAACGGCGGATATACAACTTACACTTGTAAGAAGTGCGGTGATTCTTACGTTGATAAGAGAACAGATGCTCTTGGACACAAATATGACAATGCGTGTGATGATGCTTGTAACGTTTGCGGCGAAAAGAGAACACCCGCAGAACACGTTTTCGGAGAATGGACAATAGACGTTGAAGCAACACAAGACAGTGCAGGAACGGAAAAACGTGTATGCTCAGTTTGCGGACATACAGAAACTCGTTCTTATACGCTTGATCCTTTGCCTCCCGAAGTTATCCCCGAAGAACCTCCCGTTGAAGAATCAACGTTCGAATTTGGAACACCTCAGATCGTTGCAGTAGTCTTTGGTTCTGCTGTAATGACACTTGGTGTGGTTGCCGCTGTATATGCATTTATTCAAAAGAAGAGAAGATAATAAAGCGGCTTAAATAAACAAATAATACCCCCGAGAATTTTCTCGGGGGTATTTGTTATTTAATGTTGATTAATTAAAATTGCTCTGCGGTTGCAAAAGCCCTCGGTGTACTTATGTCAAATTGTTCTCGACTGCTGCACTTGACTTTTGTGCTTTACAGTATCATTTTTCAGAAAGACACAAACTTGCCCGCTAACTCGCTTTGCGAACGCGGGTTCGTCGCACCACGTAAGTCGCAGAATAAAAAGCAAGGACACCATTAGGTGTCCTTGGAAAGTCGTTAGTCGGGGCTCGAGTCAGTTTGTTGCAAGCAACAAACAACCAAGTATGCTGGCGCATACTTGCCCTTAGTTCGCTTCGCTCACGCGAGTTCTCGCCCTGTAATCTGCGCAGTAAAAAAGAAAGGATACCGTATGGTATCCTTTCTTTTTTATGGAGCGGATTACGGGGCTCGAACCCGCCACCTTCGCCTTGGCAAGGCGACGCTCTACCAAATGAGCTAAATCCGCATTTTTTATGGTGCCTCCGGTCGGAATCGAACCAACGACACGGGGATTTTCAGTCCCCTGCTCTACCAACTGAGCTACAGAGGCATTTGCCCCTCTTTTGAGAGACTGTTTGGCGACCCGAAGGGGACTCGAACCCCTGACCTCTAGCGTGACAGGCTAGCGTTCTAACCAACTGAACTACCGGGCCTCATTTGGAATGATCGAGGTATCCCTCGCTCATGTTCCTGCACCGAGGTTTTTTCCTCGGTTATAAAAAATGGTGGAAACAATAGGGCTCGAACCTATGACCCTCTGCTTGTAAGGCAGATGCTCTCCCAACTGAGCTATGCTTCCATA
>JAZURO010000245.1:0-2887 GCA_045606265.1 Eubacteriales bacterium
ACGGATAAAGAAATGACCGTCGAAAATTTATTTTCGTAAGGGCATTTGTTTGTTCGTACCGATAATTCACTTGTGAATTATCGAAAATTTACGCAAAATCAGCACAAACCAATCCATCAAGGTTTTTCAGGGGCGTGGGGGCGGTTTTGTAAAAAAGCCCCCACATATTCAGCTTGTAACTTTCCTGCATTTTTGTTTTGTAGCTTTCAAATCAGGGCTTAAAGCTCAAAAACGCAAGGGCAAGCAGAGTGCAAACTACTCCTTGCAAGATTTTGAAAACAAAATATTTTCTGAACGAGAGGTCGGCATCCTCGCAGAGAGCGATCACCTGAAAATGCACACAGAGTCCTGACCAACCGACAAGATAAGCGCAGGAGAGCATTTTTGGAGATAAGCCCTTAATATTTGCGCAGGAATTTATCCCCTGTGTTATTTCAAGCGAGCCGAGAAGGGTATTTTTTATTGAATCAGGCAAAGGAATATCTTTTAGGGAGAGCGACAAAACGGCAATCATAACCGAAAAGAAGACCACGCACGCACAGATAATCAGCATTGCGTAAGCAGAATGAGTCAGCGCCCCGACGAATATTTTTGAAAAGCTGTTTTTCGAGCTTTGCGTAACGGTTGCGATTTTGTAATATGGCTTTTCTTTTTTGAAGAAAAGTCGATTTATTGTGCCGAGAATAAGAGTTGAAAGCACAGCGATTATCCACAAAACCCAACCGTAAGTTGAGTTTTCGAAAATCCCGATACCAACAAAGCCCGTCATAAACGCAAGACTTGGCATATTTGACATAGCGATTATGCTCTCACAATCCTGCCTTGTAATTTTACCGCTTTGATAGAGAAGAACGGCGCTTTTGCAAGAGGATGTGTATCCACCGAAAAGTCCGAGAAAATAGGGCGTGGTGGCATTTTTGCTTACCCCGAGGATCTTGGCAACTGCACTACTGAATCTTCGTGTCAGCTTTTCAATTGCGCCCGTGTTCGTCATTATTTCCGAGGCAACCGTCAGCGGAAAAAGGGACGGAATAAGCATATTTGCGCATATTTTCAGCGCATTTTTGACCTCGTTTGATGCCAAAGCTGAATTTTTCAGAAGAACGGCAAAAATAAACACCGCCCCAATAATTGATACAGCACTTGTAAAACCGAACTTTATTATCGGCTTTGATTTTTTCGTCATTTTGCTTTCCTTTCGTTCATAGATTATAATAAATTATATTTACCGGGAGTGATAAAATATGAAGAACAAAGAAAAGCTCGGCGCAAGAATTAAAAGAGCCCTTGAAATAGACGAAATTCTTGGCGAAAATGATAGCTTGGAGATGAGGGGAACAAGGGAACTGACGGTAAGGGAGTGCCGACACATAATTCACTATTCCGACAACGAAATAAAACTCGCACTTAAAGAGTATGTTCTCGTCATTCGGGGCGAGGGGCTCTTTTGCACCTCTTATCTTGGGGGGAGCGTTTGCGTTGACGGACAGATTTACGAGCTGAAATTTGAGACAAGGGGCATTTGAGATGAAGAGCAAAAGAAGAAAAGGGATTTTAAGAAAAATTTTAGGGTATCACACGCTGGTGATACCTCGTTTACTTTTAGAGCAATTTTTGAATCTTTGTATGCGATACGGCTTTACTTATTATGATATACGCATTGACGGTGACGGAAAGACGGTTCATATCGACGTACCGTCAAGTCAGCACAAAAACGTGCTTACCGCCTGCCGTGTATGGCAGATAAGAGCGAAAATTGAAGGCAGGGGCGGACTTTTTCAAAGGGCTGTGCGTTACAGAAAAAGATGGGGCTTGATTATTGGAATTTGCGTGTCGGTTGCTATATTTTTTCTGTCACAAAGTGTGCTTTGGCGAATTGACATTGTGGGAAACGGGCGCCTCAGCAAGCAGGAAATAATAGACACGCTCTCTGAAAACGGGCTAAGCGTGGGCGATTTTATCAGCAAGCTTGACACAAATTCGATAGAGCAGAGGGTTATGATAAACAATGACGATATTGCGTGGATTTCTGTAAATATCGTGGGCACGGTTGCTCAGGTCGAAGTAAAAGAGGTTATCGACACCGAGATAAAGGAGAAAGAATCAAAGCCCTCAAACCTTGTTTCCCGCTTTGATGCGCAGATCGTTTCACTCGAAGTTTATACGGGTTTCACCTGCGTGAAGGAGGGGGACTTTGTCCGTGCGGGCGAGCTTTTGGTCAGCGGAATTTATGAAAGCGAGAAGGCGCCTATTCGCTATTCAAGCTCATCGGGAAGCGTTTACGGTCGCCTTACTACCACTTTTGAGATAGAAATTCCTCTCCTTCAAAAGAAAAAAGTAACAAACGGTGAAAAAATAACGAAAAAATCGCTTGTTTTTTTCGGAAAAACGATAAATTTTTTCACAAAGTATAGCAATTTGCCTTCAACTTATGATATAATAAACTATGAATATATATTTAATCCCTTCTCGCTCGGAGAGCTGCCGATTTCTGTTTCGGTGAGCGAGTATTATGCTTATGATATGGTTGAAGTTGAGATAAGCGAAAATGAAGCTCAGACGCAGGCACAGGAAATTCTGCGCAAGAGGATCGACGAAGAGCTCCCCGAGGCGCAGATTTTGAAGAAATCGTTTCACGGTGAGATAGTTGACGGAAAATACGTGCTGAAATGTACCGTTACCGCCATTTGTAATATCGCAAAGCAGGTGGAATTTGACGTGCTGAATTAGATGGTTCAGGGTTTTGAAAAAAGTTACAGAGTAAAGATGTGGGGACATTTTTGAAAAACTGTCCCCACGCCCCCGAAAAACTTTGATGGATTGGTTTGTACGGACTTTGCGTAAATTTTCGATAATTCACGAGTGAATTATCGGTACACCCACTAAA
>JAZURO010000246.1:0-4348 GCA_045606265.1 Eubacteriales bacterium
TACCTGTCTTAAAAAAATCAGCGTTTTGAAAAATGTTATTTCAATAGGCAAAGAGGCTTTTAAAGGATGTGATAATTTGCCATTTGTTGTTGCGCCCAATGTTAAAATTCAAGATGTTTCTGATCCGGAAACAAAAATAAAATTAGCAGCAGGATTTTTATTAAATAGAGAGTTGTATTCTGACGAAGTTGCTGAAGGATTTGAAGATTATGCAAAGAAGCAAAAGTCAAAAATTGCGCTCCATTTTGAAAAGTTCAATCTGAATTATAATAGTGAAAACAAAAATGTAGAAAATCTAACTGTAAACATTCCAATATCTAAGCTATCCAAAAAAGAATTCAGAGAAAAATTAGAACGGGTTATTATTAGTGGTAACAAAAGAGATATTGAAGCATTATTTGATGCAGCTGACTCAAAAATGTTTTCTGCTGAAATCTTAGAACTTATTTGCCGTCACGGTAATAAAGAGATGGTGGCGTATATCCTTAACAAGGATATATTATCAAAGGTTAAAATGAATTGTTTGTTATATTTGTCTGTTTTACAATCCAAAAGTGATATAAAAGATCTTTTATTAGATTCGGGCGCTTATATTGACGTTCCATGGATTCTTGCTGATGCGGATCACAATAATTGCATCTCTGAATTAAACGAATATCTTGAATATATAAAAGAATGTGATTATGAAAAACGGATAAGAATTTTGACGGAACTAAAGGCATTAATAAATAATAAAGCTATGTATTTAACTGAAAATGTGTGGATAGCTTTTACAGCGAATTTTAATATTGAAATAGCCAAAAACTTATTAAACGGTTCGGATTTGTCTAATATTAATAAAAAGCGCTTTTTAGAGCGTGCTCTTCAAATTGAGGCAGAACCACAAGTGTTCGCTCTTTTAATTGAAAACGGTTTCATAAAATCAGTTAAACAATGTGAAGAATTGATCGAAAAAGCAGTTAACGAAAATAAAGGGGAATATGCCGCAATTCTATTAGATTATAAAAACAAATCTGCCACCTTGTCAAAAAAAGCTGAATATTTGCAAGATAAAGGAAGAAAAGAACTGAATACAACTTTTGATTCTGCGGTTGAATTTGGTAAGATATGGGGATATAAGAAAAAAGCAGATGGAACGCTCATTATCACCGAATACAAAGGACAAGAAACAGAAGTTAAAATTCCTGAAGCCATCGGTAAATCGGCAGTTACAGAGTTGGGCGAACGTGTCTTTGCAACAAATGCCAAAAAAATTAGTAATCAGGAAGTTCGCATAAAAATTACCAAAATAGAAATCCCTTCTACGATCACAATTATTGGAAATAGTGCTTTTTGGGGGTGCGCTTCTCTTGAAGAAATAGATATTCCTGATAGTGTAACAAAAATGGGAACCTTTATGTTTACAAAGTGCAGTTCGTTAAAGCGTATTAAAATGTCTAAAAAACATAAAGGTAAATTGGGGGATGATTTTTTCTCTTCTTGCGAAAGTTTAACAACACTTTCTTTACCCAGTGGTATAACTTCTGTTGGATTATGCGCTCTTTCCGGTTGCTTTAGTCTAAAAGATATTTATATGAAGAACAGCATAAAAAATCTAGAATATAGTTCACTAAACTATATTGAAGGAGTTACCATCCACGCACCGGCGGGCAGTTATGCCGAGGAGTATGCAAAGAAAAACAACATCCCCTTCGTAGTGGAATCAAGGAGAGATTAATGTGAACGATTTGAAAGAATTTGAAATTCGAAATGGTGTGCTGAAAAAGTATGTCGGAAAAGGCGAGGATGTTGTAATTCCAGACGGAGTAACCAGAATAGGAGATTGGGCGTTTGAGTATAATGGAAGTATTATGAGCGCCACTATACCCGAAAGCGTAAACAGTATCGGAGTCTGCGCATTTAATGATTGTGAAAATCTAACGAGAATTACCATATTGGGTAATATAAAAAGCGCTGAAGAATATGCATTTCACGGTTGCAAATTACAACAGATTTTTGCCAAAAATATGCCTTTGAGTTTTTGGAAAAAGCAAAAACTTATGTTTCCCGCGATGATTGGATTTTTGCTGAATCGTAAGGACTTTACAGATAATTCCATAATCGATGAATATGAAAAGTATGCTTTTTCGCAAAAGAAAAAAATATTACCTTTTGTTTTTGAAAAGGACATAGTAGAGTGGGTTTCTTTTTATGCAAATACGGGAAAGATTACTGCAGCAAATATTGAAAGTGATTTTTTGCTGCCTGCTCAAGCCGCCGCTGCAACCCAATGCGTGGCTTTTCTGTTGGATTGGAAGGCAAACAACATATCTCATAAGGATGTAGAAAAGCACCTGAAAAAAGAATTGGATAAAGACGCTTTTAACCGGGCTGATATGAAAAAAATGTGGTCTTTTGAGAAAAACGAAAGCGGACAATTAATAATTACAGGTTATAAAGGATCAGAAACGGATATCACCGTTCCGCCACGGATTGGCAGTGATATTGTAACCGGAATTGCCGATGAGGCCTTTAGTCCAAACAAATCAAAAAGGCTGAATATGTACCGTGAGAATATGAAGAGAATCCGGAGTATTGAGATTCCCGACAGCGTAACGAGTATAGGAGAAGCGGCTTTTTATGGATGTGATAATTTAACAAGTATTACACTGACATCCAGTGTAAAAAACATTGGAAATATGGCGTTTTACAAATGCAAAAACCTGACGGATATAAATACAATAAATTGTGAAATCGATTCCGCCGTTCAAATCGGCGAGAGAAGAATTGGCGACAGGGCATTTTATGAGTGTGAAAAACTTAAAAACTTCAGCATTCCAAATTGCGTAACAAGTATTGGAAGAGAAGCCTTTTATAGTTGTGAGAGACTGAACAGCATTTCTGTGCCTGAGGGTGTAAAAAGCATTGAAGACAAAACATTTTCGGGTTGTAAAGAGCTGCAAAGTGTCACTTTGCCCGGTAGCATTACAAACATTGGAATTAGTGCATTTATCGGATGCAAGAGTCTTACAACGGTTACCATACCGGAAAGAACAACATATATTGGCGGCTCTGCTTTTTCGGGCTGTGAATGCTTGACAAGTGTAATCGTGCCAAACGGTGTAACAAAAATCGGATACAGTGCGTTTTCCAACTGTAAAAATCTTAAACAAATTAAAATCCCTGACAGCTTGACAAAAATTGAAAACGGTACCTTTTGGGGGTGCGCAAACCTAATGCAGATTACGGTTTCCAACAATGTTACCGACATTGAGGACAGAGCCTTTCTGGGTTGTATGACCATGAATAACATAGTTATTCCAAGCAGTGTGGTATGTATTGGTGCAAGTGCATTTTCGGGATGTGAAAATCTAATCGTTCACGCACCGGCGGGCAGTTATGCCGAAAAGTATGCAAAAGAAAACAACATCCCCTTCGTAGCAGAATAAAGGAGAAAATAAATGAGCGATTCGAAAGAGTTTGTGATCGAGAGTGGTGTATTGACCAAATACGTCGGCCCCGGCGGTGACGTGGTAATCCCCGAGGGTGTGACGAAAATTGGTTGGAGTGCATTTGCCGGGAATGATCAAGTCCAAAGCGTTGTAATTGCAAACACGGTCACGGTGATCGGGGGGCTTGCCTTTGCGGAATGTGCAACATTATCAAGTGTGCGAATTCCGGAAAGCGTGCAAGAAATTGAGCGGAGAGCTTTTGACGGATGTGCGATGCTTGGTGTCGTCTTTGGGCTGGAAGGAGTCCTATTGATTGGTGAGTATGCATTTCGAAAATGTGTTTCGTTAAAACGTGTAACGATCCCCAAAAGTGTTAAAACGATTTGCGGGGAGGCCTTTTCTTCGTGTACTGCTCTTAATGAGATTGTATTTGAAAGCGATACGGTTGAACTGGAATACAAAGTGTTCAAGAATTGTGATGCGGTCAGAACAGTGCGGATTCCTACAGGAAACGAGGAAAAAAGAAGCCGTATGTGGACCGCTTTATGCACGGAAACACAAATGAGATCTGCCCTTTGCTTTTCCCTAATAAAAAACGGTGTTCCTTTGCGTTACGAAGAAATGCAATTTATCAAAGCTTCGTATCGAAAAAATATTGAGAAACTGATCAAAAACGGCGATGCTGAGTGGCTGGCACTCCTTCTTGAGCAGAAAGCAAACAACAGCATTAATTGGATAAACGGTCTTTTGACACAATGCCATGGCGATGCAGAACTCACAACTGTTTTGCTGAACTACAAGAAAAAGCATTTTTCCGAAGAGGAACTGGAGCGGGAAGAAATCCTGAATTCGGAAAAAGAACTCGGACTTGCAGAGCGGTCTCTTTCCGAATGGCGAGAAATATTCAAAATTGTATT
>JAZURO010000247.1:0-2793 GCA_045606265.1 Eubacteriales bacterium
TATGACAAAGAGAGAGCTTAAAGAAAACTATGCTATGGCTACAAGTCCCTATGCTCCCGACAACGGCGGTGCTGCAGGCGTTCTTGAATGGTACGTTCAGTCCGCAGCATTCTCCGAATACGTAATCGGTAAGACAGGTGCTGATGTTCTCGGTCTTGCTACTCAATCTGTAAATAACCACGAAATTTCTGCTGATGATGCACTCCTTAATGCAGGATGCACAATCGATATCGTAGGTATCAAGACAGTAGTTGCTGAGTCTGTTACAAACGCAAGATAATACATAATTTTGCATAAATGAAAAGGGAGGACATCCTCCCTTTTCTTAAATCAAGAGGTTTTAATAATGAAAAAACAAATTATAATATCTATTTGCTTGATAGTTTTGGTTCTTGCGGTACTCGGTGTTTGTATTGCCAAAAACTCATCTGAGAATGGTACCACATCAAGCACAACCACAGCACCAAATCCTGAAGGGCCGACAAAGCTCAGATATACGACAAACAACGTGTTTGGTTATTTTGATACAATAACCGTAATAGACGGATATGCCGAAACGGGGGAAGAATTTGATGCAATAGTTCAAGATATTCTTACTGAGCTTGGTGAATACCACAAGCTGTTTGATATTTATAATTCTTACAGCGGAATAAACAATATTCGCACAATAAACCGCCTTTTTGACGGTGAGCATAAAGTCGTAACGGTGGATCAGAGAATAATTGATATGCTTCTTTATGCCAAAAAGATGTATAACGTGACCGGCGGTCAAATGAATATTGCTATGGGCAGTGTGCTTTCCATCTGGCACGATTACAGATCCGAGGCAGAGGACAACTATTATATCGGAGAGCTTCCACCAATGGAAGAATTGCAGGAGGCGGCACAGCATACTGATATAAATAATTTGATTATTGACGAAGAGAACTGTACTGTATATATATCTGATCCCAAGATGACGCTTGACGTTGGCGCTATTGCCAAGGGATATGCAGTTGAGATGATTGCCCAAATGCTTGAAAAAAGAGGAATTACGGGTTACATTATCAACGTTGGCGGTAACGTTCGCACGGTCGGTGCAAAGGCAAACGGTGGAAAATGGGTAAGTGCGATTGAAAATCCGCTTGATGATGAAGGTTCCTATCTTGCGTATCTCGGACTTGCAGGTGAAGCGATAGTTACAAGCGGTTCTTATCAAAGATATTATTACGTTGACGGCAAGGCATATCACCACATTATTGATAAGGAAACTCTTATGCCCGCGGAAAACTTTGTGTCCGTTTCGGTAGTTTGCAAAAATTCCGCTGACGGTGACGGACTTTCAACAGCGCTTTTCTGTATGTCGCTTGAAGAGGGAATGGCACTTGTTGAATCCCTTGAAGGCGTTGAAGCACATTGGGTATTGCCTGACGGTACACGTTATAAATCCTCGGGATTTGCTGATTTTGAAGTAGAATACAATCCGAAATAAATAAAGACGAGCATCGGAAAGATGCTCGTCTTTATTTATTCTTCAAGTCTTTTGGCAATTCTTGCGGCAACAATGTCAAGTGCAGTTTTGTTTTTACCGCCGTTTATAATAATATCTGCATACTTTTTGGTCGGTTCAACGTAAATTCCGTGCATTGGTTTAACCGTACCGAGATACTGTGAGATAACACCGTCAATATCACGTCCGCGATCACGCACGTCACGGCGGAGTCGGCGCAAAATTCTTTCATCGGCGTCGGCATCGGTAAAAATCTTGATGTCGAACATTTCACGAAGGCGCTCATCGTGAAAGGTCAGAATTCCGTCAACAATGATTATTGGGGAGGGAACAAGACGTGTCAGCTCTGCCTTTCTTGTATGCACCTTAAAATCGTAATTGGGAATTTCAACCGTTTCCCCCTTTTGAAGCGCACGGAGGTGCTTAACAAGAAGATCGGTGTCAAGCGCATCGGGGCAATCATAGTTGGTTTTCGTTCTTTCCTCAAATTCAAGGTGATCCTGTGGCTTGTAGTAGTTGTCATAGGAAATAACTGTTATTTCATTTGGAAAAAGCGTAAGTAAGCGATCGGCAAAAGTGGATTTTCCGCTGCCTGTACCGCCTGCAATTCCGATAAGCATTGGAGATTTCATAAAAAAAGTTCCTTTTCAAATAAATAATGTTTCATCGGAATATCATTATATCATCAATTGCAAATTTTGTCAATCCGTTTCAGATTTTGAAAGTCAAAAAATACAAATTGTCAATATAGCCATATTGCTTATACTAACATTGTGCAAAATGCACATAGTTAATAAAAAATCTTGCAAATATTTATAAAAAGTTTATAAAAACCTCTTGAAAAAAATTAAAAATATGATAAAATTTACTTGATGATTATGTGCTGAGCAACAGCTTGGAAAATCTAATATAATCAGGAAAGGAAAACAATATGAAAAAGTTTTTAGCACTTCTTCTCATAGGCTTTATGCTTATGACAACTCTCGCTTCGTGCGGTTGGTTCAATCGTGATGATGAAGAGCCGAAATGCACAGAGCACGTTGATGCAAACGGAGATTACGTTTGCGATAACTGTGAAGCAGAGCTTGAAAGACCCCAGCCCCCTGAATGCACAGAGCATAAGGATGAGAATGGCGACGAAAAATGTGACGTTTGCGGTGCAGACGTTCCCAAACCCGAGTGCACGGATCACCCCGATGAAAACAAAGACTTCGTATGTGATAACTGCGGAGCAACTCTTGAGCCCACGATCAATGATATCATTGCTGCTTGGGAAAGAGAAGACCACTCAATGACAAGAAAAG
>JAZURO010000248.1:0-7567 GCA_045606265.1 Eubacteriales bacterium
GCTATTGTTTCGTCCACCTTTTCCACTATGTTAGCACAAACATTATGTCTATTAACAGAGCAGCAAATCCTCAATTTTGAGGGCGCCTGTTAAAATGCCCTCAAAATTGTTTTGTGTCAACTTGTTGACACGATTTGCGCAAGATTATGCCACGAAGTCCTATTAAAAAGCTTTTTGGTTCTTTTTCTCGAAAAAGAACAAGAAAGTTCTTCTTTGTAACTTTCTCAAAAAGTGGCAATTCTCCCTTTGTAACTTGTTTCAAAAAAGAATATAAACCTTTTCTTTGCAAGATCTGACAAAAAAGCCCCGTCTTATCGGACGGAGCTTTTTTTGAGTATTTACATTAATATTAAAGATACGACTACGAAAAGTACGTAGCAAGCGATGGCGGGGATTGAGAGGAAAAGCTCAACGAGGTGCCAGAAGGTGCGCTCACGCGGAGTGGAACGTATGAAATTTTCTCCAAATTTATCGTGCGAATACTTGCGATAAAGTCTTGAAAGATGTGAGAAAAGAAAAATTGCGAAAAGCAAAGTAAAAATTGCGACAATAAACGTAAAAAGCTCGACGTTTGAGCTTACGTTCTTAACGGAAATAAATGTCGGTTCAACGAAAACCGCAAAGAAATTATATGCGATATGTATTGCCACAGTAGTGGCTATCGAATCCGTAGCGTAAAGGATTATACAAAGCAATATGCCGACGAAAAATCTTGGCAATAAAAGCTCAAAGCTGAAATCTAAAAGCGCAAAGAAAAGGGAAGAAACAACCGTTGCCGTCATTCTGCCACGTTTTTCGTGTTCTTTTAGTATTGAACCTCTGAAAATAAGTCCTTCAAAAATGGGTGGGACGATACAAAAAGCGAAAACAAGATAAATATCATTCCAAAAGCTACCGTTTCTGTGGGCAAAAAATGCGTTATAAAGGGGAAATTCCATATATTTTCCGCTTACAAAAGCGAGCTTTAAGAGTGTACTGCCGAGCATTAAGAACAGTGCCGAATAGATGATCGTTCTTACGTGAACTTTTTTCGGCAGTGAAAGATTTAACGTTGGAATATACTTTTTGCCGCCTCGTGTTGCCCTGAAAATAAAGAAGGGAAGTAAAAACGAGATTGCGAGCATCGGGATCATCCAAAAATTATTGGAATAGAGGAGAGCGACATTCACAAAGTTGAAAATTGCAATAAGGAGCATTACTAAAAGTACGAGAAATGCTGTGCCGGATGGCGAAAAAATCATCTCGTGAAAAAAGTTTTTAATTTTTCTTAGCAATTTTCAGCACCTCGCTTTCGTTAATTATCATATCAAGCGGAATATCGTGTTTTTCGTGTGCAATTTTGTCAAGCACGAGCGCCGAGTATGAAAAACCGACGCTGATTCCCTCAAAATCCGTCAAAAACCTGTCGTAATATCCCTTGCCGTATCCAATGCGGTGTCCGTCACGTGAAAAAAGCAACGCAGGAACTATACAAACGGTGTTTTTCGTTGGCGTTACCGTTTCGCAGCTTTCGTTTGGCTCAAAAAGACCGAAGCTCGACTGCGACAAGTCGTCAATAGTACTTATTCTCTTGAAAATCAGTGTTGAGCTTTCCTTTTGACAGACGGGGAATGCTACTGTTTTTTCTGTTTTTAAGCAAAAATCGACGATGGGAAGGGGAGAAATCTCGTTTTTTACGGGATAATATAGCAAAACTATGTCCGAATCGGCAAAAATTTTGCTGTTTTTAAGATTTTCACACGCAAGTAAGCTTGCATTCTGTATAAATTCTTCGCCAAAGCTGTCCCGTAAAGCACGGTATTTTTGGCGAAGTTCGTTTTTTGTCATATTCATTATTTAATAATTGATGAGAGAGCTACCTCGTCGGCTTTTTCTTTTCCGCAAAGCGCCTCAACTATGCAAAGCGAAAACTCAGCGGCACAGCCCATACCCTTGGCGGTGATAATATTACTGTCACGTACAACTCTTTCGTTTGTGAAAGTCGCCTCGTCGAGATATTCTTCAAATCCGGGATAGCAGGTGGCTTTTCTGCGCTTCAAGTAGCCCGAGATACCGAGTATTGACGGAGCTGCGCAAATTGCACAAACAAGCGAACCGTTAGCCATAGCAACAGCAAGTGTTTCGATCACGGTTTGACTCTCTTCAAGATTTATTGTTCCGGGCATTCCGCCGGGGAGTATTATCGCCTCGGGAATCATATCATTGTCAAGCTCGCTTTCAAGAATGTCGGCTACAACCTCAATTCCGTGCGCACCCTTGACGGCTTTGGACTTTCCTACCGCAACGGTTTTAAGTTCAAGTCCCGCACGTCGAAGAACGTCAACGGGAGTCAGAGCTTCAATTTCCTCAAAGCCCTCGGCTAAAAAAAGATATATCATATTTTGCTCCATTTGAATTTTTGAATTTGGTAGTGAAAAGTTACAAAGATAGGGATTTGCCACTTTTTGAAAAAAGTTACAGAAAAATGGGTTTCTGTTCTTTTTTGAAAAAAAGAACCAAAAAACTTTTTAATGGAACTTCGTGGCAAGATTATGCGCAAATCGTGTTGCGTTGCAACACATAACGGTTTTCTCGCCATTGGGCAGGCGGCTCGAAAACCTATGATTTGCTACTCTGTTAATAGACGTAATGTTTGTACGTAAGATGTTGTTTGCAAGAAGTTACAAAAGGGGGATTGCCACTTTTTGAAAAAAGTGGCGCAAAAACTTTTTGTAGTGCTTCGCAGCAAGATTTTGCGCAAATCGTGTTGCGTTGCAACACATAACGATTTTTGAGGCATTTTAACAGGCGCCTCAAAAATCTGTGATTTGCTATCTTACAAATAGACACATTATTTGCACAAAAGATGTTATTTGGCACAGAGTGGCGAGTTTAGTTGCTTCTTTATCCATAACAATGTTAATTTACTTTTAAGCATAAGAAACAAGATACAAATTTGATAGCTGCGTAGAAATCGAGTAAATTTTAGAAAATCACTCTGTAAGAGGGATTTTCGTAGTACGGATAAAGAAATGACCGTCGAAAATTTATTTTCGTAAGGGCATTTGTTTGTTCGTGCCGATAATTCACCCGTGAATTATCGAAAATTTACGTAAAGTCCGTACAAACCAATCCATCAAAGTTTTTCGGGGGCGTGGGGGCGGTTTTGCAAAAAAGCCCCCACATTCTTATTTTGTAACTTTTCAAAAATGTCCCCACATCTTCAATATGTATCTTATCACCCGTTATTTATTGAGCCAAGCGGCGATAACTGCCGCATCAATTACGGAAACGGAGGCGCCCGTGTCGCCGTCCTCAACGAGAGATGTAACAACGATCTGAGGATTTTCCATTGGCGCAAATGCCGTAAACCAGCAGTTTTGCGTATCCTTGGTAATTTCGGCAGTACCCGATTTACCGCAAACCGTAGCATTTATACCGTACTCGGTGTACATATTCCAGCTTGCCGAATTGGAGTTGTCAACCATACTTTTCATACCTGCTTTTATGGTACTGAGGGTAGATTCTGAAATACTGATACTGCTCAGCACATTTTTTTCTGTTTTGTGTACCGTTTCGCCGCCGAAGGTGCGCACGGAATGAAGAAGATGAGTTGCATAACGTGTTCCTCCGTTGGCAACGGTCGCCATATAGGAGGTAACTTGAAGTGGAGTAAACTGATGAATGGACTGCCCGATATAAGCGGACGCAAGATTATATTTACTAAGCTCGGGATCGTTATAGGCAAGCTGTCCTACTTTTTCGGGCAGCTCAATACCCGTGCTTTGTCCAAGACCGAGCTTTTCACAAAACTCCCTCATAACCTCTTTGTCGAGCATTTCGTAGCCCGCCTCAATAAAATATGAGTTACAAGAGAAGGTAATTGCCTCAATGATATTCAAATTCTGAGTGTGGTATTCGTCGTGATTGTTGCACTTTACCGACATACCGTAGTTAAAATAACCGTGGTTGCAGAAAAGCTTGGTGTTACGGTCAACAACACCGCTTTCAAGAATTGCGAGCGAGGTCGCAATCTTAAAGGTTGAGCCGGGAGCATAAACTGCGCCGATAGCTCTGTTTATCAACGGGGAATGGGGATTTGAAGCCAACGAATTGTAATCGCTTGTAAAGGTTTCAAGATTGTATGTGGGATATGAGGCGATTGCTAAAATATCGCCGTTATTAGGATCAACTGCAACACTTGAACCGGAATTTTTGTTATATTTCAACATATATTCCCTCAAGGCGTCCTCGGCGGCAATCTGAACGTCGATGTCAATGGTCAGCCAAACGTCCTTGCCTGCAATCGGTTCTTCAATAATTTCCTCTTTTATTATCTCGCCCTCACCGTTTTTGGTTATCTGTTTAAGACCGTTCTTGCCTCTCAGATATGCTTCAAACTCCTGCTCACAGCCTGAGACTCCGACAAGCTCGTCCATAGAATAGCCAAGCTCCTTGTAGTGCTCCCAATTTTCAGAGTTTATGCCACCCACTCTGCCGAGTATGTGTGAAGCGTACCCGGGATAAAGAAAAATTCTCTCGGTATTTATCCTGTCCGAAACGCCGACGATTGAAAGCTCCTTTATGTAGGCAACGAGTGAGAGGTCAACTCCCTTTGCTATGCAGTAGGGAGAAACGGACGAGAACTGCGTGCGAAGCATATCGTATCTCACACGCAAAAGCTTGTTGATCTCCTTGTCCGAAAATACCGAGGCACCGTTCTTGTCAAGCTGATTGAATTTCCAGCGCTTTACAAAGTATGAAACAAGCTCGTTTGCATCTGCGCCTGACATTTCAAGCTCTGCAAGCATTTTTTCAAGTGCCTTGTTTGTGGCGGTATCCTTTGTCAGCGCCTCTCTCGAATATGAGAGATTGGGATATTCCCCTACAAAGGGATAAAGATCCTCGGTTCTGTATTGATTGTTCTGCGTTGCGTTTATTGCATCAAGAGTTGAAAGAATCGTGCGATTGAATTCAATAAAATCGCTTGGCATTTCGTTGTAATCAAAAATAATGTCATAGGAATACGAGGTTGAAACAAGAATATTTCCGTTTCTGTCACAAATATTGCCCCTGAGTGCCTGAATCATCTCGGTTTCTGTCGTATATTCACTCTCGGCACGAAGCTGATCGGTTTTTTCTGTGTTGAATTGCAGGTTGACAAGTCTTGCAATAAAAACTACACAAATAAGCATAAATATCAAGGACAAAGCCAAGTGCTTGCGTGTGCTGTTCTTTTTTTGTGCCATTGGCTCTCCCTCCTCGATTTTTATGAGATAGATTATAATTACTTTTTATAGTGCAAAGGTGTTGTATGCGATAAGCAAAATGCAGGACATTATCAAAGCAATGGAGCCAACGTTGAAGAACATTATATCACCGCCGCTGCCCTTGGGGAATCTGATTTCACCCTTATTAAACTGAATTTTGCGTGCGTTTCTCCAAAAAACTATAAGTCCTATGCCAACCATTGCAAGCATTCCGTATGAGTAGATGAGGAAAAGCGACAAGGGAAGCATATTTGCATTCAGATATTCCTCGGTAAGTGCGCCCGCAGAGATTATTTCGATAAGCTCGTTATAGTCGAGCATTGAGAAGATCGCCGTTGGGAAAACTCCGCAGAATATATTGATAAAAATGTGCAAAAGAGTTGAATACATTATTTCGCCCGTCTTTATATAGATGTATGAGAACACTGCACCGATAAAGAAGGCATAAAAGAATTGATAAAGATTACCGTGGAAAAGTCCAAAGATGAGTGCGGGCAAAAAGATTGCAACCTTGTCACCGTAGGGCATAAGACGGTCGATAAAGAGCTTTCTGAAAATCAGCTCTTCAAAAATGGGGCCGACTATTCCAACGATAAGGAGACTGACGAAGATATTGGTATTATCAAGCATCGCATTTACCGCATTTTCGGGTACTCTGCCAAGGAGTGATTCAACCCACGTCAGAAGAAAGTTTGAAATGTAGTTGCCGATATACATAAAGAGCATTGCAACTGCGGCATATTTCAAAAATCTTTTAGCTCCGACTCTCGTGCGCACGGGTGCCTGCTTGGGTATGGATTTAAGAAGCTTGTAGAGAATCGGGAACGCAATAACGTATTGAATTACCGATGTGATGAGCATCAAAAAGTCCTGGCTGTAAAAAAGCTGCGGTGCAAAAAGTCCGATCACAAGACCTGCAACGACCGAAAGCACCTGAGAAATTGCCATATATGCCAAAAAAGCAAGGCATATTTTTGAAAATATCTTCTTGTGCGACCTTTTATCACTGTCGCTCATATTAATTTCGTTTTGAGGATCAATTTGAAAATCAAAATTTTCGTTCATTTGACGGTACCGTCCTTTCTTCGTGATTTTGTATTAAGTAAGCGCGCCACGGCTGAAAAAATCAGATACGGAAGCGTGCAAAACGCCATTGATGATATAAATTCGGGTAAGATTGCTCTTGAAAACATATTCAGAATGTTAACGGTGTAGGCGAAAAGCGAGGTTTCGACTATATTGAATATTGCCTTTAATGCAAAGGTCAATATTGCCAAAGCAAGATATGAAACGTAGTTTTTACCCAAGAACCTGTCTGAAACGAACCAGAGAGTGTAGCCGCATAAAAATGAAAACATCATATAAAAGGGATATACGAATCCGCCCATAGCGCAATAGAAAAAACCTGAAACAATGCCGCAGATTGATGCGACCTTCTGATCGTCCTTCATCGCAATAAGAAGAACTGCTCCAAGCATAAGGTCGGGCGTTGCATTTAAGATGTTTATCTTAGCAAAAAAGGTCACCTGCGCCACTGACAAAACGAACAGAACGAGCGAATAAATTATGCACTTGTAGGCAATCGTCTTGGCACGGGCTGTGTTTATTCTTCTCGCCACGCAAATCCCCTCCTTTGTAATAATTAGCCATTATAAATTATACAACAATTTTCATTAAAAATCAATGGTATTATTAATAAATATTAAAATTATATTTATTAACGAATCTTAAACAAAGTGAAGAATGTTTATTGAAATTTATCTGCAAAAACAAGCAGGCGACGGCTTTTGATACCCGAATACGTCAGCAAAATTGGAATTGATGAATGTACGTTAATAAACTTTCATTTAACACATTTTTGCTTCTTTCATAAAATGATAGCAAGTGAGGGAAACTCACTTACATCACAATAGTTGCAATATTGCAACGGAAACGGAGTTTTTATGAATAATTGCCTTTGCAATCTTTTCGACAACGACTATATCTGGCTTCTTCTTATTGCGCTGCTTGTTATCACCTGTTGCTGCAATAGATAGTCAAAAGAAGGGGGAGCGCAAGCTCCCCTTTTGCTTTTGTTGTTAAAAGAAAACCGCGCGAGAGTTACGTGGTTCAAAAGAGTCCAAAGTCGGTGAGCAGAAAACAAATAATATGCAAGTTAAGAATGCTTGTGTGCCAAATGCCCCTTTGTGTAAAGGTTGTCAAATAGTGTTTTCGGGTAGCAAGGGCAATTGCGTGGCTGACAGGCCAATAAAAGAGGCACTTGTGCGTTGCCGGTATAGTATGGGGCTAAGTCGGGGGCCAAGCGGTCTTAGGAAGAC
>JAZURO010000249.1:0-4867 GCA_045606265.1 Eubacteriales bacterium
ACTAAAATCCTTTTACGAAAATGAATTTTCGCCAAGGATTTTATTGTCTGTACTACGATAATAACTCCTAACGGAGTGATATTCTAAAATTTACATGGTTTGTGCCACTCGGTATTGTGAGTTCGTGGTCGAACATTGGTATTTGGATGCTGATGCTAAAAAAATTTATTGTGGATAAATTCGATAATTCACGAGTGAATTATCGGTACGAACAAACAAATGCCCTTGCGAAAATAAATTTTCGACGGTCATTTCTTTATCCGTACTACGAAAATCCCTCTTACAGAGTGATTTTCTAAAATTTACTCGATTTCTTCGCAGACATCAAATTTGTATCTTGTTTCTTATGCTTAAAAGTAAATTAACATTGTTATGGATAAAGCAGTAACTAAACTTGCCACTCTGCACCAAACAATATCTTTTTTACAAATAATGTGTCTGTTTGTATAGTAGCAAATCCTCAATTTTGAGGGCGCCTGTTAAAATGCCCTCAAAATTGTTTTGTGTCAACTCGTTGACACGATTTGCGCAGAGTTTTGCCAGGAAGTCCCATAAAAAGTTTTTTGGTTCTTTTTTTCAAAAAAGAACAAGAAAGTTCTTCTTTGTAACTTTTTTTCAAAAAGTGGCAAATCTCAATCTCTGTAACTTCTAAACAAACTACAATTTATCTGATACCATATTTTTCGATAATATAATCCATATCCTTATCGCCTCTACCGGAGAGGTTAATAAGAACGGAGCCCCTGCCCATTTGTTTTGCGAGCTTCATACCGTATGCAACTGCGTGGGCGCTCTCAATGGCGGGGATAATTCCTTCAAGTCGGGAGAGTGTAAAGAACGCATCAAGTGTTTCTTCGTCAGAAACAACGTCATATTTAACTCTGCCAATGTCGTGGAGATATGCGTGTTCGGGTCCCGAGGAGGGATAATCGAGTCCGCTTGCTATTGAATAAACAGGTGCAGGTTCACCGTTTTCGTCCTTCAACATAAGACTGTTAAAGCCGTGCATAACACCCTCGCTGCCGTAATTAAGACTTGCTGCGTGGTCACCAAGATTTTTTCCTCTGCCGAGGGGCTCAACACCGTAAATATCAACGGGGTCGTTCAAGAATCCCGCAAACATTCCCATTGAATTGGAGCCGCCGCCAACGCAGGCAACCACCGCATCAGGAAGCTCGCCCGTCATCTGCAAGAACTGTTCTCTTGCTTCAATTCCGATAACGCTTTGAAAATCACGCACCATCATAGGGAAGGGGTGCGGCCCTACAACCGAGCCGATACAGTATATTGCGTCCTTATATTCTCTCGAATATGCTTCAAATGCTGCATCAACCGCCTCTTTGAGTGTAGCAAGTCCGTGCTTTACCTCAATAACGTTTGCACCGAGGATTTTCATTCTTGCAACGTTTGGCGCCTGCTTTTTTATATCAACAGAGCCCATATAAATATCACATTCAAGTCCGAAATATGCGGCGGCGGTTGCAAGTGCAACACCGTGCTGACCTGCGCCGGTTTCTGCAATTACCTTCTTTTTGCCCATATATTTGGCAAGCAGTGCCTCGCCCATACAGTGATTGAGCTTGTGCGCTCCCGTGTGGTTAAGGTCCTCTCTCTTTACGTAGAGCTGAACGTTTCCAATCGACGAAGAAAGACGTTCAAGGTGTGAAATGGGCGTGGGACGGCCCTGAAATTCTCTGCGAATTCTTCTTAACTCGCTAATAAACTTGCTTGATTTACAGATCGTAAAATACGCCTCTGTAATTTCCTCCATTGCCTGCTTCAAATTGTCGGGGATATATGCTCCTCCATATTTTCCAAAATAGCCGTCACTGTCGGGCATATTTTTGAAATACGTATCAAATTCAATATTATTGTGTTTCATATTAATCCTCCGATGTTTTTTCTTTGTCATACGGGCGAAAAATCATTCGTATCCGTTAAATCCGTACTTTTTAATTATTTCGGGATAATCCTTAAACGCATAGTTTACGTCGCACATTCCCGAAATTGCTCCGTTTGCATAGCCGCTGACGTTGCCTTCGTACTGCCACATTGAGTACGTTTTGCTGTATTCCTCGATAAGAGAGTCTGTGGGAGTGGTGTAACGTGCGTACCATACGTCGTAAAGACGGAGAGTTTTCTCGTTGTTGAAAACGTTATATAAGAAATTATTGTTTGTATAAAGGCCGGGATAGTATCCGTAATTCACCATTTCAGTCATAAAAGTGTGTGCGATCTCCATTATTTGCTCCTCGCTGAAAGTGGAGGGAGCATAGCCCGAATAGTGGGGATCATCCTCAATATCATAGAAAATGGGATATTCAAACGTTTTTCCGTCAAGCCAGGTCGCAACACGGGCGGCATCCGCCTTTGCCTCATCCTTGTTTTCGGCAAGCGTGAAGAAATAAACTCCAATATCAAGGCCTGCCTCTCTTGCCGCCTCGTAGTATTCTTCAAACTTAGTGTCAAGCGAGGTGTTATATCCTACTCTCAGAATTACAAAATCCACACCGTTGGCACGAAGTGCTTCAAAATCCACGTCATAGGAGTGGTGAGAAACGTCAACACCGAGTGCAAGGGAGCCTTCTCCCGTTCCTGCGGAGCCCGAGAAGATATCGGAATAGAACACGTAATCGGCATTGTGCTTGCCACCGCAGACGATACATTCGTATATCGTATAGCCCGTTTTTTCAATGTTGGGGCGTATATAGGTCTTTTCGTAGATATGCTCCGTCGGTGCTGTTACGTTTGATGTGTAATTATAGTCGCAATCGTCACACTCATAGGTCGTGTATCCCGAGGACGTGCAGGTGGGTGCGGTAACGTTGCTTGAAAGCTTGTGGCCCTTGGGATTGGTGTAGTCGCTAATATACTCGTGGTCGCATTTTGAACACTCATATTTGCTGTACCCCTGCGCCGTGCAGGTCGGATTTGTAACCGTTTTTGAAAGGGAATGCCCTGTCGGATTTGTATAATCACTCACGTATGAATAATTACAATTTGCACAGCTGTAAGTGCTGTATCCACGTGATGTGCAAGTGGGCGCTGTCACTCTTTTTGAGAGTGTATGCTCTGTGGGGCTTGTATAGTCGCTCACGTAGGAATAGTCGCATTTTGAACAGCTGTAAGTACTGTATCCACGGGAATTACACGTGGGATCGGTCACTTTTCTTGAAAGTGAGTGACCGCTTGGATTCGTATAATCGCTTGTATATTCATAATTGCATTTTGAACATTCGTATTTACTGTATCCGCCCTTTGAGCAGGTGGGAGTAACAGTTGAAGTTTTCTCTATGCTGTGTCCTGTTGGATCAATGAAGCTGTTTTTGTATTCGTAATCACAGTTTTTGCAGGTTGAAAGGGTGTAACCCTCACTCTCGCAGGTGGGAGCAACCACCGTTTGCACCTTATCGTGACCGTTTGGCTTTATGTAGTCGGTTCTCGTTTCAAAATCACAGTTTTTGCACGAGTTTACGGTGCAGCCCTGAGTTTCGCAGGTGGGCGCAATAATCTGTTTGCTGTAATCGTGTCCCTTTGCGGGCACGAAGGAATCTATTTCAATTATGCCGCAGGAAGTGCAGGTGTGAGTAGTATAGCCCTCGCTCTCGCACAGCGGCTCAGTAATTTCATTTTCAAAGCTGTGACCTGTGGGAGCAACAAAATCCGCTTCAAAGGTATAGTCGCACGCTTTACACTTATAAAGGGTGTACCCCTTTTCATAGCAGGTGGCGGCAATGGGTGTTTTGTCGCAAAAATGATGCTCACATTCCTTTGGAATAAGAGAATAGACAAGCATTCCCAAGAATATCAAACACAGAACAAGCACAACTGATAATATAATTGTAATTAGTCGTTTTCTCATGCTTTCTCCTAAAAAATCAGTTATTCTTTAATCAGATCCTTAATGACCTCGCCTGCAAGTATAAAACCTGCAACGGGAGGCACAAACGAGCAGGAGGCAGGGGAAATTCTTCCCACAGTTCCTTTTTGCTCCGCATTTTCAAGCTCGTGCGGAGTAATGGGCTGTTCCTTGGAATAAACCACCTTCAAATGCTTTATTCCCGCCTTTTTACAAAGGGAACGCATCACCTTGGCAAGCGGGCAAACGCTTGTTTTGTATATATCGGTAACCTCAAAGGCGGTGGGGTCGAGCTTATTGCCCGTTCCCATTGAACAAATTATAGGTGTTCCCACCTCGTTTGCTTGTTTTACAAGCTCCATTTTACCCGAAACGGTGTCAATGGCGTCGATTATATAGTCGTAATTTTTGAAATCGAAGGTCGAGGCAGTTTCGGGGAGGTAAAAAATGGGGAATTTGTTTATCTTGACGTCGGGATTTATTTCCATAGCACGTGCTTCTGCTACGTCAACCTTCATTTTGCCAACGGTCTGAGCCGTTGCAAGAATCTGACGGTTGATGTTTGACGGAGCTACGCAATCGGAATCAATTATGTCAATTTCTCCAACTCCCGCACGCACAAGCGCTTCAAGAGCATATCCACCCACTCCACCGATACCGAATACGGCAACTCGGCTATTATTCAGTTTTTTCACCGCTTCTTTTCCAAGAAGCATTTCGGTTCTTAAAAATTTGTCCATTTTATCTTTTTCCTTTGTGGGTAAAATGTAATTAGTGCTTTTGAAAGTTACAAGTAAAAGGATTCTGTTCTTTTTTGAAAAAAAGAACCAAAAAACTTTTAATAGCGCTTCGCAGCAAGACTCTGCGCAAATCGTGTTGCCTTGCAACACAAAACAATTTTGAGGGCATTTTAACAGGCGCCCTCAAAATTGAGGATTTGCTGCTCTGTTAATAGACATAATATTTGTGCGAAAGGTGTTGTTTGTAAAGAGTTACAAAAGGGGGATA
>JAZURO010000250.1:0-27397 GCA_045606265.1 Eubacteriales bacterium
CCAGCCCCCTGAATGCACAGAGCATAAGGATGAGAATGGCGACGAAAAATGTGACGTTTGCGGTGCAGACGTTCCGAAGCCCCAGCCCCCTGAATGCACAGAGCATAAGGACGAAGACGGCGACGAAAAATGTGACGTTTGCGGTGCAGACGTTCCGAAGCCCCAACCCCCTGCTTGTACAGAGCATAAGGACGAAGACGGCGACTATAAGTGTGACGCATGCGGATACGTAATGTTTGAGGACGTTGAATATGAGCTTAATATCAGCGACCTTGAGCCCGGTGTTCGCTCAGAGGATGACATCAACGGTAAATTCACAATCGTTGACGGAACCGAAGTAAGAAACAGAACAAAAACTTATGAAGGTATTGAATACAACAAATCCGTTAAGATCGGCGGAAATGCTCATAAGATTTTGGTTGACGTTCCCGGTCCCGGTACACTTAAATTTATCGTTCAGAACGGTTCAAGCGGTGCCGATATGCAGTTCATTAAGGTTACAGCTCCCGACGGAACAGTTCACGATATTGAATTCCCCGGCAACTCACAGTCCAGCCCCCTTGTTATGATCGAGCTTGAGGTAACAGAAGGTATTTGGACAATCGGACGCGGTAAAAACGGCGGTACACAGGATATTTTCTATCTCCACTTGGCTTGCACAGTAGCAGTTGCTCCCGAAAACGGATTTGAGCTTGTTACTCCCGGCAATACAGATCTTCTTGTAGGTGACACACTTACAACTGACGGTGTTCGTCTTAATGCAACATTTGAAAATGGCAAGACAGAAACACTTGATCATTCCAAAGTAACGTTTGACACAAGCAAGGTTGATATGACCAAGTCAGGCGTTTATGACGTAACAATTTCCTATAAAGACTATGCACCTATTACATATCAGGTAAAGGTATTTGCACCCGAAAGTATCACTCTTGGCTTTGATGCCATCGAAAAGCTTGCTCAGAACAGTGGCGCAGGCAACGGTGTATATTTCAACCACAGCTTCAAAGAGCTCTACTTTGTTGGCGATACTCTTGACACAAAGGGTCTTTCCGTTATCGTAGTAGCTAAGTGCGGTGACGATTCAGTTGAATTCAAGGTTGACGATTATAAGATCGAAGGATTTGATTCTTCTGAATGGGGCAAAAAGGTACTTACAATTTCTGCTAACGGTGTTTCCGCAACAGCAGTTGTTTACGTAACAGATTCTCAGCCCACACCTATTGAAGATGATATTATTCAAGTACTCGTTGATCCCAACTATTTAGGTCCTCGCGGCGGTAAAAGCGGCGTTTACTACGTAGTCAGCACAATTCAGCAGGCACTTGATTTTCTTGCAAAAGCAGATGCTGCTACTCTCAAGGAAGTGTACATTGCTCCCGGATATTATAACGAAAAGCTTGAAATTACAATTCCTAATCTCCATATCATCGGTAGTGGCGAAACTTCCGAAGATGTTGTGATCGAATGGGATTCTCTCTACGGTCTTGTTGACGCAGGCGGATTTACACATACAACTGACTCCACAGCAACAGTTGCTGTAAGAGAGCAGGCAGTTAACTGTGTAATCGAAGGCGTTACAATTTCTAACTACTGGAACAGCCAGGAAAGAATGGATGAAGCAGGCCTTGCTATTGAACGTGGTCTTGCGCTTCTCGTTCAGTCTGACAGATTTATTATGACAGATAGCCGACTTCTCGGTATCCAGGATACTCTTGAACTTTTCACAGGCCGTCAGTATTTTGAAAACGTATTTATTTCAGGTTATACCGATTTCATTTTCGGTACAAACAATACAACATACTTCAAGAATTGTACAATCCACGTGATTGATACAGTTAAGGACGATCAGGGAACAGCAGGTTACCTCACAGCATTCAAGGGCTCTAACAAGGGTGCAGATGATGCTATCGTTTACGGTGCTATCTTTGACGGCTGTAAGTTCACAGCTGACGAGGGTGTAGGTGGAACAGAAGAAAAACCCGCAAAGACTGCTATCGGACGTCCTTGGGGCGCATACGCAGCAGTTGCAATCATTAACTCTGAAATCGGCGGACACATTTCAACAGCAGGTTACAGCACAAGCAAGAACGAAAGATACGTTTCTATGAATGCTAAGCCCACTGATGCAACAGTTCAGTTCGTTGAATATAATAATACAGGCGCAGGTGCTATTACAGAAGCGGTTGCAGGTATGAGAATGCTCACCGCTGAAGAAGCTGCACTCTATGCTGATTTTGCAACAATCTACGGAACAATCAACGGTAAGGTTTCTTACCTTGATCCTTGGGATCCTACCTCTGATGAAGTTATTGTTGACGATAGAGATTACTACTATTTCAACGGTGGCTCAAGCGCAACAGGTTCCTCTCACACATTTGATACAACAACAACTATTGGTAAGGGCGCAACACTCACTTGGGACGGACTTCTTATCAGTGCTGAAAACGGCAACGTAGCTTGGAACAGCAATGCAAACTCTCTCAATATGAAGGCAGGCGCATTTATTAAGTTCACAGTTGCGGCAGGAACAACAGTTACTGTTGAAACATATCCCAATTACAGTGCTTTCACACTTAACGGTGTGGGAACATCCAGCGCAAATATGCTTGCTCAGTACTATGCTGAGGAAACAGAGGTTATCCTTCTTTCAACAGGTGACCTTTACATTTACTCGATCATTATTGATCCTAACAGCGAAGCTCCCGCAACTCCTGAACTCAGCGAGATCAAGGCAAGCGGAATGAATGTTAACTATACAGTTGGCACAGAGCTTTCTCTTGAAGGACTCGTTGTTAAAGCACTTTATTCTGATAACTCGGTTCTTTCCGTAAGCGATTATACAGTTGATTCTTCCGCAGTAGATATCAATGCAGCGGGCGAATATGTAATCGTTGTATCTTACGGTGGCAAATCGGTTGAGATTAAGGTGAATTACGAAGATCCCAACGCAGGTCCTGAAATTTCAAAGAATACAGTACTTGATTTCACAACACCCGACGGTCTTGCAGAAGTACAGAATAACCCCAAGGTTACTATGACGGGCAGCATCAGACACAATGGTGGTGAAATTCAGATCACAGGAACAATTTCTTTCCAGGTTAAGGCAGGTACAGCTGTATCAGTTGTTCCTTATGCAAACACAAGCTATGCTTCCTACAAGATTTATGCTGAGGGACAGGAAAACGACATCGTTTATAACGACGCGCAATCCGTTATGTTCTTCGATGACTGCACAGTAATTTACGAAGGTCTTGAAAATAACTACCTTTGCAAGATTTCTATTGAATGTCCTCTTGGTGAAGGTAAATACGTATTCGGCGGTTCAGCCGAAGAAGGTGACGTAACAGGCATTCTTGAATCCATTCCCGGTATGTCCGTTACAGGTACTTGCAAGAATCACAGCGGCGGTGCACAGCTCGGTTCCGACTCTCAGATCATATTTATAGCTCCTGCTCTTGCAACACTTACTGTTCAGGGATTTGATACAAATTACGGTCAGCTTTTGGTTCTTGTTGACGGTGTACCCGTTGAAATGAACGCAGATGCTCAGTACGTAGTTACGGTTCCGAATGCTACTACGGTTATAATCGAAGCGCTTAATGTTGGTACTGAAGAAGAGCCCGCTTGGAACAAATCCTATATCACATATATTTCCATTGAACTTCCTGTAATGATTGAGGAAAATACAACGATCACATTTGGTTCCGAAGGAAACTATAAGGATTCTGTAATTGACTTCTCAGAAATAACTATCGGTGATAACGGTGGAAACAACTCTCAGATAAAGAACGGTTCATTCTCGTTCGCAGTTAAAGAGGGTGCTAAGGTTACCGTTCACGGTTATTCAGGATACACATCCTATAATTTTGGCGATGGAGATCTTGTTTGGGAAGGCATCACAGACGAATACTTTAATTATGAAGCGTGGTCAGATTGTGTAATTACAATCTCCCATACAACAGGAAATAACTATTTCTATTCCATTGACATTGAGTATCCCGTTGTATTTGAAGAAACAACAACAATTGACCTTTCCGCAACAGGCGCGAACATTCAGGGTACAACAGGCAAGTATGCAGGACTTAATGTTGACGCAACAAACGGCAAGTTTGCTGACAACGGTAGCGGCTGGGTACAGGTAAACGCAGGTACAGTTATTACTTTGAATGTACTTGATGGCGCTGAGGTTTCAGTTGGTGCATATTCAAGCGCAGATAACTTCGATATCGTAGTTGCTGACGGCGTTTGCACAATCACTTGTTTGACAAATGATTATTTGAATGCAATCACAGTTAAATATGCTATTATTTATAGCGAAGCTACAACAATCGACCTTTCCGCAACGGGTGCAAACATTCAGGGTAAGGTTGGCGAGTATGAAGGCTTGACAGTTGATGCAACAGCAGGCAAATTTGCTGATAACGGTAGCGGCTGGGTACAGGTAAACGCAGGCACAATCATTAAATTGAACGTAGCTGACGGTGCTCAGGTTACTGTAAGCGCATATTCAAGCGCAGATAATTTCACAATTGAGATTGTCGATGGCGTTTGCACAATTAATTGCACAGGTAACGATTATTTGAAAGGAATTTCAATCGCTTTCTGATAACTTTTTTATAGAATAATCAAATAAAAAAAGCCCCTCGGATTTTTCCGAGGGGTGTTTTTAATTACAAATTTTCATTTATCGAGCTGTTTGCCTTCTCCGCAGGAGAAGGCATAGATAAACCCCAAATTTACAAAAGAGCCACGGAATTTCCGTGACTCTTTTAATTTATATATTAATTAGTCGCTTTTTTTTAGGTTTACCACGATATTTGTGATGATACCGAGGATAAGAGAGCAAGCGGTTGTTGTAAGTGTAACGTTTCCGATTGCCAATGACATTCCGCCGATACCTGTGATAAGGATAACCGCAGTTGTAAAGAGGTTAGCGTTCTTTTCAAGGTCAACTTTCTGAATCATTTTAAGACCGGATACTGCGATAAATCCGTAAAGTGTGATGCAAACTCCGCCCATTACGCAGCCGGGAATAGAATCAAGGAAGGCAACGAAGGGGGAGATGAAGGACACGATAACAGCCATAATTGCAGTTACTGTAATAGTAGCAACAGAGGCGTTCTTTGTGATAGCTACGCAACCAACGGATTCACCGTATGTTGTGTTGGGGCAACCACCGAAAACTGCACCGTACATTGAGCCGATACCGTCACCGAGAAGAGTTCTGTGAAGACCGGGCTCTTCAAGAAGATCCTTTTCAATAATGGAAGAAAGGTTTTTGTGGTCGGCGATATGCTCAGCGAAAACTACGAAAGCAACGGGGATATATGCAACTGCAATGGTTGCAACGTATGACCAGCTGAATTCTCCAACACCCGCAAATGCTTTAGCAAATGTGAACTCGGGAACTGAGATAAATGTTTTGAATGAAACACCGTCAGCAACAAGTGCCTTGAAGGGAGCAAAATCGATCACTATGAGAGAGGGATTTTCTGTTGCCATACCGATAAATGTGAATATCAAAGCAACTACGTAACCCGAGAGAATACCAAAAATGAAGGGGAAGAGCTTTCCTGCCTTTTTGCCGTAAGTCGAGCAAAGGATTATAACAAAGAGAGTTACCAATGCGCAGATGAGAGATACCCAAGCGCTTGTGCTCATAATATAAGCACCGTTACCATCCTGGGGACCGTAAGAGAACACGTCTTTAACGGCAGCACCTGCAAGTGAAAGACCGATAAGAGCAACTGTTGGACCGATTACAACGGGAGGCATAAGCTTGTTGATCCATTTAACGCCTGCAAATTTAACAACGATTGCAAGGATAACGTAAACAAGACCTGCAAAAACTGCACCGATAATCAATCCAAGATAGCCGAGAGCCATTGAAGTAGCTCCTGCGAATGCAGCTACCATTGAGCCAATGAAGGCGAATGATGAGCCAAGGAAAACGGGGCTTTTGAATTTAGTGAATGTCTGATAGATAAGAGTTCCGATACCTGCACCGAAAAGAGCTGCAGAAGCGGTCATACCGTTTCCGACTATTGCGGGAACTGCGATTGTTGCCGCCATAATTGCAAGCAACTGTTGAAGAGCGAACAAAACCGTTTTGAGATAGCCGATCTCTTTTGGCTTTGATTCAATGTTGTAGATGAGTTTCATTGTGAACCTTCCTCCTGAAATTTATTTGAATTTTTATTTTGACTATAAAAAAAGCTGACGAAAAACGTCAGCAATAAAATCAAATAATAAAAGAAAAGATGAAAAGGGAATAGGACACCATAGCAGAGGATTGTTTAGTTGCCACAGTGAAATTCAACATAACTATGCCACCTTTCTTTTTACATCGAGAGAAATTATATCATAATAAAACGGATATGTCAAGAGTTTTTTTGACAAAAAAACACACAAAATATTGGAAAAATATAATAATTATTAATCTATTTTGCACTTACAGTCAAAATAGATAGTGTTATTTTGCACCGTTTATACTTTTCTTTTTATAAATTTGAGTATATAATATAAACATAAGGTAAAAATATTGACACCGCATATAAAATGTGATAATATTAGAATGTATAGTGATATTCACATTACATAGAAAACTATAATCAAAAAAGGAGAAAAATTATGTTGGAAATCATTTTATCGGTAATTGCAGTCGTTCTTTTGGGAATACTTTTTTCCTGTATCAAGGTTGTACCTCATACGGAATCGTTCGTAATTGAAAGACTTGGTAAATTCCACGCAATCTGGACAGCGGGCCTTCATTTTCTTGCGCCCTTTGGAATTGACAGAGTAGTTGCACGTGCAACCACAAAGGAAAAGGTGCTTGACACACCTCCTCAAAGCGTTATTACAAGTGATAACGTACCCCTTACTATCGACGCAGTGGTTTATCACAAAACATTTGAGCCCAAGCTCTATGCATACGGCGCTGCAAATCCCGTTGAGGCACTTGCAAACCTCACAACAACCACACTTCGTAATATCGTTGGTGAATTGACACTTGACGAATCCCTTACTTCCCGTGACAGTATCAACGCAAAGATGACAGAATCTCTTGATGCTGCAACTGACGAGTGGGGTATCAGAGTAACCCGTGTTGAAATCCGCAATATCACCCCCTCTGCTGACATTCGTGAATCAATGGAAAAGCAGATGAAGGCAGAACGTGCAAGACGTGAAACCTTGCTTGAAGCTGAGGGACATAAGCAGGCGGTTATCACTCGTGCAGAGGGTGATAAGCAGGCAATGATTCTTGCCGCTGAGGGTGAAAGAGATGCTCGTATTGCCCGCGCAGAAGGTGAAGCTAAGGCAGTTCTTCTTCAAAAGCAGGCAGAGGCAGACGGTCTTCGTGCCATTATGCAGGCTTGTCCCACCCCCGAGGTTATTGAGCTTAAGAGATACGAAGCACTTGTTGAAATGGCTAACGGTACAGCTTCCAAGCTTATCGTTCCCACGGATGCAGTTGAAATGGTAAAGAAGAATTCTATCTTTACTGAAACCACAGGTCTTGGCGACGACACACCCGAAGCGCCCAAGCCAAATAAACCCCCTAAGCAAGATGTATGCTGTGACTGATTGAGGTAGTTATGGCAGAGAAAAAAGACAGATTTGAAAGAATTTATAAAGAAGGCGCATTTGGTGACGGATTTGAAGTCTGGGTTGACAGAGAAACCGGTGTGAACTACCTTTGGCGCGCAACGGGATATGCAGGCGGACTTACTGTGCTTCTCGACAGAGATGGCAAGCCCGTAATAACACCCGTTGAACAATAAAAGCAAATGCGAGCCGCACGGCTCGCATTTGTTTTTATCTTTTGCTTTTTATTTCTTTATACCGTTTCTCGTCAATAACGCCGTTTGCAAGCATCTTTTCGCTCCAGAGCTGAAGAGTTTCAACGGTGATCGAAATGCGTTCAAGCTCCTCTTGAATATAGATGAAGTCTTCAATTTCGTCATTACCGATCTGACCGTCGGCAGTAATTTCGATAAGACGCTCACGCTTTTTGTTCATTGAGTTAAGGGACGCAAGCATTTCAAGTATTATCTGAGAAAGCTCCTTTGTTTTGATTTCGGGAACGTACTCCTGACCGATGGGGCATTGATGCGAGCAATAGTAATTGCAAAGTCTCGGAATTCTATATTTATCCGCCATTTGTAAAACCTCATCGGGACTCGGGGTGCTTTTTTCATTTTCTATGCGTTCGATTCTCTCGGGAGATATCCATTCAAGCAATTCGCTTGCACCCTCTCGTGAGAGGTCAAGGTTTTCACGGGTTTGCTGATATATATTCTTATCCTTTTTGGTTGATATTCTTGCCATAATAACTCCTTTTTGGGAAGACGTTATACTAATAATATCAAAAAAGCAGTAATATGTCAATAAATATTTGATAAAGAAATTGAAAAATGATTTTAATTTATCGAAAATAAAGGGGAAGGAGCGATATGGTGACGTTTGCTTTGCTGGAAAAACAGTAAAAATTCATTTTTGTGTATCATTTTACCATATAATGTCAAAAGCACTTGAAAAATGAAATTTTTTACAAAAACATATTGACAATAAAACAGAAATTATATATAATGTAGTCACAAAATATAATGCCGTATTTTATATATAAATTGCAATTGCTGATAATTGTGCAACTTGCTAAATTTATAGAAAAAATTTGCGAAAAAGGGATATCCCTTTTTATTGATGCATATGCATCAATAATGAACTACTTTAAGATATATATAAAGCGGTGGCTTTATCTATATAAATAAAACATTTAGAAAGGAAAGAAGAAAAATGAAAAACAGAAAAATCGTGATCGTAGCATTTTTGCTCATTGCTACACTTCTTCTTGGTATCGGTTATGCTGCATTGACCGACACACTCACAATCATTGGTAACGCACACATCGACCTTGATGCTGCAAACGTAACTTTCGATAGCAAGGTTTATTTCTCTAATGCTGTAGCTACCAGCACAACTGGTACAGGTGGATATGTAAACGGTCAGCTTACAAACGTTGATGTAGCAAGCTATACTCCCGACGATGCTACATTTACTGCTAATCAGCTTGCTGTTATGGGCGAGAAATCTGTATTTACATTTACTATTACAAATGATAGTAATGTTCCTGCAGATATTACCATTAACCCCACAAAGCTTTCCGGTGCTGACAACCCCAGTAATTCCAATCCCACTGCATTTGATGTAGAATATGCTTATCCCCAAGGACAAACAATCGGGGCTAACGGTGGAACAATAACAGTTGTTGTTACAGTTACTGTTAAATCTCCCATTGTTAATGCTACAAGTGCAAGCTTTGGTCTTGAGCTTACTGCTACAACACAGGAGCCCTAATTCTAAATTAAGAACATCAGATTATTTGATTACTAATCAATCATAAGTAAAAAAGGAGGACAGCAATGACTGATAAAAAAGTTAATCGTATTGCTTCGGCATCTTTACTTGCTGCCCTCCTCGTTGCTTTACTATTGCCGATGGAAGAAAGCGGGAGAATATTTGCAGCAATTCTTCTGCTTCTTTCGGCGATAATAATTCCTCGTTTTGTAAAGAAAAGACCTATTCTTTCAATATATAAAAGACAAGTCTTGATTATTATTTCGGTAATAGCTCTTCTTTACGTAATGCTTTTTTACCTGTCGGGTCTTGAATTCGGGTATTATAAAAATCCGTACAGATTTGCAGGCAGTAATATCTGGCGATTCTTTTTGCCGATAGCAGTGATCATCGTCGCCACCGAGAGGGTGAGATACGTGCTTATGGCTCAAAAGGATGCTTTAACACGGGCTATGTGCTATATTTCCTGCATTATTGCAGATATGCTCATTTGCTCAAATATTCCATCGGTTACATCTTTTAATACTTTTATGGAACTTGTTGCCGGTACATTTTTCCCGGCGCTGTTATCCAATATACTTTATAACTATCTTGCAAAACGATACGGAATGTATCCCAATATCGTTTTCAGATTGATAACAATTCTTCACGCATACACCTTTTACGTAACGTCAGGAATCAGCCAATCTCTTGTGAATTTGTTTAAGCTGTTTCTTCCTATTATCATATATTTCTTTATAGATGCACTCTTTGAGAAAAAGGTGAGATATGCGCTTGGCAACAAATCACGCTTGTGGAAGATTACCTCTGCCGTTCTGACCGCCATTGTTGTTATAATTATGGTAGGCACGGTAATGCTTGTTTCAAATCAGTTCAAATACGGCGCACTTGTTATCGCCACTGAGTCAATGACTGGCGAGCTTAATAAGGGAGACGTTGTTTTATTTGAAAGATATGAAGATCACCACGTCATAGAAGAAGGTCAGGTTATTGTTTTTGAAAAAGGTGGCTCTATGATAGTTCATAGAGTTGTTGAAATAGAAATAATCAACGGTGTTGCAAGGTACTATACCAAGGGCGATGCCAATGAGGATCTTGATGCCGGATTTATAACGGACGCCGACATCGTGGGGCTGACTGACTTAAAGCTGCCCTATTTAGGATATCCAACACTTTGGATGAGGAGTCTGTTCAAACGCTAAAGAAAGGAGAGCCATATGTCTGAGCTTGAAATTCAAAGACGACAAGAATATAAACGAAACAGAAAAAAATGGATGCTCATTCAGTTGACCGCCATTATTCTCTTAGCTGTGATTTCTCTTGGTTTGTTCATCGGGTATAACCAAATGAATAAAACTCAATATATCGAGTACAAAGAACAGGGAAGTGTTGACTATAAGGTTCACTATTCCGAGAACGAGTTTTTTGAAGATGAGTGGATAGATAAGGATCAATCCTATATCTCATCACTTACCGACGGTATTAATGCCGACTTTTCATATATTATGAAAACCGGTGCAAATATGAGCTTTAACTATACATATAAAATAGACGCACAGCTCTTGATTACCAGAAAGGATACGGGAACACCGTACTATACAGTGGATGAAAACATTGTGCCTCAAAAAACTGTTTTCATTAATAATAAGGATACTGTAAGAATTAATGAATCCGTATTCATTGATTATAAGAAATTTGACGAGATTGCGAGAAAATTTGTAAGCTCTTATTCAATTAAGGATGCAACCTGCGTGCTTGTTGTTACTCTTAAAGTTGAAGTTTTAAGTGAACACGCAAACTTTGATGAGCAGATGAACAATAATTATACCACCGCAATCAATATTCCGATGGCGGAGGATAATTTCAATATTACAAGAACATCGGCTTCCCCCGAAAACGAAACTAAGCTCTTTGAGTTCAGTAGCATTGCAAACAGAGAGGTGCTTCTTGTTCTGGCTATTATCTCTGCTGTTCTCGCAGTTATCGTAGCAATATTGCTTGTGGTGTTTATGCACCTCACAAAGAACGAGGACGTTACGTACGCTTCCGCAGTTAACAAGATTCTTAAATCTTATGATTCCTATATTCAGAGAATCAACGGTGAGTTTGACTGCGAAGGATATCAGATGGTTGAGATTAAAACCTTTAACGAAATGCTTGGCATTCGTGATACAATTCAATCTCCCATTCTCGTTTCTGAAAACAGAGACGAAACAATGACAAAATTCCTTATTCCCACAAATACAAAGATTCTTTATACTTTCATAATCAAGGTTGAAAACTATGACGAGATCTATTCACGTGTAGTTGAAGAACCCGTTGAGGAACCCGTTGTTGAGGAACCTGTTGTGGAAGAACCCGAGGAAATTGTAATTCTTGAAGAAGTTAATGAGGAGGATCTTGCAGAGGCATTGGCACAGCCCGAGGTTGACCTTACTGCCATTGAGATCATTCCCGATGACGACGATCAGTTTGAGGCTGCTCCTGAAGACCCCGGTGTTGAGGTCATAGGTGTTGTTTGGCCCGAGAAAAAGAAGAAAAATAAGATCTACCGTTACGATCCTAACGGTGAGATCTTGAACGAGGGCGACGTTGTTCTTGTTCCAACCTGGAACAATACACAACAAAAGGAGGTTATCCGTAAGGCTACCGTTGCTCACGCAAACCACAGAGTTGAGCCCGAACACATCAAGCATCCCTTGAAAAAGATAATCGCAGTTATTAAGCGCAAGGCAGAAGAAATGCTTGTGTCCGGTGTAGGATCTGAAAAATAATAATTAAAAAGAAAGGAGAGTAAAGTATGACTAAATGGATGAAAGCAATTATTTGTACGGCACTCTCCTTTATGTTTTGCTTTATGAGCTTTGGATATGCCGCGCTTACCGATACTCTCGGTATCACAGGTACTGCCAAAATTGAAATTCCAAGCGGTTTGTTTATTATTGATGTATCCACTTCAAGTGAGACTAATGTTGATAAAAATCAGGTTTCTCACCTTGAATACACCACAACACTTGATTCAATGATAAGCAGAAAAGGAAGCAACAGCTGGTGGGGACAGCAAAGCTCGGGATCGGTTACATATCACGTGACGGTTCTTAATAATACGAAGCTGACTTACTCTTACAGAGGTCTGTATTATCAAACGAGTCTTGACGGATATAATGGAAACTCAAACGTATCAACTTCAAACTCCAATAATAGAATTGGAGTCGTTTGCTCGCTTGCAAACAAGAGTGCTGAGGAAAAGAAGGTGTATCCCGGAAAAACGCTTGAATTTGACGTTACATATACCGTTGGTTCGGGACTTAACGCAAATACTGACTGGAAAACACTTGTAAACTTCCAATTTGGTATCAACGTTGAAACAGCTGATCAGGCAATTGATATTGCTGTTGACAAATTCCTTGATATTCTTAACACCACGTCAACCTATACCGAGCTTGTTGATGTACTGGATAATAAGTTTGACGGACGTCAGGAGTGGACTTCAAACTATATCGGTAACGTTACAGGTTCGTCAAGTGATGACTCGATGGCTGTAAATACCTTGTTTGCAGGTCAGTTGCAAATCACGGTTGACAACGTCAAGCAAGATGCCACGGTAATGATTAAGCACGAAAACCTGGACGGAAATACTATGACGGGTGACGATTACGTCGCTACAAATACAGGAAATGGCGGTGTGTTCCGAGGATACGGATGTGAAATGACCTTGTATCTGACTATAGACCCGTTAGCAAAAGAGGATATGGGAGAATACGTTCCCGTTTATGCTATTGTGTTTACTTGCGACAGAGATGCTGAGGGTAATATAATCAGCGAATGGTACAGAGTTGGCGATACTTATCTTGGCGAAGCAAACGTTGTTGACTATGACGGCGGAACCGACGGAAACGGAGGATCCTTCGTAACGGATAACTGGAGAGCCGCAGGCGATACCTATCAGGTAGTATCGGGTTATTCCTACGATATTAACGGAACGGTATATAAATTGAACTCATACTCTTATACAGTTGGATACAGATCAAATATTGAAAGTATAGTAATGGCAACTGATAATAATGCTACTGCAACCCTTCAAACATTGCTTGATCACGCAAAGAGTATTATTGACAGCAAGGATTACGCAGGCACGGGTATAGCTCTTGTTGAAAAGGAGTATGAAGCTGCTTCGGATTACTATACATTAGATGAAAACGGAAATCCTGTTGCTAAGGATGGATATACCAGAGCTGCGCTTTTGCCGACCATCAATAATCTTTATTATGCTGTTGATGAGGCGTTGATGAAGATGGAAGCGCTTAGCAAAGAACAAAATCAGATAAATTAATATAGAATTGTATAAAAAATTGCCACTTTCCAAGCCAAAAACTTAGAAAGTGGCGGTTTTATTTCTATTATTGTGGATAAGAGGGCATATTGCAAAGATTTTTGAGATTATCCTTGTTGTGCGCATATTTTTCTGCGGTCTCAAATGAAATCTCGCCTTTCTTAAACAGTTTTACAAGTGCGGCATCCATTGAAATACTGCCTTGACTTGCAGAAAGAGAAATAAACGAATCTATCTGATGAGTTTTGCCTTCTCTTATAAGGTTTCTGATTGCATTATTTACCATCATTGATTCGCAGGCAAGCACTCTGCCATAACCGTTTATGCGTGGCAAAAGCTTTTGCGACAAAACACAGCAAAGTGTGTTTGAAAGCTGCATTCTTATTTGCGCCTGCATACCCTCGGGGAATACACCGACAATTCTGTCAAGCGTATCGGCGGCGGAATTTGTGTGAAGGGTAGCCAAAACGAGATGTCCCGTTTCTGCTGCCGTGAGAGCTGCTTCGATCGTTTCGAAATCTCTCATCTCACCTATCATAATAACGTCGGGATCCTCTCTTAATATTGAGCGAAGGCCGTTTGCGTAATTTTTCGTGTCAATTCCGATTTCTCGCTGACTGATGATGCATCTGTTGGGGGTAAGAATGTACTCCACGGGATCTTCAAGTGTTATGATATGCCCAAGTCTTGTTGCATTGATTCTGTCAAGAATTGATGCAAGAGTCGTGCTTTTTCCCGATCCTGTTTCACCCGTCACAAGAACTATACCGTTTTTGAAGTTTGGTATCATCCTTACACAGTCGGGTAATCCAAGCTCCTCTATCTGAGGAATATGATTTCCGAAAAGTCTTAATGCGATTGATAGCTTTCTGTTCTGGCGGTAAACGTTACCTCTCACTCTTATTCCGCAGGGGAAGGTAAATCCAACGTCTGCCTCGCCAATATTAGCGACCTTGTCATAATTCTCACCGAGCAAATAACGTGCAAATGCTTCAACTTGCTCGCTGTCTGTTTTTTGTTCTATGAGGTTTACAATATTGCCGTCAATTCGGCATTTTACCGGCAAATCACAAATTATGTGAATGTCGGATGCATTTCTTTGTGCGGCAAATTCAACCAATGCGTTAATATCAAGAGCCATAATAACCCTCCCGGTAAATGATTAATATACTTAGTTTTTATTATTGTAGCATAAATAAGTAAAATTCGCAACCCCTTTTTTGCATAAGCAAATACTCTTTGCTTACTCGTCCGCTACTGCTACAATAAGTAATTTTGAAAACACGGGTGTTGTAGAGGGCGGCAAATACGTTGGAGGTGTTGACGGTATAGAAATAGAATACTGATTAAGTGAAAAAACATTTTCAAATCACTTGCAACACAAAAAATGCGAGCCGTTGGCTCGCATTTTTATATAAACAATCGGAATATAAGATTTGTATTTTGCGGGATTGTAAATTGTTAAAAAGGGAAAATTCACTAAAATTATTGACAAAATATTGAATAGGTGGTACAATATATCCATAAAGTAAAAATTCCACTTAATCGGCGAGGTATTATGAACCATATTTTTTATGAAGATTTTTATAAATTATTGAACGATTATAGCAATCCCGTAACAAGAGAAGATAAACTTATAAAGCACAGATTGGATTCTATTATTGCTCTTTATGAAAACTGCAGTGTAGAAGAAAGAGAATTTGCTGATGAAATAACGTTGGAGTTTTCCAGAATTATTGCGCTGCTGAAAAAACAGTATAAGCAAGAAATTTTAGATATATCGAAAAATGCTGCCTTTAACGGTAACTGTCTTTCATATACCAAAGATACAAAAGAATCTGTATTTGAGTACGACAGGGAAGTTCTTGAAGCATTTTATAATTATTTCAAAGGAAATTATGAATTATCATATTGGGAAATTGAAAACTACAAATTTGCAAACAATGTTGAACGCAAAGAAAAAGTAAATTTGACTATCTGGGACTATTGTAACAGAATTAAAACATTTTCCAATAAATATCTTTATGAAATTTACCCGATCGATTCCATACCCTGCGTAATACACGGTGATGATGCAGAAGAATTTGAAACTTTGGAGCCAATCGTTTTTGTGTATAACAACCTGGAGCTTATTATTGCTAAAATCAAAACCACCGATGAAGAAGGAAGGGTGGTAAAACAGAGACTAAATATCCGTTCTGCTCTCAGAAAGCTAAATGAGTTCAAGCAGGAGACGGAGAAGCAAAGATAAGATATGTTGTTTCAGATGTGAAGATAGAATACAGTTGAATAGATAAAACCTTCCAAAGAATATAGCTTTGGAAGGTTTTTTTAGCTTCTGATAAAGATAAAATTGTGAATAAATTGTAAATTAGTAAATATTCCCTAAAAACTTTACAAATTTCCCTTTACAAAATAAAAACAATCTGATATAATATATTCGCAAGTGGAGATTTCCACCACTAATATTAATTATTTAGAGGGAGCTTTTATGGAGATAAAATTGACAGAAACAAATAAAGCTTTTATTGATGAAATGAAGGCTATGATGGCGAGTGGAAGATTTGGCCGTCAGAATGCCCGCAAAGAGATTTATAAGCTCAACACCAAACTGTTTATCGATTGGAAAAACGGTGTAAATGATATTGAGCTTGGCGATTACAAAGCTTTTCTTGACGGTGCTAAGCTCTATAAGGAACCCTATGACGTCAGCGGTTTGGGCAAGATATATGAATCCACACAAACGGGCTGCATCAATGCCGACTGTATGGAAATTGCCGAACGTTTAATAGCAAAAGGGTATAACCCGGCTATTCTTAACCTTGCTTCCGCAAAAACGCCTGGCGGCGGTTATAGAGACGGCACGGGAGCGCAGGAAGAGTCGCTTTGCTACACATCGAATTTGAGTCTTTCTTTGTACCAATTTGGCGATCCTAAGTATATCAACATCCGTGAGAGTGGAGTTCCCGTAAGGGAAGTTGGATATACTCTTGACATAAACTACGGTGGAATTTACTCTCCCGACGTTACGTTTTTCAGAAATAACATCTCGAAATACTATACGTTAAGAGAGCAGCCCTTCAAATGTGACGTTATTACCGTGGCAGCGCTCTGTTTTAACGGAAAAACACACTATGCGGATGTTAACGAGCTTTCTTATCAGTCCGATGACGGTGGATTCACCACGGAAGGAAGAGAGATTATGCTCAACAAGATTCGTACAATATTCCGTATGGGTATTGAACACGGAAAGGACACTCTTATACTTGGAGCGTTTGGCTGCGGTGCATATGCTTTACTGCCTTCTAAGGTTGCTTCTTTGTTCCGAGTGGTAATGGAGGAAGCAGAGTTCAAAAACAAATTCAAGCTGCTTGTTTTTGCAATATTGGAAAGGGCGAGAAGACCTCAGGGAACGGAAGGGTATTTTGCACCTTTTTACCGTGAATTTGGAACGTACGTCATTTGACGCACCCTATGAAAAAGGAGGAAAAGTAATGGAATTGAAGGATTTTATAGGTAAAACAGTTATAGGTAAGAGTAGAAATCAAAGGTATATAGTAACAAGAATCACTTCACCGTATATTGAAGTAAAAACCGAAAAGCCCAATTCTTCGGGCTACCCTTCAACGTATTGTTTTGAAACAATAAACGGTGATCCAATATCAAATGGAGTATTAACTTTTGAAGATGCTTCACTAAATGAGAAATTCGTAATTGCATATAATGCTTACTGCAATTCAAAAGATGCCTACTACGAAGATATTGATTACTGGATGAGAAAGGATTGAGCTAAAAATCAGTTATCACAAAGGAGAGAATATGGATTTTTATAAACCAAATATAAAAACAACGGAGGATTTGTTTGCTAATACAGAGAAGACTTGGAATTGTTCTGATGATGGTTTTGATTACCGTTTTATTTTAGGAAACGAGAAAATAGTATTCATCAAGGGCGGTAGGGGATCAAGTGTCGGTGGATATAAAGATAAATATCTTAAGATGGCGGAAAGAATACACGAAAGATTGGGAGCAACTGTTATTTGCGCTTCCAATCCGGAATATTCAATATGTGAAGCGCCTGATGAATATGAAATACGTTGGGTAGTGGCCGACAGAGGTTTTTCTAACTTCGAACTTTATTTTGTTGGAACTTCTGACGGAGCATACGAAAATCTTAAATTGGCGGATAAATTTCCCGAAACGGTAAAGTTTCTTGGCATAAATTCGTCATATATTGACTTTGAAAGCTTTGAAGAAAAATTGAAGAACTTGCCAAAAGTTGAAAAGATTCTTGTATATGGAACAAATGATGAAGATTATGACGAGGTTGCTCAACTTAAAGACTCAAATATTGAAAATTTTAAGTTTCTGAGTGTAGAAGGAGCAGATCATAGCTTTAACGGTATGCTTAAAGAGTTTATTGCTTTGGTGGAGCTTCTATATTAATAAAAATGTGTGAATAACGGAGGACGTAAAAATGTATTTTGAATCAATTATAGGTTACAGCGCAATCAAGTGTGAGCTTTCGAGAATTATCGATCAGCTCATTTACCCTGAAAAATATGAAGCCCTTGGCGTAACAGAGCCCCACGGGTTACTTCTTCACGGAGCACCCGGTGTTGGTAAAAGTACATTTGCAAATTGCTTTGTAGAGCACTGCAATAGAAATGTATATATTTGCAGAAAAGACAAATCCAACGGAGATTTCGTTAATGAAATTGTCAGAATTTTTGATGAAGCAGAGAAAAATGCGCCTTCCGTTATTCTTTTGGACGACCTTGACAAATATGCAAACGAGGACGAGCGTCGCAGGGATACCGAGGAGTTTGTGACGGTGCAATCTTGCATTGACAATGTTAAAGATAAGCGGGTGTTTGTAGTAGCAACTGCCAACAATTTGAAAAAGCTCCCAGACTCTTTAATTAGGGCAGGAAGATTTGATAGCATTTTGTTTTTAAGATGTCCTGAAGGCAAGGATGCAGAAGATATCGTTGCTTTTTATCTTTCTAAAAAGCCCTTTGTTTCAGATATTGACGTTAAGCAAATCTCTCGACTTTTGCAGGGCAGATCCTGTGCTGAACTTGAAACTGTTGTAAATCAAGCGGGTGTTTATGCTGCCTTTGACGGTAGAGAGCAGGTCGAGATGAAGGATATGATAAAGGCCATATTGCGCATTATTTTCAAAGCTCCTGAAAGCTTTGAAGAAGATGCCCGCGTTTTGCCTTTAGTCGCTTGTCACGAAGCGGGACACGCTCTTGTTGCCGAGCTTTTAGAACCCGGAAGTGTAAATTTGGTAACTGCGCTCAATCACGATTCCTTTGCTGCGGGAATTGCATCAATATATAGAGACCAATTTTATTTCTACTCAAAAGAGATGATGGAAACAAGAGTAATGTATTTGCTTGCGGGAAAGGCGGCAACCGAAATTTGCTACGGTGTAGTTGATACGGGTGCAAATTCCGATTTGACCAGAGCTTTTGATATTGTTCACAGATTTGTTGATGATTATTGTTCTTACGGTTTTAATAAATTTGTGTTTTCCTCAAATCCTTCGGATGAAGTGCTTGACAGACGTGATTCTCGAGTTGCTATTGAAATGGAGAATTACTACAACAAGGTTCGTCAGTTGCTTGTTGAAAACAGAGCTAAGCTTGATGCTATAACTCAACGTTTGGTTGAAGAAAAAACACTTCTTGGAGAACAGGTACAGGAGATTTTGAGGTGCGCGTAAGTATATCTATGCTAATATCAGCATATTGAAAAAACAGTTGAAATTTGGTATGTTATATGATAAAATTAACATGAATATGTTGATTTTTGCTGCGAAAGGAGACAAAAATGAGTACAAAATTTACAGAAAGAGCAGGAAAAGCACTTGATAATGCAGTTGGCTTTGCAGAAGAATTTGGTCACACATTTATTGGAAGTGAGCATATTCTTTTAGCTCTTGCAGGGGATAAGGATTCACACGTTGCAGAGGTGCTTGCAAGGTACGGTGTGGATAGTGAAAAAATCAAAAATGCTATTGTTGATTATGATATAGGATGCGGATATAAAACACATCTCACGCCTCGGGATACTACTCCTAAGGTTAGGAAACTTTTAAGGGATGCAATGGAAATTTCCAAGCAAAATAAGGATGATATAATAAAGACTGAACATATTTTTCTTGCAATATGCAAAGAAGAAGAATCAAGAGCTACTATTATTCTACATAAACTTGGTGTTGATTTGGAAAAAATTCTTCTGTAAGAAGAAAATTATTTTAACAAAATATTAAACCCTCACTGGGCGTACTGTATAGTAAAGTAGAGGGCCCTTAGTTAAAGAATATATGGTGGTCCTATCGAAAAGTAATGGTACGTTATGATAAAAGGAGAAAATTATGGGAAGAGAAGAAGTAATTAAAGACAGCAGATTCCTGATTATAGGATATTATGAGCATATGCCGAACGGAGATATTGTTGTTAAGAATTTTAATCGTGTAATACTTGGTTATTACAGAAAAAATCGCGACGTAACCGTTGATTTTTACGGCAAAATTATTGCGCGCGGTAATGCGGTTGGTATGTTACTGGGACGATAATAAAGGTGGTTAATATGAACACAAAGAAAGAAATAGAAAACAAAAAAATACAAATTGAACTTAAATCAGATATTGATCAAATTACAGCGACTGATGATGATTCTTATTGGGATACACTTCGACTTGCAGACGAACTGTATGAGGCGGGCGAATATGAAAAAGCAGAAGAATTATATAAGAAAATAGCAAACGAAAAGGATGTTTTCGGAGATGCGAGCGCGCATTACGGTTATCTTCTTGATAAATTGGGCAGATATGAGGAGGCATATTTTTGCTTTCGAAAAGCATTAAATGGAGATACGTCTCCCGCTGAAGGTGTAAGTGTATTTGTTGACGAGTGCCTTTGCAACGAGGATAGTCCGTATTGGCATTATTTCTATAATCAGGCAGTCTTTAGCCACTATTTTGAAATGTGCGATAGTATTGGTAAAAATCCTGATGTTGAAAGAATTCTTTTAAATTGTCTTAAATCCAAAGATGAACTTTGTGTATCGACAGCAATAGCAAAGTTAATTCAATTATATGGAACGGGAAATTATGTATTTTCTAATTGCGAGGCAGTAGATGTTGCCGTGCCTGATTTGGATAAGCTTAAAACATTTGTAGCGGAAGCGGTTAAGGACAAATATGATTTGTGGGATATGATTGATTCTCTTTGTCCTGATACCGAGAACATGGACGAATCCACCGCCAAAGCACTTGAAGAGGCACTGCTTGCAGTTGAATTTGATGATGCTCAGGGATTCGCCAACGATATTTTGTTTTGGCTTTATTTGTCAGGAAAAGCATATTACAACGATTATGAAGATTTTATTGAGTATCCTTCTTTAAAAAATCTACACAAAGCCGCCTTTATTTTGTTGGAAATGGATGTAGAAGAAGTTGTTAACGAATTGAATGATTATGTTGATTATGTAATAATTGAGGAGCTTTTGGAAGAAGCACACAAAATTTCTCCCGATGATCCTGATGTTGCATTTCAATTATTATTATCTGTTGAACTGGAGCGCACTTTTGAACTTTTAACTGAAATTTCTGATGATTGTGCGCATGTTTTGATTTCCTTAAATGTTGGTGAGTGCTTGTTTGATCTGATTGAGTGTGATGAGTGTGAAGATAATGAAAAAATTGAAGGATATTATCTTGCATTACTTGATTTCTTGTGCAAATATGATCCTGAAAGTGATTATTGTGAAAAAATAAAAAAGCTTTTGTTAGATTTCTCATTATAGGATATTATGAACACATGCCGAATGGCGATATTGTAGTTAAGAATTTTAATCGCACAATACTTGGTTATTACAGAAAAAATCGTGACGTAACCGTTGATTTTTACGGTAAAATCATTGCACGCGGAAACGCGGTTGATATGTTACTCGGGAGATAGTATAGGAGGTTGTGAATGACAACAAATAAAAAGCTTAAAGACATAATAGGCGAGGACGAATATCAAATGTGTCTTGATTTGGGCAGAAGAATCATTCGCTGTCCTATTTGTGAGAATGAAACCTTTAACGATTGGTTTATTTGTCCCCATTGTAATTGGGAGGCAGAACCATTACACTCTGAAGATGAGTATTCGCCTGCCAATAAATCAACCATCGCTGAATACAGAAAGAAATATATGAGCGAAAATCATTTTATAGATGACGGAGTAACGTTTTCCAATGACGTGAACGATGGGACATTTTTGATCGATGATATCAATAATTTCGAAATTGAAAACGGAGCTTTTGGTGGCTTCAGCAAAGAGATACGCATTCCTTGCGGAGTACGGAAAATTGCACCTTTAGCACTTGCCCCACTGGAAAGAATGAAAAAATTGGTGCTTCCTAAGACCATTGAGTGCTTTGAGCCATCTGCTCTTCGCCAATCGTATGATACCTCGACAAAACAATACCATGATATTTGGGGAGTGATAAATTCCCGTCCGCAGAGCTTGGAAGAGATTCATATTTGCAAAGAGAATCCACACTATCAAAGTAAAAATGGTATTTTGTATTCTGCCGACGGTACAAGGTTGATTTATCTGCCACCTTCTCACCACAGAAAAACCGTGGAGATTGCAGAGGGGGTTTATGAGCTTTGCGAGGATTCTTGCTGCTTTGCCGATGCAAAAGAGATTATGTTTCCAAGTACACTCCGTCGCATTTCTGATAGAGCTTGTTGCTCTTCCAATTTGAAAAACACTCAGATTCCTTCATGTGAACTTGGTGAAAGTGCGTTTCAAGGGTCTATATTACCGGAGTATGCGGATATTTATAACGAGGTGATTCCAGCTAAAGCATTTGCGAATTGTGCGATTGTCAAAGGTATATTCTTGCATTATAGTGTCAAGCTTGTAAAGAACGGGGCATTTTCTTACACGGATATTGAGAAGATTTATATTCCCCCTACAACGCAGATTGAAGAAAACGCTTTTGTGCGCGAAGAACGGCGATGGAGTGGTGAGGAATATGAGTATCATATGGAAAATTACAAAAAAATGATTATCGGTGGCGAGCGCGGTTCAAACGCAGAGATATTTGCCAATGCAAACGGAATAAAATTTGAGGTAGTGGGCAATTCAGAGGAAGAGATAAAGATCTGGCTCAGTTGGAAGGAACGTAATGAAGATTTGGGCGACTTCGGAACGCTATGTTTTTGAGGTTGGAGTACTAGTATGAAAAATAACGGTTTAAATATTTTTAATATAGACGAAAATGGCGTGATTACAGGGTTGTGCGATACGATAAACATTCCTGAAGGTGTAACGAAGATAGGACGCGGCTCATTTTATGGCGAGTTGACGAAATATGATTTTGTTACCGAGGTGAATATTCCCGCATCCTGTGAGGAGATTGAGGTAAATTTCATTCGTAATTACGATAACGCAATTCGTTTTTTCGTTTCAAGTGAAAACAAAAGTTTCATTAGTGAAAATGGAGTTATCTATACTGTCGGCAAAAAGAAGCTCATCAAATATCCCGCAGGTAAGGTTTGCGATATCTTTTTTGTGTCTGATGAGGTCGAAGAGATAGGAGAGTATGCATTTGCGGATGCAAAAAACGTGTCGGGCATCTATATTGGTAAGAACTGCCGCAGCATCAAGAAAAATGCCTTTGATAGAACAACCCATACTGTATGGAGAAATAATGATCGAGGCGCTATTACAGAAGATAATTGTGAATATCTTGGAATTCGTAAATATTATATTTCCCCTGCGGTACAGGTCATTGAAAATCAAATTTTTGAAGGTGACTGCTATGAAGATGGACTTTATTTCGAAAACATTATCGTTGGTGGCGAGATAGGGTCTGCTATATGGGAGTATTGTAACAAATGCAACATTCCGTTTCTTGAAGTGAGTGAAGCGGATGCAGAAGCATTTTTGGCAACGCCTTACGAAGAATTAGTTGAACGCCATAAAAAAGCAAGCGAGGGTTCGATTTCGTTTGAATTTGTTAATGAGGGTTTTGGCGGAAAGCTGGAGGGAGATACGCTTGAGTTATTCGTGCTTGACAAATCCCGTAAGGATGTTACAGTATGTAAACTTGATGCAAGGCTTCCCCAAAGTAGATGTGAAAAGATTAAAAAGCTGATTATCGGTGACGGAATATGCTCATTCGTAAAGGACGCTTTTTGGAATTATTACGATTTGGAATGTGTTTCTTTTGGAGCGGACGTTTCGGATATTAAGGCAGGCGCTTTTTATGATGATTACAAAATATCGACCCTTGCCGTAGACGAGCGAAACGAGCACTATAAGTGTATTGATGGTGTAATTTTCTCATCAGATCTTAAAACTCTTGTTTTGTACCCATCGGGTAGAGAGGATGCTTATTACGAGATCCCATCACACGTTGAAATCGTAGGAGAGCAATGTATGCTTTGTGCAAGTCTCAGATGCATTAAGTTTGGAAGTAACGTCAAAAAAATTTGTTCGATGGCGTGCTATAATACATACGCTCAGCATCATTTTTACGTTGATCCTGCGGTGAGCGAGTTTGGTGATGAATTCATTTTTGGCGTTACCGGAAAATTGAACGTTATGTGTACGTGTACTTGGAAGCTCGTGGTCGGTGGTAAAGCCGGTAGCCCCATTGAGAAATATTGCCGAGAAACAGGACGCAACGGTATCACCTTTGAGGTGGTTGAGGACGATAAGCTTGAAGAGTGGCTCACACCTCCCCCTGAACCTAAATATGTCGAACATCCGTTTTGAAAAATATATAGACTTTACCTTCCAATTATGGTGGGTAAAGTCTTTTTTACATGTAAACCAAATTACAGAAACCAAAAGTTGAAATAATATTAAATTCAATACCAGAAAAATTATACCAAATTAAGGAAACAAAAAGGTGAAATGATATTATATTCAATACCACAAAATTGTATCAAATTAAAATAAACTAGATAAATCTACTCTATGAACGATTAAAGGGGTGAACGATAGAATTCCGCTATTTTTGTTGTAGCGAGTGCAGGAAATAGCGGAATTGTTATTTTTGAAATAAAAATGCCCTTAAAACCATCGAAAAATAATGATTTTAGGGCTAAAAAGTGCTATTTTTATCATAAAAACGAAAATCCATAGCCGAAATTGTATCGACTATGGATTCTTTGATGGAACGAGCAATAACACTTGAACTTGCGGCCTCTACCACCCCAATTGATTGATATATCTTTTTTTAGCCGTTTTTGCTTTTTCTAGACCTTTCTGCTACGCAAAAACGGCTTTTTCATACTCTCGTGACATCTTGTCTCCGTGTACTCCGGTTCTGTTTATGGTCAAAGATGTGGTCAAATCCGAGTGCCGAATGATTGATATGTGGTCTTGTTTTCAGCTAGTAAAGAGCAGAGAAAATCACTCTGCCGTCAGAGAAGAAATGAAAAAGAACGGAGAGAAATATGAATAACGCAGATAAGAAATACACCAACCGCCATATGTGGTCAATCTTGCAAAAGAGATGATAAACATGTGGTCAGAAAGATCAGTAACGCAGAGCAGAGAACACCTTCATTTTTCTTCCGCAGTTGTGGTATTGTAACTTAGAATCGCAGCTTTGTCAAGTAGGTTGCGAAATAAAATTATCACTCAAAATTTGATACGCAGTAAGCAAAGAAAAAGCTCGTCACGATCATTTCCATCATCAAGCCATAAAGCGTTGGTACACACATGATGGAAATGATCGCGTTTTGTTTTCGGCAGCTTCAACGCACACATCAGAACTCAAAAATTGATATGCAGTAAACAACGAAAAAGCGATAATGGCAGTAATCATATATAGATGAGCAGATTCGTCGGCTCCCATATCGATAAAAGGATCGCGTTGCGTAATTCAAAAATTGGAATAGCTGCAAAAAAATTAGATAAAGCTGGATTTTTGCTTGATTTATTCAGAAATCCGTGGTATAATGTAAAATGTAGAACTATAAACTCGAAAAACGAGTATTAAGAGGTGCAAAATGGCAGTAAGCTACAAGAAACTTTGGAAGATGCTTATCGACAAAGACATGAAGAAAAAAGACCTTGCTCAACTAGCAGGTGTCAGCAGTTATACTATTACAAAAATGAGCAAGGGCGAAAATGTAACCACCGAAACTCTAGGCAAAATATGCAAGGTGCTTGAATGTAAGGTTGAAGATATTATGGAATTTGTCTCTGCAATATAATGCGGTTTGTTATTATACAAGTCAAACATAGGAGAAAAAGGTTATCATGTATAGTTTGAAGTTTGAATACGATAAAGAAGAATCAAAGAAATTGGTTCGTGAAATATTGAGCAAAGCAAAATTGACAATAGATGAAGAAAAAAATATAAATAACGGATTGGGGTATAAATTCAGAGGTCACAATTTTGCTATAATACTTTACTATAAAGCCAACAAATCTTCAAAGCTAGTATTTGAAAGAGCAGGCTCTGAAGTTATAGATTTATTTACTAATAGATCAAATGAAGCAGATGATGAAAGTGGTGGTGTAGTCAAATCTGTTCCGATACATACATCAATAAAAATTACTGACAAGGCAAGAATAGAAGAATTAAAGAAACAGCTCATTGGCAGATTCGAAAATTCAAATATTTCGGAAGATGTGCCGCGAGCTTACTATAGATTGCAAATTCAAAAGGGTGAGGATAGATTTACATTAACTCAGTATGAAACTGGTACTCTTTTGTTACAAGGGCAATCTACTAATCTTTTTTACGAGGTTTTGGAGATTGTCGAAGCGGTTAAACCATTGAACCAAATCGAAAACGCTTTGTTGTATGTGCCACAGGAAAGTCAAGAACAAGTGAAATGTGTTTTGGAAGCAGACCTAAAAAAATTTGAACACATAGAATCGTTGGCTGAGAAACGTGTTTCTGCAGAAGCGTTTAATTACTTGTTTAGGAATGATCAGCAAACTTTGGTGAGTGCAATGGGAATTTTAGAGACGGTGCGTAATAATAATTTATGCATACCGATGTACAATCCTATTTTATATCCGTTTGCTAAGGTGTTCGAAGGTTTTGTTATTAAATTAATGATAGATAAGGCGTTTTTCTCTTTTGAAGATTATAAAAAGAATCCAGAAATAGCGGATATCGGTAATGCTTTAAGGAAGAATAAATTCAAAAAATACATAAAAGATTTAAGAAGAAATGAATTTGTTTTGAGTAAATTGGCTACAACCTGGGAAAGTCTACGCTGTCATGAGCTACATTCTGATCCTGCGCAGGATGATAGAATAATTAATTTAACAGATATCGATCAAGTTGATAATCGTATAGGGGAGATTGCAGCTACAATAATCGATGCCTATCGCATTTTGATAGCAAATGGTTACACAGAAGAAGATGTGCAAAAAGGCAAACAACAATCTTTACCAAGAGAGGATGATTAAGATGGGAAAAAAGAATAAAATATACGCTGTTAAAAAAGGACATTCCACGGGAATATTTAATTCCTGGGAAGAGTGCAACAAGTCAATATCAGGCTTTCCGGGTGCTGAATATAAATCTTTTTTGACAGAAGATGAAGCAAAGGCATATTTGAGTGATGAGAATATATATTTGAAGCAAGTAAAAGAAGACATAGCAGAAGGATATATAGTAGCATATACAGACGGCAGTTTTGATTCTGAAACAAATAGGTTT
>JAZURO010000251.1:0-9708 GCA_045606265.1 Eubacteriales bacterium
ACTTTCACGAGTAATCTGCTCTCGAACGGAGCGGCACCGAAGGATGTGCAGGAGCTTTTAGGTCACTCTGATGTCAGTACCACTGTGAATATCAAAAATCGAAACACAAATACATTGAATAGGCAAAGCTGCTTGATTTTGAAAGTAAAAACCGTGTGTTCTGCAAACGCTGGGAACATACGGTTTTTACGTTGTGTACAATAATAAGCTCTAATTATTTCATCATTCGCGTTATTCACACAAACTTACTTGTTCTATCACCGTAAACCGCGTATAATGGTTATATAGTAAAGGTATTAAGCTCTTTTTGATAAAATCTTGATATTTGTATGTTATCCTCATTTGAAGACGGAGGTGTTCAGTTATGCCTAAAATTCTGATAGTTGACGATGAGCGAGATGTTGTAGAGCTTCTTCGTAATTATTTTGAACTTAGTGGTTACGACGTGTTGTTTGCATACGATGGTGAAAAGGCACTTGAAAAAATGAGTCAAAAACACGATGTAATATTACTCGACGTCAATATGCCAAAACTAAATGGGCTTGAAGTGTGCAAAAAGATTCGGGAATTTGTTTCCTGCCCGATCCTGTTTTTAACAGCTAACGTTGATGATGTCGATAAAATAAACGGGTTTTCTGCAGGCGGGGATGATTATATCACGAAGCCCTTCTCGCTTGATGAATTGGGCGCCCGTGTCTCGGCTCACTTACGTCGTGATATGAGATTGCAGAAAAAATCCGATTTGAAATTTAGTGACGATTTGGTTATAGACTATTCCTCGAAAGCCGTCTATTTCAAGGATACACCAATTTCATTTTCTAAAACGGAATTTGAAATTATTGAACTGCTTTCCACCAATGCCGGTATCGTTTTTGATAAAGAGCGTATATATGATCGCTTATGGGGATTTGACAGCGAAGGCTACTCTATGACGGTAGTTGAACATATCCGAAAGATACGGGCAAAATTTACAGAAGCAGGCTGTAAATCATACATAACAACAGTATGGGGGTGTGGGTATAAATGGGAAAATTAAGAAAAGCTATTGCAAGAATGCCGCTAATGCCCTCACTGATAATCGTTATGTCATTTTTTATCATATTAGCGGTAATTCTTTCAAAAACAACAATGAGCGTCGCAAACGAAAAAATACAGCTCATTGAGGCAAAATATATTTCAGTTGAACAGGAAATCGAAGAAGTTGGCGAAGAGGAATATACTGTCACGCATTATATAGGTCGTCTTCCGTTTTCTGAGGAAGATAAACAAGCGTATAAGTTCTACACATTGATCTATGAGTATTCCTCTTTTTTCTGGTGTATTATCAGTATTACGATCGGTGCAGTTATCTTTTATTTCGGCAAGCTGCAAAAGCCGATAAAACTCCTAATAAATGCTTCAGAAAACATTTCCGATGATAATCTCGACTTTGTTATAGATTACAGAGCTAAAGACGAGCTTGGAAAGCTCTGTTCTTCATTTGAAAAAATGCGGTTATCGCTAATGGATAATAACCGAACTATGTGGCGAATGGTCGAAGAGAAACGAAAACTCAACAAGGCGTTTTCCCACGAACTCAGAACACCGCTTACCGTTATGAGGGGAAATGTCGAGCTTCTTGAAAAGGTCTATATGAGGTCGGACGTTTCGGAGGATAAAAAGGCAGCTCTGCTAAAAACAGTATCAAAGAACATAGAACGCATTGAAAGCTATGTTTACAGTATGGGTACGATGAGCAAATTGGAAGATCAACCGATACAGCCAATGCAGACCTGTTCAAATAAACTATCTGCCCAACTAAAAAAATCATTGGAAATACTCTGTCAAGGGAACGGTCTTGTATCCAGCTTTGAAGCGGAAACTGAATCCAGGGATATAAATGTCGATGGGAATGTAGTTATGCAGGTGTTTGAAAATATCGTTTCAAATGCTGTCCGCTACGCCGTAAAATCAATAGATGTATCTTGTCGCATATCAGCAGATCACTTAGTTCTATCCGTATCAGACGATGGGGCAGGTTTTTCGGAAGAAGAACTGAAAACAGCGACCGCACCTTACTATACGGGAAATCAAAATGATAGTGAACATCATTTTGGACTTGGTTTGTACCTATGTAAAATACTATGCGAAAAGCATAACGGTGCATTGAAACTTACAAACAATTCCACTACCGGAGCGTGTGTAATTGCCTCATTTTTCTGCAAATAGTTTTTGATTTATGATATTTTCTTGATATTTGAATGTTAAAATGACCTTGCTACTAACGATAGCAGGGTCATTTTTTCTAATTCAAGGAGTGAAAATTATGGATAGGATACTGACTGTAAAAAACATATCCAAAAGCTACAAAATCGGAAACGCACAAGTTCACGCTCTTAAAAGCACGACTTTGGAAATCAAGAAGGGCGAAATTGTAGTTGTTATCGGAAAAAGCGGTTCGGGCAAAAGTACCCTTTTGAATGTTCTCGGCGGTCTTATTGTTCCGGATTCGGGTGAGGTGCTGTTAGACGGCAAAAATCTTTATGCGCTGAGCGAAAAGGAACGGGCAAGAATCCGAAATCAAAAGTGTGGTTTTATTTATCAGAATTTTAATCTGATCAACGAATTGTCCGTCATAAATAATATTAGACTGCCTTTTGATATTGCAGGCAAACCGTACAACACCAAAAGAGAAAAGGAACTGCTTGACATTTTGGATTTGGGTAAAAGACGCAATTTTTACCCTACACAGTTATCCGGTGGTGAAAGACAACGCACCGCCGTTGCACGTGCTTTGCTCATGGAACCTTCCATTATTCTTGCAGACGAGCCAACCGGCAATCTTGATCTTGAATCAGGAAACAAGCTGATGGCATTTGTGAAGCGTACCAATAGAGAACAAGGGCAAACCTATGTTATTGTAACCCACGATCTTGAATGGCTGAAAATTGCTCATACAGTTTACAGAATGAGTGACGGAAGGTTAGAGCGTGAGGTGCAGAAATGAAACATACATTAGGTTTGATTAAAATATCTGCAAAAAGTTTGCTCAGAAAAAACAGCGGAAACAAGCTATTGCTCATAGCAATATGTATTCTGACGCTTGTTCCTATGTTTCTGTATAACACAACAAACAGTATTATTGCGACCGTTAAAGACCAAAGAACAGCCGTTTACGGAATCTTTGATGAAATTTATTATCGTGAGCAAGTGTCGGAATTATCAACATTCACCGACGAAACATTTGAGGGATTACTGCCCAATTACAGATACGAAAGTTATGGTGTATTCTATACGGCTAAAACCTTACCTTTGGAGGGAAACAAGAGCCTAAACTTAGGCTTTGCAGACTCCGAAGCAATACGGATCGGTTGTATAAGCATAAAAGAAGGTCGCCTGCCGGAAGCCGACAATGAAATTGCGTTGACTGAAGGTATCGCTCAAGAATTAGGCGATTATAGTGTCGGGCAGGAAATTACCATTGAAAATCAAACGTATTCTCTGTGCGGAATCGTAAATGACTTCGGAAGATTATGGCCCCGTGGTGAATTGCAGATAAAGGACAACATTACGCCTGTCAATGCATTTATCACCCAAAACCGTCTTGAACAAGTTTTTGAAGAAACCCACAGCATCACACAACAAATTGTTATCATTAAAGAAGCGGGAATCGTTAATTCCAACGATGATACAACAAGGCTATTTTCAAGCAACAAGTCTTTTGATGTAAGTGAGAATTTCTCCATTCCTCAGAGCTTTATGGTCTTGATGTATGTAATATCGTTATTGATCGTGACAACGATTCTGATTATGAACAAGACGAAGCTTCTTGCAAGAATCCGCAACTACCTCTTGCTCGGTATGAATAAAGGCAGTATTTTCTTTATTCTTATGTTCGAAATGATTTGCATTTTGGTGATTGGTGCTGCGGTGGGAAGTGTGTTGAGTTTCTTTGCATCGAAGGCTTGTTTGCACCTTCTTCTGAATAACGAATACAGCTCGCCGGTGTTTGATTTCAATATGCAGTTGAACACGGCGCTGATACTCTCCCTTTGCGTAGGATTCATTATCGCTTTTACAATCTATGCAGCATACATCGTAAAACAGACTGCACTTGACAGTGAGATAAGCGGAAAACATTACAAAAACACGAAGGCAAGAGTCAGCATATTCAAATTGGATATGTTCAAAAATCGCAAAGCGATTATAGCGATTGTACTGCTGATTTCATTATCGTGTACGTTATTGTCCTACGGAATCGCATATAAAAATTATTTCACCGAGGATGTAACAGAAACTAATTCAAACTATATAGAAAATGATTATGACTTTCAGTTTGCCTCAAAACTGATCAACGCACCCCCTCTTACGGATAAAGTCACGGGAGCACAGTTAACCCCCTTGCTTTTTACAAACAATTATGAAAAGAACGGGGCTGACCAAGACTTTATTGATTCCATTGCAGCCATTCCGGGAGTGTCGAAGATTTTATCATACAGAGAGAATCAAAAAATGAACCTCCTTGTAAAAGCCGGCAGCATTGATACGTATTTTGATGCTTCCGACTCGATGCCCGATGGCAGATATAGTATGGAAACATTTATGCAAATCAACAATTATAATCTCATTTGGGACACATTCCAATATGCAGATGACGATGTGTTGATATGTAGCGAGATCGTCGGATATAGCCGGCAAAGTTTGGAAGACTTAAAGGCATCTGTTATTGAGGGCGAAATCAACATAGACAAGCTAATGTCGGGAGAAGAGGTCATTCTCCGTGTTCCCGCATACAAAATAACGGAGCAAGATTTTGGTGGAACGATACTTAGAGGAATTATCCCTGCAGAGTATGACGATCCGGATGCAATCAATATGACACAGTTTAAGGTCGGTGATGAAATCACACTTTCGGGATTACTTACGGACGAGCCCTTAAACGGCGGCGTCGCAGCATCGGATATATCTCTGTTTTACCGAAAGGATGTAACGGTAAAAATCGGAGCTATTATCCGCAGTACCGATGGTAAACTCGTTTCAAGCAGAGCCGGAGCAGCTTGTTCGGTTCTGACTGCAAATGAAGCATTAGACGAGCTGGGAATCCCCGCCGCTTACAGCGTGGTTAGCATTTATACCGATGTTGGTGCAAACAACACACTAATTGCGAAAGAACTGCAAGTATTGGGACTTGATTACCCCAATATGACATTTGAGAATTGGTCAAGTGATGTTAGGACGTATAAGATCTACAACCTGCTTGTGGCTATTTTCGCTGTAACATTTATGGTCATACTAACAGTAGTAACCTTTACGATGCTTCTGATTCAGCTTGTCATTAAGACAAGATTAAGCCTTTCGACATATACGCTTTATCGAATCAACGGCTTGAGTTTTCGAAAACTGATAGCATCCTTGCTCCTCCAGTTAGTAGCGGCTTTCTCCATCGGAGCTATATTATCCGTGCCAATGACATGGTTGTTAATTAAAAAGGGCTTCAATATTTTAGGCGCAATAACGCATTACTTTACGCAAAGCGATTATCTGTTTGTTGTACTAAGCGTGTTTGTGCTTATGATTGTTTCGTTTATTCCGAGTTTAGTCATACTGTATAAGCGGAAAAACAATATTCTTTTAGAGTAATATCGACATTGGTTCTATTATGAGTGGAAACGGTCCAACAGATACAGTCTACGGTCAATTGGACGAAGCCTGCAAACAGCAGATTATTTCCGATCTTGAAAGCGAATGCTATGACGTATCCTTCGGAGCAGACGGATATACCGTTTCGCTCACCTTTGCCAACGGCAACAGTGCTTTGAAAATCAGTAAATAAAATAGAATAACAAATAACACCCACAGGGGCGGTGACGGTCAAAGAGCCGCCAACCGCCCCTGTGCGCCTTTACAAAATATTTTATTTGTGCCCGTGATGTAATATCGTCACGGGCTTTCTTGTTTCTTGGAGAAAATTTCGCCCCATTTTCGTACCGGCGATCAGGCGGCAGGCGAAGCGGATTCGCCTTTGGGGAATTGTTCTGTACGAAAATTCAAGATAGGCGTAGCTTGCTGCGATGAGCAGCGGATCTGAAAAACTGTCGCCCTTCGGAAAATCTCTTGACGAAAATCAGCAGGCTCGCCCACGGCAGTCTGCCTGCTGCCCAACAGTCGGATCCGGAGGCGTTTGCTCGGGCCGAGGGTAGTTCGTGACGAAAACAAACTTTTCGTCACGAGGTCTTGGCGGCGGTTTTGCGGGATGATATCTACGCACACGTTGCTGCCTCAATTTCTTGACGAAAATCGCCACTGTTTTCGCTACGGCGGCCAGAGGGGTTGCGGTTCGGAATCGGCGTGTGGGACTCGTCTTGCTGTTCGCTCGCTTGTAGTTTTTCACACTCTGCTTACTTGTAGCATTGACGAATTATCGCATCTTTGGAGCGAATGACTGCTCGGTTCGACGGGGATGCCGCTTCCGCTTTTGCGGGAATATGTGCGCTGTCATATCTATATGACTGCCCGTTTTTTCGCACATCATAGTTCTGTATGTCTGTCTCTTTTCTATGCTGAATCTTGCCTGTCCTATGGATATGATTTATGCTACTCTCATATCGAAAGCACCCGCCCACTCTCATTTCGATATGATAATCCTTACGGATTTTTCATTGATTTCTTATTGATTTTTTGCGGACGCTCTCTTATTGATATGACCCCGACACACTTTCGTATTGATATGATTATGACCGAATTTTTTCCTATCGAGATGACTGAACTCTCGTATCGAAATGACCACGACCTCGTATTGATATGAGGGGAAGGAAAGAGGATTTTTTACCCTCTGTTATCTCTCAATTTGAGTATCATTTTTCTTGTCATTGATACAGAAAATTTGAAGGTCATTTGCTATAAATGAAAGACATTTTCTTAGATGAAATGACCGTTCATTTTGGGCACCGAAAATACTCTCAATGGGACAGCAAATCCGCGCCCAAAAACTCTCAATCTTTTATCATTTCAATCGGACAGACGATTTTTAAAGAAGATATTATTGAAATCATATTAGAACAGATTATCCCCCCTGAGAAGGATTTACCGCGAACCTACTACTGCTTTCAATACACTAATCCGTGGATTTTGAACGCTTTTTATACGGAAAGGTAGGATAATCAATATGTAATCTATAAGGGGGACTCTGTGTTTCAAAAACGTTCCCAACTGTATTTTTCGCTCTTTGGGAGTCTGTCCTTTCTTTCTCAATGGGATATCCCATTGGGGTGCATTGGTTCGGCTTATATGGGATATCCCATTTGCAACTTTCGTCTTATCCCATTCAAATGAAGCGGCAGTATCCCATTCGGAAAGTTCAATTACGTCAATGGGACAACTATTTTGGTCAGAACATTCTTTTTCGTCACGAGAATGAACTCACAATTTGTTGTAGGACATTGCGTGTCATATTGCTATTTTCTTCAAGAAATCTTGCTTTGCAGTAAGTTTTCTTGATTCTTTTTTTATTTCGGTTATCTTTTTACTTGAATTTGGAAGGCTGTCTTTTAGTCTTTCTCTGTAGCAAAATTCAGGAAGGAGGATTGTCTATTGAAACCAAATACAACGTTGCAGGAGCTTCGGGAACGCTTTGCGGATAAACCGTCAAGGACAAGCGTTTATACCATCGAAGGCATTGCCTACACCGTTGTGAGCCATTATGCCGGTGAAAAGGATATTGATGCAGTGATAAGAAAATTGGCAACACAACAGGCTTATGAGGCAATAACAGTATCCGAAAAACCAAACTAATTTCGAACAAACGACAGAAAACACGGTCGGCTTCTTGATTTAGCCGTGAAAATATTGTATAATGAAAGAACAAAATCAAGTGGCTTTGACTGACAAGGAGGAAAGAATGAAGTCAAAGCAACAACAGAATAAAAACGCAGGGCTATATTACCGATTGTCCAAAGACGATGAACGTGCCGGTGAGTCCTTGTCCATTGAGAACCAAAAGCTGATGCTTCGTAAGTATGCTGCCGAACAGGTCTTTACCGTGACCGACGAGTATATCGACGACGGATGGAGTGGCACCAGCTTTACCAGACCGGAAGTAAAGAGGCTGCTTGAGGATGCCAAGACCGGCAGGATCAACGTTATTATCGTCAAGGATCTCAGCCGCTTTGGAAGAAACTATATTGAGGTGGGACAGTACACCGATTATATTTTCCCTATGCACAACATCCGCTTTATCGCTCTCGGTGATAACGTGGATTCGGCAAACACCGAAAATGCTGGTATGGATATGATGCCGATTATGAACGTGTTTAACGAATGGCACGCAGCAAGCACCAGTAAGAAAATCCGCGCCGTCATCGAAACCAATGCTAAATCGGGAAAGTATCGGGCAAATGCCGCACCTTATGGCTACGTTAAAGGGAACGACGAAAACAGGCTTCCCATTCGTGACGAGCCTGCGGCGAGCTACGTGCTTCGAATATTTGAAATGCGTGCGAAGGGTATCAGCCCCAACAAGATCGCGGATGCCTTGAACGAAGAAGGTATCAAAACGCCTGCCGATTACAAGGAAGAAAAATTCGGAATCCCCAACACGAGAAAATCCCATCATCTTTGGTCTTGTGCAACGGTCAAGCAGATCCTCACCAATCCCACCTATCTCGGACATCTTGTGCAGATGCGGACTACCACGCTATCCTACAAGAACAAGAAAACCGTGAAGCGTGATCCCGAGGATATGGTATGGGTGTATAACACCCACGAAGCCATTGTAAGCCAAGAACTGTGGGACAAATGCCGTGAGATGGAAGCCTCGGTAAGTCAAGGTAAGAAGAACCGCACGGGCGTTGTATTGCCCCTTTCGGGACTTGCCTACTGCGCGGATTGCGGAGCAAAGATGCATTCGGGTTGGAACAATACCCGACACAAGCGAACCGATCCGCGAACCTACCACCGTAACCACTTCAACTGCGGTAGCTACACTAAGTTCCAGGGGCGTTCCTGTTGCAGTCACTACATCAAGATGGCAACGCTGGAACAGATCGTATTGGAGGACATTCGTTCTAAAATACAGCTTGTGGAAGCCGACGAGGCGGAAGCAAGGGCAGCGTTTTTGAAACGGTGCGATCTTGTATCGTCCGAGGAAGCCATGTGGGACAGAAAGCGAACGAGTCAAATCCTTCGCAGAACGGCAGAGCTTGACAAACTGATCTCGTCTGTTTACGAGGATAAGGTCAGCGGCAAGATTCCCGAGGATATTTGCGTCGGTCTTTTGGAAAAGTATCAGGCAGAGAAGCTGAAACTGCAGAATGAACGCTCCGAGATCGAGAAACGACAGGCTGACACCACGAAGGAAAGGGCAAACGTTGACGAGTTTATTTCCCGTCTGAAAACCTATCTGACCATTCCCACACTTACTCGTGAGATGTGTATGGAGCTGATCGAGTTCGTGACGGTAGACAAATGCCCCGGCAAATACAGCAAGGAACCGCGTGAGATCCACATCTACTACAAACTGATCGACAAAACCCCACCACCTGAGAAAAAATATCTTAGTACACCAACATGTGAGGATAATTGATATTCACTACGATGAATGTCTACGCTCACTCCACAAGGGAGGCGAAGCGTACTTCCGCACGACTGCTCGATAAGGTAGTTGGCGGTTAGATATAAAAAGTTTCCCTTATTTTCGCTCATAAGGGCAAAAACAAGGGAAAATACATAACA
>JAZURO010000252.1:0-5905 GCA_045606265.1 Eubacteriales bacterium
CTTACCAATCCCGAAAAGCTAAAAAACACCTTTAAGACGGTCAAAAAATCAAAGATCACCGCCGCAACCATAAAAAAATATATCGATTGCTTTGAGGATTCCTTTTTGATTGACTCTGCTGAGCGATACGATATTAAGGGAAGAAGCTATATAGAAACTCCTAAGAAATATTATTTTTCAGACCTTGGACTTCGCAATGCGCGTATCAATTTCCGTCAATTTGAGCAGACGCACACGATGGAAAACGTTATCTATAACGAGCTGTGTATGCGCGGATATAGTGTTGATGTGGGTGTGGTGCAGATTGCCGAGAAGAGCAAGGACGGAAAGGTGACGAGAAAGCAGCTCGAGGTCGATTTTGTTTGCAATCTTGGTTCCAAGCGTTTTTATATTCAATCGGCGTTTTCTATTCCCGATGAAGAAAAGCGCGCGCAAGAAATTCGCCCCTTCCGTAAGATTGATGACTCTTTTAAAAAGATCATCGTTACCAAAGATATTGTCGCTCCCTATTATGATGAGCACGGTATATTGACGGTGAATGTTTATGACTTTTTGCTTGATCCCGAATGCCTATAAGTATAATTAAAATGCAGCGTAGAAATGGACAAATCTATGCTGCATTTTTGCATCGGCTTCTCACTCAAACCAACAATCATTTTCACTATATGCGTTATTGATTTGCTCAAATGATTGTGATATACTTTAATTGCCGGCAAAGAATAAACTTTTGGAGGACAATATATGAACCTGAAAATTGGAGAAAAAATTCGAGCTTTACGCTTACAACGAAAAATGACACAAGACCAATTGGCAGATCGTTTGGGAGTGTCTTATCAATCTATTAGCCGTTGGGAAAATGGGATTACTTACCCCGACATAGAATTTCTTCCGGCTATCGCAAATTATTTTTCCGTTTCTCTTGATTATCTTATGGGTCAGGATGATGCCGAAAAAAGAAAGAAAATCAAAAAGCAAATTCACAATATTGCAGATATGAAAGAGAAAGATGTGGGAGAGCTCATAGAACTCATTCGCACTTGTCGCAGAGAAAAAGAAAGTGCTTATTATTTCGAAGATATATGTTATACGCTCCGTTATTCATCGTTGTACAAAAATAATATGGTGATGGACGAATTAAGAAAAAGCATGAATACTTTTTTTGAAGAGTGCGTTGATGCAGCTATACGTTCCCGCGCACTTGGGTATTATGCCTCTTTAGAAGATGATAGCCATATTGAAGCATTACTTGATCGATATTCCTCAGTTCAAACAACATCAAAAGATTATTTACTGAAAGAGCGTTACCTGTTTCGTGATGAATTCGATCGCTTTGAATCTGCGCGTCAAAGATATTTGCACAAACAAATTGCTTATCTCATAGACGGAGACATATCTCTTTGGCGAGATTCAAGCAAACCGATGGATGCAGAATACACGATGTATGAGAATGATATAAAAATGTCGCTGATACACGGAATTTGCCAAGACCTGCTAATAAATAATAAGTTTTCAATCAGTAACAAAAATGATTTGGATGTTTTTGTTGAACAACGGATTTATATTGGTATGCGCCAGGCATGTGCCTATGTAGCTCTTGAAAAAAAAGACGAAGCGTATTCGGTGTTGGAAGAGGTGGTTTCATTAACTGAACAAATGTCTAAATTATCTGACGATGAGGAGTTATCCTGTTCTGCACCTGCTCTTGATCGACTCAAAATGACTGTTATAAAAACTCCAAAAAGCGAAAAATCCGAATGTTATATATCCTTGTTTTACATTTTGGAAAGCGGAGAAAAAGAGTGGGCTGTAGATATTTATCCTCAAACTATGATAGAATGTCTTGAAATTGCCCAATATGCTCGCTGGGGATGGTTGGATCCCATAAGAAAAGAAAAGCGCTATAACGATTTGATTGATAGATTAAAATCAGTTGCCTTTTGAAAATAGTTAACATCGTCCTTGCACGATTCCATGATGAGTGTGTTATAATAAGGACAACACTTTTACGCTAAAATTGAATACTTCACGGACAAAAGACCGTTGTCCCTTATGTAACGCACCAAACAAGTGTGTTCTATAAGGGACAACATTTTTATTCAATTTTGTCTTTAAGATGCCTTCGCCATGGGAATATTTGCCGCTCCCAGCATATTCTCCACAAATATCCCATACCCACTGGTCGGGTCGCTTATGAGCACATAAGTAAATTGATGATACCTACACCTCAAAGTCCTCAACACTCAGCTAAATATAGCGGAAAAAGCCCATATTTCGGTAGATTTGAGAGCGAATTGACCTGTTCAGTTCGCTCTCTTTCTATTTCCAACACAAAAAAGAGGTGAATTATGAGTATCAACGAAAAGAACACATCCCCCACAGAATCGGTTGTCAACATACCGATTGACAAATTGAAAGACTTCGCTGACCACCCATTTTCAGTAAGAGACGACGATGCGATGCAGCAGACAGTTGAGAGCATCCGTGAATACGGTGTGCTTGTTCCTGCCATTGCCAGACCTCTTGAAGATGGAACCTTTGAACTGATTTCCGGTCACAGACGAAAACACGCCTGCGAGCTTGCAGGGATTGAGACGATGCCTGTCATTGTCCGAGACCTTGACCGCAATGCCGCAATCATAATTATGGTGGACAGTAATTTGCAGAGAGAAAACATCCTACCGAGTGAAAAAGCCAAGGCTTACAAGATGAAGTTGGAAGCCATAAAGCGACAAGGAAAACGACACGATTTAACTTCGACACAAGTTGTGTCGAAGTTGCGAAGCAACGAAGAAATCGGTCAAGCCGTAAATGAAAGCCGTGAAACTATCCGACGATATATACGACTGACAGAGCTTGAACCACAGCTTATGCAGATGGTCGATGAGGGCAAAATCGCTATGACCCCTGCGGTAGAAATTTCCTATCTCAAGCCCGAAGAACAGAAGCTACTCATTGAGACTATCGACAGCGAACAGGCAACGCCCTCCCTTTCCCAAGCACAGCGTATGAAGCGGCTCTCCCAAGAGGGCAAGCTGAGTGACGATGCAATGCTCGGAATTATGATGGAGCAAAAGAAACCCGAAACGTGGGACTTGAAGCTCCCTATGGATAAGATAAGGAAATATTTCCCTCGCTCCTACACACCACAGCGTATGGAGGAAACAATCATCAAGCTGCTTGATATGTGGATGAAGAAACGGCAGCGAGACCAACAGCGTTAAAAATGAATACAGGACATTAGCCGAACAGGAAAACCATTTTCTCCTTGTTCGGCTTTTTTAATGCCCGGATTTAGGAGGAAACAATGGTAATCAGAAAATTCAAGTACACACCGGAAGATGTGGACTGTCAGTATTGCACCGAGTTCATACACGGTCGTTGCCGAGCACAGAAATGTTCTTGGATGAAAGAACGAGTCGAGGCTGGTGTCATTACCTATCAAGAGGCAGTTAGAGAAGCCTTTGACGAGCGTTCTCCCTATCGGTTTAGAGTTCAGTTTGTTCTCAGCTTTTATAACAAGTTCTTCTGGAAGGACGAGGCACACTTCCAGAGGTTTGAGAGGCTGCAGGCAATCCTCGGCTATTACAAAAAGCGGAACACCGATGCCTATTATGCAGCCCTTTATCTTCTCAGCTCTGACGAGGAACTGCTTGTAAGAGCGATTGATTGCTTTACCAAAAAGCAAATCAACTTCGACAACTACAACACAAAGAATATCTCCCCCGACAGATATGCCCTTTACAAAATCGCAAAGAGCCTTTACACAGATTCCGCCGAGGTTGGCGTAGATGAGCTTGCAGACCCCGAACTTGTAAGCACCGAGTCGTTCCATTTGGTAGTCAACGCTATGCTGATTTATCGTTATGGGCTGTCGGCTCTGAGCTTAAAAAGTGAGGATGGTGGTTATGGAGCTTTTTGAAATTGAGCAGTTAAAAGGATATACAATCACACCCAACTTTCATCAGCGTGACAGGACTATCACCCTAAAGGCGAAAGGACTTCTCTCGCAGATGTTCTCCCTCCCCAACGATTGGGACTACACTTTGAAAGGTCTTGCCTATATCAATCTGGACGGCATTGATTCCATCCGGAGTGCTATCAAGGAGCTTGAAAAAGCCGGTTATATCGAGCGAACAAGAATCCGTGACGACCACGGGCGATTGCGTGGAACAAAGTACAAAGTCTTTGCAAAACCCCGTTCACCTACATCGGATTTACCTACGTTGGAAAATCCAACACAGGTGAAACCTACGCAGGCTCAACCTACGCAGGAAAATCCAACGCAAATAAATATAGATATAACAAATACAGAAAAAACAAATACTGATTTATCAAATACTCATTCATTCCTTTCCGATGGCTCACGCTCGTCTGTGCTTGCAGCACTTGAAGCGAAGCGAAAAGAAGCGGATTACAGAGACATTGATGAGTATAGAGAAATCATCAAGGAGAATATCTGCTACGACTATCTGCTTGCAGATATGCCATACGACCACGACCGCATAGAGGAAGTCTTGGAGCTTATCGTTGAGACCGTTTGCTCCACGAAGAAATATATCCGTGTTGCCGGTACGGACTATCCTGCAGAGGTTGTCCGTTCAAGGCTCTTAAAACTGGATATGGAACACATCAAGTTCGTGTTTGACTGTCTTAAAGAGAACACGACCAAGATACGCAACATCAAGCAATATCTTCTGACCACGCTGTATAACGCCCCCACCACTATCGGCAATTATTACTCGGCGTTGGTTCAGCACGATATGTACGGCGACTCTCGTGATTAAACACGGGAGTATTTTTATGCCAAGGAAAGGAGGCTCTACTTGAAAATCTTTATCTACCATAGGGTGAGACCACCTTAGTGTGAGAACCCATCAACCTACCTGCACCCATTTCCAAAGGAAGGAGGTATGTCTATTGCAGGAAGAAGTTGAACAGCGAACAGTAACATTGGCTATAAGCACTTCAAAAATGACAGCCAACGTGCTGCAATCGGCAATTTCAAAGTACCTTGCCTATCGTAAAGATAAGGCGAAGAACGGTCCCGTTAAGCCTTGTGGAAAGCAAAGCGTTAAAAAGCTCGTACAGCAAGACAAAGGCGTAACGAATATTGAGATTACCGACAAGAACATCAAGGACTTTGAGCGAATTGCGAGGAAATACGGCGTGGACTTCGCTCTGAAAAAAGATAAGACGGGAGAAATCCCGAAGTACCTTGTCTTCTTCAAAGCTCGTGATGCCGATGCTCTGACAGCGGCGTTCAAAGAGTACACGGCGAAAACCGACCGCAAGAAGGAACGCCCCTCTGTACTCCAGAAACTCCGTAAGTTCAAAGAAGCGGCGGTTGACATTGCCACACCCAAAGTACGGAAGAAGGAGCTGGATGCACGATGAAGAACGTGAATTATAAAAAGCTCATTCTCCCCAACATTCCGTATGTGTTCATTGGGCTTCTCGCCACCAAGCTCGGACAGGCGTTTCGTCTGTCGCCGGGTGCGGATTTTTCCTCAAAGCTACTGAGCATTATGGATGGCTTTTCAATGGCGTTTGAAAACATTATGCCGAGCTTCCACCCGATTGACCTGCTCGTAGGCGTAGCTGCCGGAGTTATAATCCGTCTTGTGGTGTATTTCAAGGGCAAGAACGCCAAGAAGTACCGCAAGAATATCGAGTACGGCTCTGCTCGTTGGGGTACACGAGAGGACATTGCTCCCTTTATGGACCCCGTGTTTGAAAACAACGTCATTCTCACGCAGACGGAAAGCCTTATGATGTCAAACCGCCCCAAAGACCCCAAGAACGCACGAAACAAAAACGTGCTTGTCATCGGTGGTTCCGGTTCCGGTAAGACGAGGTTTTTCCTTAAACCCAACCTCATGCAGCTCCATTCCTCGTATGTCGTAAC
>JAZURO010000253.1:0-2998 GCA_045606265.1 Eubacteriales bacterium
AAACAGGAGGAAAACACAAATGAGAGTAATTGAAAACTATGAGAACATCCAGGCATCCAGCGGTGAATTTGCAAGACCCGGCAACGGTGGCTATATCCTTGAGATTGTCAATGTGACCGATGTACCCTACAACGCACAGACGGGCAAGGGCGACTATCTGCGGATTGATTACGATATTGCCGTGGGCGATTTCAAGGGCTACTACACCGCACAGAATGAGCGTTTCGGCGGTGGCAAGTGGTTTGCCAATGTCATCAAGTCCTACAAGGAAAAGGCTCTGGGTATGTTCAAGCACTTCACCAACTGCGTGGAGGAAAGCAACCCCGGTTTTAAGTGGAATTGGCAGGAACAGAAGCTGATCGGTTGCCGTTTCGGTGCAACCTTGCAGGAGGAAGAATACGAAAAGCAGGATGGCTCTGTTGGCACACGGCTGATTGTCAAGGACATCAAGACCGTCAAGCAGATTATGGATGGCGATTTCAAAGTGCCTACCACAAAGAAGCTGGAACGCACGGCTGCACCTGTCAGCGACTTTGCCGTGATTGACAACACAGACGACCTTCCTTTTTGATCGGTAAGTAAAAACACACACCGCCCTGCTCCATTGTGGGGTGGGGTGGTTAAGAAAATATGGAGGTTATAAAACTATGAAAAAGTTAATTGCTATTATTCTTTGCATTATTACGGTTGTTTCTTTGACCGCTTGCGGATATGAGGAAACAGGCTCTTATTCCGACAAGGTAAACACAATGGAAGTCGCAAACAAGTTGCAGAAAAATCAGCCTACACCGACAGACATTAATTATTCCCTTGAGCGTTACAATCTGACCCGCCGTGCTTATTGGGTGAATGGTCAGCGTGAAAAAGCCAATGTGTTGCCTTGCGAGGTTGAAAAGCCTTTGGGGTATATCGTACTATTTACAGATAACGGTGCTGTTGTAGGCTCTTTTGTGGTTGACGGGAAAGTGTCCAGCCTTAATAGCTTCTTGACACCCGATAGTGAATATTATGACAAAAACGGCGGTTCAAGTACAATTCACACAAATGATTGGATTGCAGATGTTGACGGCTCTTATGGCGAAAATGACAACGGCATTTTCTTTTTCACTCCCGATGGAAAGTATATTGAGTGGACGGGAACATATCTTTATTCCGATATTCCGTTTATTGTCGATGATCCTGTTGTAAAGGTGGGTAATGCAAATGAGTAAAACAAGCGTTGTTTTGATTTCCATTCTTTCCGTTATCGTTATTGGGTTGTGTCTTTTCTTTGGCGCAACCCCAAGCGGCAAAGCCGTTTGGAATAATTGGTTTCACGCAGTACAAAAGGCTGACGATGATACCAACTATGAAACAAGAAAAAAAGTTGAAGATACTTGTCGTTCAATGATTGCAAGCTACAATTCCGACAAGGTTACTTATGAGCAATACAAAGATAGCGACAATGAAGAAAAGCAGTCGTGGGCAGAACAGGCAAAGATGAGAGCTAACAAAACGGCTACATCTTACAATGAATACATTTTGAAAAACAGTTATGTATGGGAGGATAACATTCCGTCCGACATTGACTATAAGTTGCCGTTGATTGAATGAGGTGGTTTCTATGAACTACCGCCAAATATACGCCCGAAAAGCGGAATGTGAGGAGCGGATAAAAGAGGTGTGTCCGTCAATCACAAACAGACCCGGCATTTACATCTTTTACCGAACAGACACGGACAGCGGTTTGCGCTTTTGCTACATCGGGCAAGCCAAACGATTGATTGAGCGATGCGCTCAACATTTGCAGGAATATGACCATATCGCATTGAGCCTTAAAAAGAGGGGATTTTTTGATCCCCTCAACCCCGATGCAAATCCCGGTGGATGGAAATTGTCTGTTTGGGAATGTAGCGGTTTGGGTGCTTTGGACAATGCCGAAATTGAAGCTATAAGAGAATATGCAAACAATGGCTACCAGCTATTCAACCGCACCGCTGGCGGTCAAGGCGATGGAAAAGTTATCTTTGACAACAAACGGCAAGCAAAGACCTATCATGAGGGTTTGGCTCAAGGTTACACAAATGCTCGCCGCGAAGTCGCCCATTGGTTTTCCCTGCATCTCGATGTTTCAAAGAAAAAGCCGACAAAGAATGCGGAGAAGGCTTTGGAAAAGTTTGAAAAGTTTATTGATTTGGAGGCAGAAGAAAATGCGTGAGATTTTGTTTCGTGGTAAACGAATTGAAGATGGACAATGGGTGGAGGGTCATTATCACTTTGCAAACTGGTATTTACCACCATCTATGGAGATTGTAGACAGAACACATTACATTCTACAAATTGGTCACGGCGATGCAGACAATATTGATCCCGAAACTGTTGGCCAGTTCACCGGATTGACCGATAAGAACGGAAAGAAGATTTTCGAAGGTGACATTTGCCGTTTTCGTGAATGGAACAAGGGAGAAATGTGTTGGATCGGAAAAGTCCATTTTGAACACCAACAGTTTATGATTTCTGGTGTACCAAACAAAGAGTGTGAAACAATGTTTGAATTGTGTATGAGCCGTTTTATTCCCGAAAACATTGAAGTCATCGGCAACATCCACGACAATCCAGAATTATTAGAAAACCCCTAATTCCCTCTTGATTTTTGGGAGGGGATGTGGTACAATATCTGTACAGAGGGTCGGTGTTAAAGGTAGCAGCTTAACGCTGATCTAAACATAATACCGACCCACGGAACCCGTATGTTTTGGTGCTGCTACCACCAGAATGTACGGGTTTTGTCATACAAGAAAGGAAATTGATATGAATGTTTTAGTTGCTTGCGAGGAAAGCCAAAGAGTTTGCACCGCTTTCCGTGAAAAAGGACACAATGCGTTTTCTTGCGATATTCTGCCGTGCAGCGGTGGGCATCCTGAATGGCATATACAGGGGGATGTGTTGGAGGTGTTGAATGGCAAATGCCAGTTTTTTACGCAGGACGGTGAAGTTCATTACCGTTGCAGTAAGTGGG
>JAZURO010000254.1:0-3894 GCA_045606265.1 Eubacteriales bacterium
AGATATGAGGAATGCCTGTCGGAACTCGAACTTCGGGCAGAACGGCGATTATTTTATGAAAGGATGTGAAATAAGTGAATTAATTAACGGTTTTGTGTGGGAATCCATACAGAACAGCGATACGCCCAAAAGCGAACACGGTTCACGGAAATGTGTGACAATTCACCAAACCGCAAACAAACGCACAAAACAATGAATATGAACAGCACCGATAATGAACGGTGCATCATAAACAAAAAATGAAAGGGGTGATTTAAATGGATATACGAAATGAACTCAAATCTTACATAGTCAAAGAAGGAATGACGATGCGTGAACTCGTTGATATGCTTTCATTTGAATACGGTTGGAGCGACAGTGTACCGAATTTTTCAGGCAAACTTCGTCGTGGCTCTTTGCGATATTCAGAAGCAGTCGAAATGGCTGATGTTATGGGATATGATATTGTTTGGGTGAAAAGGAAATAAACGCCAACAATGTTGAACAATATGTTGACGATTTTGGACTGATATGGTATAATTTTAAGACCGAAGTATGGTGGGAGGTATTTGCAAATGTCCGAGTTCTTTGTTAATGATAAATACAGAGTATTAGAATGTATGGCGAATCGACAGATTTCTGTCAATAATGAGCAAATTGTTAAGTTATCACAACAGGAAATTGCCGATATATTACATTTTACAAAAACGAAAGTGAATACAATTATAGGTGAATTAAAAACTAATGGTTATATCGTTCAACTCAGTATACGAGGAAAGTATTCGCTTACCGATAAAGCAAATGCCGAACTTAGAAAAATGAGCAACAAGGAGGGTACATAATGAATACTAATACTATGCCTTTAGAAGCTGAGACTCGCGTGCTCATTGACCGGAGCCTTGAAAATCTCGGTTGGAAATTAAACGGTAAAGACCAAAATGTATATTATGAACAGCCTCGTTCAGAAGCAGAGAAAAAGAAACTAGGCGGAAAGCGCCCTGACTATGTTTTGTACTCAAAGGATAGCGACAAGCCTTTGATCGTTATTGAAGCCAAAAAGAAAGGTATTCGACTTGATGCCGCATTGGAACAAGGTATCCAATACGCAAAAGCTATCGAAGCACCACTCGTGTTTGCTACGGATGGTGTTTTCTGCAAAGCATTTCACACTGTAGCAAACAGACCGCCTATTCTTAATGGTGAAGAAATAGATGAATTTATCCGTGAAGCACTTGCTTTGCGCTATTTGACATCACACGAAGTTAATACAGTAAGTCCCAAAGTTCAATACGACCGAAAGGAACTTATTAGAGTTTTTGACGAAGCAAATAATATGCTTCGTGGTGAAGGTCTGCGTGCCGGTATTGAAAGATTTGGTGAATTTGCAAACATTTTGTTCTTGAAACTTATTAGTGAAAGTGAACAGATAAAAAAAGAAAGTGGCATACAAACAAAATTTGATATTTCTTGTAGTTGGGATAATATAAAACAAATACCATTTTCTGCTCGAATCGAATATATAAATAACACCGTCTATAAACGACTTAATTCTCTTTATAATACAGATATATTTACGCCACTTCAAATAAGAGATTCAAGCATTTTGAAAGAAATTATGGATAAGCTTGACCCTCTTATGCTTACGGATGTGGATAGTGATGTTAAGGGAGATGCATTTGAATATTTTCTCAAAGCATCAACTGCAACAAAAAATGATTTGGGGGAATATTTTACACCAAGACACATCGTAAAAACAATGGTGCGTCTCGTTAATCCTAAAATCGGAGAAAAAATATACGATCCGTTTTGCGGAACAGGTGGCTTTTTAATTGAATCATTTAGATATATTGAACGCAGTTTAGGTTCAGGAAATCCTGAATTAAAGCGAATTCTTCGTGAAGAAACTATCTATGGTAATGAAATTACTAATACTGCAAGAATTACGAAGATGAATATGATTCTTGCAGGTGATGGTCATAGTAATATTCATATGATGGATAGTTTAGCTAATCCTACTTATATTGATAAAATCAAATATGATGAAAACGGGAAAATTGTTAGAGATGCAGATGGGAATATAGAATACTCAAGTGAATATAGTGGTGTTTATGATATTGTTCTTGCAAATATGCCGTATTCACAGAAAACAAAACACGGCAATCTTTACGATTTGCCGAGTACGAATGGAGATAGCATCTGTGTTCAGCATTGTATGAAAGCAATCAACAGTGCCGCTGAAAACGGACGAATGGCATTGGTTGTGCCGGAAGGCTTTTTGTTCCGTAAGGATCTTGCAAAAACACGTGAATACTTGTTGGATCATTGCCAACTTCAAAGTATTATTTCTTTGCCACAAGGTGTCTTTTTGCCTTATACCGGTGTTAAGACCGATATTATTTACGCAACGAACGTCAACAAAAAAGTTAAGTCATCAGAGAAGAAAAAGAACTTTTGGTATTTTGATGTAAAGAGTGATGGCTATACATTGGATAACCATCGTCGGAAACTAGATACGTCGAGTGATTTGGCAAAGTATGAAGAATATCGCAAATTGGACGAAGAACAGACGGCTGATATGATGAAAGTTGGATTTGAAGTAATCCCGCTGGATAAAGTGCGAAATAATTCGTTTGTGCTTGTTGGCAGTCGATACAGAAATCCTGTCATTTCTTCTTCCAATGATAATACAATGGTCAGACTTGCTGATATTGCACAGTTTATACGTGGCATTTCATTTCCAAAATCTGATCAAAAAATGACTCCTTCAAATGACGATCTCGGAGTGATAACAACAAAGTCTGCACAATCGTTTGGCATAGATTTTGAAAATGTATTATATGTAGACAAAACATTTGAGAGAGAAGAAAAGCTTGTAAGGCAAGGCGATATTTTAATTTCATTGGCTAACAGTTTGGATTTAGTTGGTAGAGTTACTTATGTTGATAAAGACTATGATAACCTTTCGTTTGGTGCATTTATGGGTGTTATTCGTGTTGATAGAAACAAAGTGAACCCAGCATATGTATTTAATGTTTTACAATCGCAAAAGGCAAAAGAATATTTCAAGTCTGTTGCTAAAACCACCACAAATATTTCGAATTTGACGTTTGAGGATTTGAGTGAGCTTGTTGTTCCGTTGCCTTCGATTGAAAAGCAGAATCAAATGGTTTCGGAGCTTAACGGTTATAGAAATATAATTAAAGGAGCAAGAAAAGTAATTGATAATTACAAGCCATTTTTCTCGATTAGCTCAGAATGGAAGGTAAAATCTTTGGGTGAGATTTGCACTTTTGAGTATGGCTATACTGACACCGCAACAAGCGATGGAAATGCTCGTTATATTAGAATTACAGATATCAATTCAGACGGAACCATCTCGGATGAAAATGCAAAATATATAAATATCACCGATGATAACAAGAAGTATCTGTTAAATAAAGATGATGTTTTGGTTGCACGTATTGGTGCCACTTATGGAAAAACAGCAATTTTCGATGGCGAAGAACAATCAATTTTCGCATCTTATTTGATCAGATTAAGATTTAATGAAATGGTATTGCCAAAATACTATTTTTACTATGCGCAAAGCGATAGCTATTGGAAGCAAGCAAAAGATTTGGTAACGGGTGCTGGACAGCCACAGTTTAACGCCAACACTATTAAACTTATTCAATTGCCGATTCCTTCTCTTGAAGAACAGCAGCGTATTATTTCTCAAATAGAAGCAGAGAAAACATTGATAGCCCCTTCCAAAAAGCTTGTAAATGTTTTTGAAACTAAAATAATGGAGAGAATTAATAAAATTTGGGGTGAGTAAGTATGTCGGATGTAGTTGATTATACAGAGGTACCATATCTGCAAGAAATACTAAATTATCTTCCTATTGATCCGGCTGACGAAGAAGATGTAATCAGT
>JAZURO010000255.1:0-9062 GCA_045606265.1 Eubacteriales bacterium
GCAGGAAACAGCACATTGTTCATAACGCCCGTTGAGCCTGTCAAGATACGGCTGTCTTTGTTCTTCGTCTGTGTGAATGTGAAAAAGTGCGTGATATTGTTTCCGTACTTTTCCTGTGCAATCCGCTTGACATTCCGCGCAAAGCCTTTACCGCCGTTGTTACTCTCAATCTTAGCACGGTTCACAGAATAGTCGGTGTGCGCCTTTGCTACCAAATCTTCCGTGATTTCCATTCCCTCTTGCGTATAGATCACTTCCAGCACATAAGCCTTGCAATCCTTTACCGCATAAATGATGGAGCATAGGAAGTCTGCACCTTCGTCAGCCGTGTCGGTGTAGCTGTCAATGCTTTCGATGTTCTTTGGCAATTCTTCATAGGTCTGCAACTGGCTGTAAAGTCTGCCAGTAATGTCAATGGGCGACTGGTTGTAGTTCGCCTCCACAATGTCCTTGCCTGTGTCGCCGTGCAGAATATCCTCATACTGGGCACGGCTCAAAATGTCCTCACAGAGCATTGAGTGTCCGTCAAATGCCTTATAACAAATCAACCGATACTTTTTGCCTTGCCTATTAAGTGTCTCTATAAGCCGTCCTGCAAGGTCATCAGAAGCCCAGCGGGTCATAACCACAATAACCTTGCGTTTACCTTCACGACGGGACAGCATCGTGTCTGTAAACCACTTCCAATGCTGTTCTTTGACATTATCGTTTCTTGCTTCATATTCGTTTTTGATAACATCGTCAATCAGCATCAAGTCAGCACCAAAACCAGTAGCCGTGCCGGTGGGAGAAGTCGCAAGGTATGTATTTGTGTCGTTTCCCTCAATGCCCCATAGGTTTGCTGCGCCGTCGCCACGCTTAACCTTTACATTCGGGAAAATTTCGTTGTAAACAATTCGACCATCAGCAGATGTTTCCTGTATCTTGTTTCTAACGCCCTTTGAAAAGACGGTGGAAAGTGTTTCGTTGTATGAGCCAGTAATGATTTTATCTTTCGGGCACTTGCCAATAACCCACTGCACGAACAGGGTAGCTGTTCGGCTCTTGCCGTGTCGTGGTGGTTCGTTGTCAATCAAGTATTCGTCGGGACTTTCGTAAAAATCCTGGTATTCACGGCATTTGTCTTTTAAGAATTTGCGCTCCTCTTTGTAAAAGTCAGGTGCAAGCAGTTTGCAGTATTCCCAAAAGTCACGCCTTGCAAGTTCAATCCTTGCGCCCCTCTTAATCGTTTCAAGCCTTGTCATTCGGCATCAGCCAACTTTCGCAATTCTTCCGTTGTCAAATCTGCAAACGGATTGTTGATCTGTCCGCTGTGCACAATATTCTGCTTATCGCGCCACAGGTCGGGACGGCGGTTTTTTAGCCAGAAGATTTGTGCCGTGGTATCTGGTACAACTTCCTTTGTAACAACCTTTGTAACCTTCAGTTCTCCATCTTCGTCACACTCGCTTGTGGTTTCTTTGTATGTGTAGCCAAGGGCACGCTTGAGAAGTGCGTTTTCAACTTGAATATCAACTACTTCTTTGCCCTTTTTTAAGGCCTCTAAAATCTCTAAATGGTCGTTTTTCCAGTTATACAGAGTGGATGTTGCAATACCCATATTGCTTGCAATCTGTTCATCTGTCAATCCATCTCTTGCCCACGCTTCAATCAAAATCAATGCTTCCGGCTCAAGCCAATTCTGATATTTTGCCACATCCTCACCTCCAAACAGAAAAATAGTGCATACAGACAGTTTCCCATCCATATACACTATTTTATCAATTATTTTTGGGTTTGTCAATAATCGAAGGGGTTATAGCGCACAAACGGCTTTCTTTCGTAACGCCGCCTTGCTTCGTTTTCTTTTTCACGGATTGCCTTGTATTCTTTGAACCGTTCGCAATTGTCATGGCAAGCGGTATGCCGGTCAAGACAATCCTTGCAAGGTGGAATTATCCGTGTAGTTGCGTCAGGTCTGCTCATTTTCTTTCCTTTCTGCGAACGAACAGAAATCACATTCTATGGGCTTATCCGTATCATCAGCAATTTTTATTGCACAACCTTCGGTATTAAACCACCTGCAATCTTTGCAATGAATAATTTCCTCTGCATTCACATCGTTTTCATATTCTGCCCTCCACGGTGTATTCACACATTCTGGATGCTTGATAACCATTTCCAATGCCCACAGCAAATTCCACGCAGCCGCTACAAGATGGTTTTCATCTGTCCATCCGTCAAGATATTTTGCAAGGTGTCGCATACCACTATCACACAGGGAAGATGTAGGTATGCCACGATCTACATTGTGTTCGCCATACTTCTTCGCACCTGCTTCGCAATGCTTGGAAACCTCCATAATAGCCGCCCATGGGAGCAAGTCCATTCTTCCCTTACCCTCGTGCATATCACGAACCGCACCGCTTGCGAACGCTGTTCTTTCACCACTATCTTTAATCATTGCCATAAAAAACCTCATTGTATGCGTCGTATCTCTCTTGAATATTTGAACTTGCTAACTTTGGATGTTTTGCAATCATAGCATCATACCATCCGCAATTGTTCATTTCAGGACAGCCACCACGGTATATACAATTTGGCACCAGTACATCAGACAATTCAGGCTCAATGATATGCACAGCAATCTTGAAATCTTCCATAAATTTTCTTGTTTCAGGAGCCGCCATTCTGCATAGTCTTTTTCTTGCCGTGTCTATCAAGTGTTGGAGGGAATATTTTCCCATTTCCACTTGACAGACAATGACCGGATTGGGCTATGTTCTGAAATTAAAATTGACTTTTTTAAACTGGTACTAGGTTCTTTGCCTAATTCGTCCTTGCCAACTGTTACACGGCAATCATCAGCCACATCTTGCCACGTTCCAGTGGTTTTAATTATCTTTGTTTTCATTGTTCCTTACTCCTGTCAAAATAAAAATCACATCCGCACCAACATAATGAAGCCGTTGAAGATACTTTGCACTAGGCGAAACTCCCTCCATCCAGTCGTAAAGCAGTTGTCGGCTTTTCATTCCCAAAACAGACCTTGCATCTACCTGTTTTCCAAAAATTCGGATTACTTCTTCATAAGCCCGTTTTCCTATGCTAATTTCCGTTGACATGAAGTTTCCTCCCCTCCAGGATATCACAAAGTCTATTTGCTACTTCAACATTTTGCGTCTTTCTAAACTCTGCAATTGTTGTTTCTGTTTTCTTTGTCATTTCGACATTTTCACGGAACAGGTCACACATGAATTTCAAACTGTCCCATTCACGCAATATTTCCGCCTTTTCTTTTGTTGCCACTTCCCTGGTGATTGTTTGTTTCTTGTAATCTCGGTAAAGATTTCGCAAAGCCTGAAAAGTCAACTGGTCATGGTATTGCAGACCATTTGGCATCTCACCTCCAGACATGGCAATGCGCTCATAAGGCAATTCTATCATTTTTGATTTTTCCATTATTTCGCCTTTCTGTTGAAATACCTAAACCCATTAGATCGATCACACTCTGAACAGTGCTCCATATCAATACCGCCATCAACGCATCTTGTACATGGGCATTCCGAAAACACTGATCGCACATCTCTATTTGGGCTATTCATATGAACTTTCTTTCCCATCTGGCACAAAGCTTTCATTGTTTCTCTTGTTAATCCTGCAATCATTTCCATCCCAAACACTTCCCATTCTCAAACCAACGACCAGCCAGAAATGTGGACAGCATACCGAAGAAAGAAAAAATCGGCGCAGATATCCAAATGATCATAGCACCGGTAATTCCCATCAGCCCAAAGAACAGAGCAACTATGCCGGATGCAATCGCCCAATGAAGAATTTTCATGTTACTGCACTTTCTCTTTTCGCTGTATTTCCTTCTGATCTCTTCCTGACGTTCGTGATTATTCACCATCTCAAAGATATCAGTGTTGTGTTTGTTGTTTTCCATAATAATTGCCTCCTAAATTATTTTAGATTTTGTTTGCGAACTCACCGCAAAATTTTTCTTCCAGTTTCTTTCTTTCGATTGCAGCTTCTTCCAATGTATCGCAATACTTTCCGTAGTAAAGTTTTCCGTTGTTTCTTATTCTTGTTCCGTATTTTCTACTTCTTTTATCAAAGAATACTCCAGTAATGCCCGTTGTGCTTCTTTGCGAAACTGGCTTGTTATAGTTTTGTTGTGTTTGATCCGCATATCTCAAATTCGATTTTCTGTTGTCCAATGTGTTTCTGTTAATGTGATCCACACATTTTCCAAAAACAATATGATGAAAAGTAACAATTTTGCCGGTTTCCGGGTTCCTCGCTATAAGCCTGGAATAGCCTGTCTTTTTTTGTATATTTTCAGACCAACAGAGGTCTTTTATCTTTTCAAAGTCTTCTTTATCAAAGTAAAACTCTCTGCCCGTGTTGTATGTATATCCTATTCCGAATTGCTTTGTCATATCATACCTGTTTGACTTTTTGTGTGTTTTCAAAATGATTTCTTTTTGATAACATCCGCAAGATAATTTTTCACCAGCTTTTAGAACAGCACCAGTAGAAAAAGTTTCATTTCCGCAATCACATTTACATCTGTACATATCACGATGCCGTCCACATCCGTAAACTTTATCTTCTACCTGTTCAATAACGGTCAGCCTACCATATTTATTTCCAATTATACTTTCTTTAACTGAAACCATTACAAAGTCCACCTTTCACCCGTAATCTCATAATACCCTTGCAAAAGCCGTTCCCACTCAAGATCAGAAACGCGGGACTTGCCGATGCCAAATATATGCTTTTCGTAAAGGTTAGCCATGCAGACACGGAGATATTCTTTGTTGTGCCAACCCTTGAAAATTTCATCGCCCCAATATAATGCCGTCGGAGCAAAGTGCATAAATTCCATAGAATATTCATCGCTGATATGCTTGCCGTATCTTTTGAAATATTCCTCTCGATATAAAAGAAAATATTTTGTCAGTTCCGTTTTTGGATAGTCCATAACTCGATTGATCAGCAAGTGGTTGGTTGTGCCTTTGTACTTCCAATCCCTCATTATTGCGACTATCTCACGGCATTGGCCTTTGAACTGAAGGTCACTTAAATATGGGAGTAGCCGATAATCCCAAATACGCATCTTTTTGCCTCCTTTATCTGTTGGCGGTTGTTAGCTGCCCTTAATCATTTCGTATGTGTATCCGCCAAAAACCTCAAAATTGGGTTTTTCTTTTTTTCTGCTTTTCTTTTTTTTGTAGCCTAAATTTCTCAAATCGTACTCGTGACCTAACCGCTTCAGAAAAGCAATCATATAATCGACGTTTATATATGTCCCTCTATCCAGCCTATCTATTACTTGCTCTTTTGATGCAAGGCGGAAATAATCGTCTCCATGACCTGCAAGACATAAATCTGCGTAAGCGCATATGCAACACTCTCCTTTGCACGCAGAAAACATTTTCACTGACACGCGCCCCCATTCTTAATAATCCCCATCGCCCATAAGCATTTCTTTCATTATTTCTAATGATTGTTGATACACCGGGTGCGATTTGATGAGTTCTTTTTTAGCAAGGTGATCAAGTCCTTCCATTGCGTACATCGTCATGAACACAACGTACACCATAAACTCCGCCATTTCATTAAATGACATGTCTTTTACTATTTCGTACAACGTCACTTTTCTCCCTCCAATTCTTTGATAATCGCAAGAGCATCTTTGAACATATCAACAGCGCAAGTCGGGAAATGAAGATACCCTTTTTCATATGGAAAATTTTTGCACGGTTGGCACCCGATGCAGGTTTCGAGTGCCTTTATGACCTTTTCTTTTTCCATTTTAATCACCCTGACAATACAGAATAGCTTCATAACCATTCGCTTTAAGGCTTTCGCACATAGCCTCCGCCATTACGCTTCGTGCATTTGCGCGAGCCAAAGAAGGAACCACAAACACATAATATTTTTCGCCAAAAATTGTCCAGTCTGTGCAATGAACACCTGCACTTTTAGCAGCTTCTAAAATTCCGGCTTCTCTCCATCTCGGTAATTTTATTGCAGGAGCATCCATATTGCAATTTCCATCGTCTACTACATTTTCAGCAGATTTTTTTCCGATCTCGACAGCCTTTTGTAATGCGATTGCCAATTCTGCATATTTTCCGGAAAGCTGTTTTGTGTTCATTTCAGTTGCCTCCTAATCAATATCAGGTGTTTGCCCCCTGTGAGTATATATTACCATAGCCCTGCTTATTTGTCAACAACTTTTTTATAATTTTTTATAACTTTTTATTCCGCAGGCTGTTTGAGATAATCATTGTAGTGGCAAGACATACACATCGGCACAACCTCATCTGGATTTTCGGTTTGATATTGTGCATATTCTTTTGCTTCTTGTTCTGTTTTGAATATGTTGGAATAATGTACTGTTGGGAATGGGTTTGCTTTGAAAGACGGACTTGCAATCTCACAATACAAAGCACCTTGATAATCGCAACAATGTATCTCGCCAATAATGCCTTCATATACCCTACCAGTACAATGCACCCACCAAATTCTATCGCCTGGATTAAATCTTGTTTTTATAAACGGCATAATCATTCTCCTTTCGGCGGTTGGGGCGTTTCCATCCAGTGCGTGACTTCTGTATAAAAATCCTTGTGTAAAACACAATCGTGGCTATCAATCCACCAATCGTTTTTTTCATATCCAAAACGGGCAACCCTCATCATTCCGTTTTGCAAACAAACAAGGTAATACTTCCGTTCTTGCCAATGCTTGCCGTAATCATTTTCCGGCAACCTATCCTTGACCGAGATCCACTCCTGCACCGTTACGCCGTGGGCCATCAAGTGCGATGCAATCTTTTCGATTTCGTCTTTTTCATATCCTGCAACAGGGAAGCAATCAAAACAAGCACCGCTTTGTTCAATCAACTCCACCAACTTTTCCCTAACATCCATTGTTATGCCTCCTTATTCAATCCAAAATGTTGTAATGTCCACAAGTTCTTTGTCTTCCCATTTTTTGAAATCACGCCACGCTTTCAAGATGCACTCAAAAAATCGCTTTGTGCTTTCAACAGTACCCCATCCGTTTGGGTCTTCATACTGTTTGTATTTTTCGGGGTGCTCTGTCAGTTCGTGCAAACCTTTTTCGATATACGGAATAACATCTTTGCAAAATCCGTTGTTGCAACAGTTGTTCCAATCGAGTCCAGTTGACTTTACGATCATTTCACGGACATTCCAAGTTGTGTTTGCCTCACAATCGCCAACTTGAAGCCAATAATCCAATCCTTCCACTTTTACCTTAAAAGTAATATCGTAGCTCATTCTTCCTTTGCCTCCATTTCATTTTTTAGGGTGGTTATCAATCAGCAGACACATACACCCAATAAAGGGTTTTGCCGTCACGGACACGCTTTCTTTTTAGATTGAAATGTTCCCGGAAAATCTTTCCAAGCGTTAGATGGCTGATTTTCAAATATCCGCACTTTTCGCAGAAATCATCAAACAGATCAAACAGCTTGTTTGTGGGCACGCCAAGGACGTCTTTCTTTTGGCAGAAACAGTCAATCATCATACAGATGTCTTTCTTTTCAAAATCGACACCCATAATTGCGGTGCTTCTTTCTGCGTTTCCGCTGCAAATCTTTTCTTGTTTTAACTGTTCAGAATACATAAAATCAATCCTTTCTTATTTGATATATACTATTGTACTATAATGTTCCCAATTTGTCAATACTGTGCTTTTATGTTCTTTATCAAAAGAATTAAAAAATATATGTCTGTTCCCCAAAAGCGTTCCCGTTCCCCCTACTTAACTAACATACACACGAAAGAAATATATACACTTAAATTTTCACGCATATATATTTCCCTATATATAAGTGCTTAATTTTTTCGGGGGAACGAGGGGAACAGGGGGAACACTTAAAGCGGAATATCGTATTCATCTTTCTTTTCGGCTATCATTTCTTCACTCAAATTCTTGCGAATACACACGCAATTCGTGGCAGAACCCGTAATTCTTGCCTTTTTTGTTCGTTTTCCGTTGTCGGTGTAGGTAACGCCGTTTCTTTTTGCCCAAGAAAGGAACGCTGTAGAATTGTAACCGCCGTTCCCCATCTCACGGTCAAAAACAGACTTGATAATGTAGATGCAGTCCAATTCCTGCTTGCCCCAAACCTCACCCTGATACTCTCCGAAGTCGTTAGCCTTGAATTTGTTGGGGTTGCGTTCCACCAATTCATAGACAAACTCCAATGCACGGTAGTTTACATTGACTTCCTTTTTCTTGGTCATAATTTTTTCAAGGTCTGCGACGGTCAGGTTGTTCCCGTCCTTAAAAATCAGTTCCGTTGCGATATGGTCAGCGGCAAGAATAGCCGATGCAGAGGCCGCCTGTTTGTCGGTGCTATCTGAACGCAACAATGCCCGGTAGTATTCCTTTTGAAGAGCGTTGACCCTATCAAACGCACCATCGGTCTGCAAATACTCCACAAACTCACGACCTGCAAATCCATAATTTGACTGGATCACCGCACAAATGCCTACAAGGTCAGAATACACCTTTTCGTCACACTCAAACTCAATGACACGGTTGACCGCACCGCCGCCGCTGTTTGCATTGCTAATAGGATGTTCGCCGTTGGTGATAATGCAGTTTCGCCAAATGTTCATTTTCTGCAAGCCGCCTGTTTTTGCTCCACGGGTACGACCCACGCCCTCGGTCAACTGATAGATAATGCGGTCAAAGTCTCGCACACCGGCACTTGACTGGATTTGCAATTCGTCCATACAGAGAGGGAGCGAATTAAGGAAGGTTGCCGTCATTTCCTGTCCGACAAGCGTACTGTTGAAGGTGGAAATATATTCGCCCATTTTAGGACACGCCCACACTGATGCAGCGATCATCAAACCAACGGTTTTACCGACTTCTGTACCGCCCCAAGCGTGGAGGAAAAACGGCAGCAGACCGCAAGGCTCAAGGATTGCACTTGCAAAGCTGGCGGCGAGGAATAGCCGACCGGGGGATTTTTCTTTTCGCAAGTCCTGCATCGCATACAGCCACGCATTACGGCTGCCCTCCGGCTT
>JAZURO010000256.1:0-4516 GCA_045606265.1 Eubacteriales bacterium
GCTGAGGTCCTCAGAGCCGTCTGCCTCGGAAACGTCCTCCGCAATCTCGTTTATCCCTGCATCGTGCTGAAGGATAAAGGCTGAATCTATACCGTCTACGTAGCCGTCCTTGTTTATGTCCGCAAGTCGGAGCTGTTCGCCATCAAGGTTTGCCATACCTGCGTCATATCTCAATACAAATGCAGAGTCGATGCTGTCTATACCGCCGTCTCGGTTTACGTCGCCAAGCTTTGCGCCACCTGCCGTCACGCCCACCGTCATCACCGACAACAGCATTACTACCGCCATAACCGTTCCTATCAGCTTCTTACTTACGTTCTTCATACTCTCTACCTCTCTTTATTCTTCTTCTCTTAGATAAATAAATTGTCTGTCTATAACAAGATTATGCGCTTTTATCACGCTTTTGTCAAGCATTGTTTCTTGCGTGCCAATTTTGGCACGTTTTAGGGGGGATATTACACTAATGATTTTAAGATGCGTTTGTCTTCGACTACCGTAAATCCGTTCTTTTGGTAAAATCTCGTCAGCTTATCAAGCTTTTCGGGTCTGTCTTTATCTTCGGGGCGTCCTATGTCTTTCCAAGACAAATTACCTCTCAAATACTGTGCGCCTAAGCCACGGGCATAACGGGTGAGAGCCTCAAGCATAATGCTTCCGTACCCCAATCGCTCCCACGGGGTGTCAACGGTGATGTCGTCAATTAAGATGCCTTTTACGTACTTCACACCTTTGTTGTTGTAGCATACGGTACAATAAAGGGTTGCTACTTGCTTTAAGCTTATGTCGGTGACGTAGCCTTGAAATCTAATTCTGTATATGCTACTGTCGCCGTTATAAAGCTCTGTTTGGGTTACGAAGAATTGACGTTCAGCGGTTTTTGGAGAAATGTATACGATTGCATCTTTCTCACTCCTTGTCCTCAATCCATCCAAGAGCTTCTGTTCCTGCTCCGCTGAGGCAATCTTCGAGTTTTGTTCTGAGACACGCTTCTTTAACACCTCTGTAATGACGCACTTCTTGCAGTATTTCCTCGTCAAATAATTTCTCATAATCGACATCGTCTTCCCACCGTCCTTCGCACAGTTCTAACTCTCTGCTAAGAATGTCTATAAGCTCGTTCCTTTGCGGTGAATCCTTGGGCAACGATAAAATGTCAAATTCAAGAATCCTTAAATCCTGTAACCACCAAGTTCGGCTCGCTCCTCGGCTTATTCGCATAGCCGTCCAATAAAAGGTGATGCAGTTTATGCGTAGCTCCCTCGGCAGGTCGCAAATCCTCATTGCTCCGCTAAAAATTCGGTCTCGGATCAGTTCTTCCGCAAGTTGCAAGAGATACCATTCGTGTACCATTTGTTTACTCCTTTCATCATAAAAGCCTTTACCGCTTTTGTCAAGGATCTGTTCCCGTGCCAATTTTGGCACGTTGTTTTTTGCCTGGGAGAAACGCTTTGTAGCCACCTTCAGCAGCCGTCCTACCTACTGTTTAACCGTTTATCTAAGTGCGTTTTTTAATGGACGAAAACTCCCGTAAGTCTTACTTCGATTTCAACAGCTTGCTCAGTTTTTGATACCGACGGCGTATGTCGTAAATCATATCCATTGCCTTTCTATAGGTCTCGCCGTCAAGGGTGTATTCCTCGGAAAAATCGTTATAAGGTAATACAAACACGGCATCACGTCTGAGTGTATGTCTTGCGGTTGATTCGTTTGCCTCTGTTTCCGTGCCAATTTTGGCACGTTCTTTTTCTTTCACCTCTTTGACCGCTTCGTGAATCCCAATGGTGCCTTCTTCGAGGGCTTCCCTTACGCTCTCGTCGGCATTATGTTCCACGTACTCATAGGAGCTGACCGTGCCTGTTGAGATACCGAGAGTCTTTGCGATAAACTCTCGTCTGCGTCCTTTGGGCTTTGCGCCGTTTGCTTCAAGCTCGTCATACACCTTCGTCAGCTTCTTTACCATCTCTGCCGTGTCTGCCGGTGTCAGCTTGCGCTGTTCGGCGTTAGTGGTGACGATGGCGTAGGTGCGCTTTGTTTCCTCGGTTAAGGGAAGATCCATTTCCGCAAGGTTCTTAACCACGCAGGGGACTGTCTTCCACGCAAGGCTTCCGTTATCCCTCAATAGCTTAATGGCGTAGTACCTACGGCGTCCCGTTAGTATGTTGTAGTTACCGTCTCCTGCGTCCTCTACGACGAGGTTCTGCTCGAGTCCCACGTCTGCTATGCTTTCCGCAAGCTCCTCTATTCCGTCCAAGGAGAAGCCGTGCGCTTCGTCGTTGGGGCGTATTTTCTCAAAGGGGATATGTTGGATTTTGTAACTGCTCAATGCGGCGGCTTTGGAAGCCTCCGAAAAAAGCCCTGTGCCGAGATTTAAACCTTTCATCTTTCTGCCTCCTATCCGACAAGTTCTATCATTCTGTTTGTAAATTCTATGTAATCCTTGGCTATGGTTGAGCTTGCGTCAAGGACGCTGATGGGCTCACGTTCATAGCTCGATTCCTCAGCGAGCTTTGATTTTCTTATTTTCTCTCGCAGAAGCTTGTTGCCAAGCTCTGAGGACAGCATTTCATAAACCGCCTTGTTTATCTTGCGGTTTTCCCATTGGACGAAAAACGCACCGCCAAGCTTCAGACGGTCATTATAGCTACTCACGGCTTCTATGACCTGAATGGTGTTTTCAAGTCCGCACATTGCCCACTTGTCGCATTTTAAGGGAACAAATACCGCATCTGCGCAAGCGAGACCGTTAATGTTTACAAGGTTCTCTGCCGCAGGGGAACAGTCAAGAAGGCAGTAATCGTAGCGGTCCTTGAGCTTTTCGAGGTATCGCTTGAGCCTGAACTGCTGCGGTATCGTTGTGTCGCTCATTAACAGCTTTTCTGCCCTGCCAAGCGTAAGGTATGCCGGGATAATGTCAAGGTTCTTGTACTGCGTCGCTGTCGCTATCTTCTCCGGGGGAAGTGTGCCGTTTGATAACAGCTCGCATACCGTTATCTCACAGTTTCCGCAACGGTCAAAGAAGTCTGATGCGTTGCTCTGTGCGTCTAAGTCGATTACGAGGACTCTGTACCCAAGCTTCGTCAACTGATAGCCGACGTTGATTGTTGAGGTGGTCTTGCCAACTCCACCTTTTACGTTGTAGAAAGCGATTGTTTTCATTTTGAAATTCCTTTCTTTCTTTTCTCTCTTTGTGCCAATTTTGGCACGTTTTATGTTAAAATATATTTTAATTCACTAATTTCGGAGGAACTTTAAATGAAAAAGGAAAAAAATTACACTTTTGCAGAATGGGCTAATGTTTGGCTTGAAGATTACAAAAGAGGAACGGTCAAGGCTAATACCTTCCGTCAAACCTATCAAGACATCTTCCGTTTGTATCTCATTCCCACATTTGGTAGTCTAAAGCTCGATGAGCTTACGAGGGAAAAAGTTGAAGACTATATAGTGTCTTTAAGCGAAAAATTCAGTCAATCGCTTTTATCGAAAATCAGACTGTGCGTTATGGGTATGTATGATGTAGCGATTGACAAAAAGATTGTTAATATGGCTAATCCTGCAAGAAAAATCAAGGTTAGGTCTCTTAAAGAAAAGAAAACCAAGCAAACCTTTTCAAAAGAAGAAGCTGACCGAGTGTTTGATTACGCCTCCGCACACAAATACGGGGTAGGGATTTGTCTGCTTTTGGACTTGGGTTTACGATGTTCTGAAATGTTAGGTTTAAAGTGGGGAGACGTAGATTTTAGAGCTAATTGCATTAGCATTAAAAGGGCGAGCGTTACGATTGACTATAAAGCTGTTGTCTCAACACCTAAGACGCCGACGAGTATAAGGACCTTACCAATGTCTCAAAGATTAGCACGTTTACTTAAAAAGAATTGCGGTGAAAAGGACGAGTACATCATTCACCACAATAACAAGGCTCCATATAATCCGATTGATTACACGAGATACCGATACAATGTATTTTTTAAAGATGCGAGTGCTGACCTCGGTATACCGAGGCTGTCTCCTCACGAGCTCAGGCACACTTGCGGAACAAATTTGTACGCCCGATCGGGTGATATATATGCTGTTTCTAAATACTTAGGACACGCAAGCGTCGAGACTACTGCACATTATTACGTCCATACTTCGCCCGAAGTGTTGCGCAGTCGGCTTATGATTAACTAAATAAAGGGGCTATCTTTTTCGATAGCCCCTTGGTAAAACTTGTTGTCTCTGACTCTGTTTGTGAGGGTTCAAATCCTTCTTCCGCAGCCATAGAACAAGAGAGGATTGATTTTAATCCTCTCTTGTGTTATAACAAGTTTTAGATTTCGATTTTTTTAGCATTTGTGATTTACGTTTATGTGCTCCGATTCAGAACTTGGTCGGTCTTGGTTCATCAACACCAAGCGCTCGCTCTTTGATGAATTGTAAAGAGGTCGTGGCGGTTTGGCACATAAGGTAGTGCTAATGCGATTGGCGGGTACGATGTCGTTCCTGCCCCATTCAAGCGGCGTTGCCTCGCTCACCC
>JAZURO010000257.1:0-7384 GCA_045606265.1 Eubacteriales bacterium
AGGCATTGCCGGGGGTGATCTGTCACTCGCTTGTCAAATGGCATACGGTAGCGGTCATTCAAGCGGGTCAAGAATGATTTAACAGCCTCCTGCTCTTTGGTCTTTGTCATTGCCAACAATTCGCTGACCTCGCAAATCCAAGCACCCTCAAGGCTTTCAATGCCCCGTTGCCCCTCAAATTCGTTTACCTCGCTGAAATATTCATCAGACAGAGCCAGCCAGCGGACAAGGGTTGATTTTCCCTCGCCCTGTTTGGTGCCGATCAGAACGGGCATATCATCGAATTTCGCCCCTGGGAAAAACAGACGATGTATACCACCGGCAAAGATTAAACGGCTGACCTCCCGTGTGTATGCCGTGTCCTCGCATTTCGTCCAAGTATGCAGGAAATGTGGTATGCGTTCCTGCCCGTCCCATTCAAATCCATTCACCAAATCCCTGATAGGGTGGTACTGATTTTTTGCAAATACGATCCGCAAAGCATCATCGCACTTTTGGGCAGAGTGGAAGCCGTACTCTTTTTCGATGTACCGCCTTGTTTCTGCATCATCGCTGTCAAGCCATCGTTCCATTTTTCCATTCCGCATCTGTTCGGGGGAATAGGTCAAAAGGTTAAAACGGATGCCGTCAAACTTTGGATCGTTTTCCAGCACTTGCAGGAAATTATTGATGCTTGCCAACGGTCTGCCATTACCATCAAAGTCAAGGTCAATTCTCGCCCGTTTCTTTGCGTTGGCTCGCTTCCATTCCTTTGCAAGTTCTTCATCGGCTTGTATGTAGGCTTTCAGAACGGTCTTAAATTCCTTTTGCAGACCCATTTCTTTTGCCCGAAGCTCCAGCAACGCAGACAGCCTCGCTCGTTCCTCCGGCTCCTGTATGTCCAGAAGCGACAAGAGGGTTTCCCTTTTTAGCAAAGCCTCTTTGTCAATGCTGATTATTGTACTGTCTGTGATTTGCATAGTCTTTCAGCCTCATTTCTGCCACGGACAGTTCGTAGGCTGCCCGATCTATATTTTTCACCGCATCCACGAAAAGGGGGTGGAAGTCCTCGCTCGGTGATTTTGGTGCATATTCTCGCTTGTTTGTGTCATATTTTTTCCAAACATCGAAAGCCGCCCAATATTCGCCCTCCAGCCGTTCCCGTTCCCTCTGTTCCCGGTTGCGTTCCTCCTGCCGTTCCCTTTGTCGGTGTTCCATCTCTCGCCGCTGACGGAGGGAAATGCGCTCACCAATCGGCAAGTCAAGAGAGAAGTCTGCGTTTATTTTACTGATTGCATCGGAGAAGGTCAAGCCAAAGTATTCACGAACAAAAGAAATCAAGTCGCCGCCCTTGCGACAGCCAAAACACACCCACCCACGCCCATCATCATAGATTTTTAGGCTTGCGGTCTTTTCCAAATGAAACATACAACGGACATTTCCGTTTCTGTCAGGCTCAAACCCGTAATGCAGAAATACCTCTTTCGTGGTCAATCTGCTTTTTATTTCGCTTGCGTAGTCCATAATATCACACTTTCGGAATAATAACATTTGTTCCGCAATATTCGTTCATATATTCAATGGCTTCTTTGTAACCCAAACCGCCATCTTCGTTTGATTTGAACGCAAATTTTAGCTTTGCAGGCTCGGTGTCTTGCAAGCGCACAAATCGTTCTGTGTCATACTGACAGCCAAAACCACAAAGCGCACATCCTGTCCGTTGTGCTTTTGTGCATTTATAACATCCATCCTCACAGATGATTTCGCCATAATCAGCACAAATCGGTGTGCCACGGAATTTTAGTGCATACAAAATACCATTTGCGGTCATTGCACCCAACGGCTTTGATTTGAAACTGCCATCGGGAAAAGTAAAATTGCAACCCGTCCGCAAATATTGTTCTGTGCGGCTTGTACTTTCTGCCGCCTGTTCGCCTGTCATCAGCGCATAACTTGAAATTTTATCAAGCGGTTTTTCCTTGACATTGATACAACATTGTTCTGTCAGATCAACGGGGCAGTTTACCATCGGCAACCACTTTTGGGACAGCGTGTATTTTTTTCCAAACTCTTCACGGCTATCAACATAACCAGTCAAAGCAAGAATGGATGTTTTGCTAAATCCCAAATCCTGCAACTCTCTGACAGCGGAAATATCGCCTTTTCGGTGAAGCCGCTTCACGGTTTCAAAATCAACCTCTAAATCCTGTGCATCTCTCTTAACCGTTCTAATGCGCCTTGCTTGGTCTTTTGAAATAAGCGGTATTCCGTTTTCCTTGCAGAAATGCGCCCAAGAAATTTCGGGTCGTACTTTTTCAAATTCAACGGTAACACCGTATTTGTTTTGCACATAATCAATGAAAAAGCGGACGAATTTATACATATTGCTGGTTTCGTTTGTTGTGTCTGCAAACTTAACCTTTACGGGTCTGTCCTGCATACCCAAAGAAACCAAAGCCTCACAATACATATCCAAAACAAGGGAACTATCCTTGCCACCGCTAAAACCGATCCAAATGTCACCATCGGTTTTCAGTATTGCTTCAATCACCTTTGAAAAAGCAATGTTGTATTGTCGCTCAACCGGTCGCTTCCACATTTCGTGAAGTTCTTTTTTTGTGAACACATTGTCAAACATCTTCTTCACGCTCCATTGTGTTGGTATATATTCTTACATCTGAAACGCCATTTATGGAAAGTGCGGACTTAATTGTTTCAAGTAAATTTTCTTCGTGGCAGGTATCGTGAATGTACCAAATACTTTTCGTGGAAAAGCGATAGCAAACAAAATAAATTGTCTCTTTAACCATAACAAACCTCCAATATAGATTTTTGGTATAACAAAACCTCCGCATATCAAGAGGTAGCGGCCCTTAATACACGGAGGTTGCTTTTGGTGTCACCGATATAACAGCGTTGTCAAGCCGCTACTCTCGGCAACACCTTTTGTGATATTGTACCACATCCCCTCCCAAAAATCAAGAGGGAATTAGGGGGTTATGTGTAATTGTTAGTTATCAAACCAAAAAACAATACGGATGTTTTCTGCTTTTTGATAGCATTCTTTATAATTACGATCCCAAGAGAAACGATAAATGAAATAAAGTTCGTCGGCTCTTGTTTTCAATGCTTCAATCATAGGCAAAAGCACTTCGTTTTTTGTTTCCCATTCACGGAACGCATATCCGGGAATGTTTGTGCCTTGACACCAACTGTCGGGGACAATTCCATTTTCATCAAGGTCTTTCTGCTGTTCGGGAGAAATCATACCACGATGCCGAAGCGGTGTCTGCTTGTTTTGGAAGTCAATCAGTTCTTTCAATGTCAGATAGGAGTGAGAGTGCCCATCAATGCCCCAATTTTCCGCATCTTCCTTGACCATTTCCGTAACATCTTCGGGAAGCCCCCTCGGTTCGTCAATGTATTCTGTTTTTCCATAATTGCGTACATTCGCCAAAATGGAAAACATTGCATAATTTCGGCTGTCACACAGGCCAACAAGAGACCATTCTTTTTCGTATTCGTCAGAGCCAAAATACGGATTTTTGTGGAAGTAGTCGCCACAAATCCACTTGCTTTCATACTGTGGCTTGTTGTCTGCATCATAGCCAGTAAACAAATCCTTTTTGTATTCTACATGAACATGAATGTCACATCCCATAGTTATTCATCCTCCAAATTGATAAAATCTAAAAACTTGCTTAAAGCCTTCTCCGCATTCTTTGTCGGATTTTTCATTGAGAAAGCAACTCCACAATTCGTCTGCCGGTTGAACGCTTATCGCAGAAAAGAAACTCCACGCCGTAACTGATGTGCAACCGATAAAGCCGTTCCGCAACTTCCCTGCTGCTGATTGTGCCGTACTTTGGTTTCCAGTTTGGCACATCTGCAAGGCTTTTGATTTGTCCGCCGTGTTCGATCAGAACATATAACTTGATATGCTTTTCGTAACAACGGCGGACTTCTTTCATAAATCGGCTTTTATCGTTGACAACACAGTTATACATTTCGGTCATATCCTTTTTGCGGTCAACCGATCTGTCCGGCTTGCCCTCAATTTGATAGTCACCCTCGTCAAGTTTCTGCACCTTGAATGGAATACTGTGCTTTTCAAAATAGGTTTTTATGTGGTCGTTCTTTTTCTCCCGGCTGTCAAAGATATAAACCATAATCAGAACGGCAACGAACTGTCCGGATCTTGAATGGGTGCAAAACTGGTGGCAGGCTGAACGGTGGTATTCTGTTCGGTATCGCTTGACTTTGCACTACCGCAGAACTCTGCGTGGCAGTTTTGGATTTCCCAAGATGTCCGGGGGTTGCCGTCTTTATCAGTCCATTTCCGGCTTTGCATTTCACCCGTGACAATGATTTCCTTGCCTTTGGTGAAATACTTGCTGACAAATTCAGCACCCTGCCGCCAAAACACGCAATCAAAGAAATCTGCCACCTTTTCATCGTCAGCAGAATAAGAACGGTCAACGGCTACGGTGATATTGGTAACGGCTACGCCACTTTGTGTGCGGCGCATTTCCGGGTCACGAACAAGCCGTCCGTGAATTGCAATAAAATTCATAGTACATCTCCTTTAAGTTCATTCGTCAAATCGCTTGCGATGGGATCACTTTCAAACCATTCAGCAATCTTGCTTTCGCCCTGCTTGATAGCGTTGTAAATGCCGGTGTACTCCACAAAATCGTCAGCGTTCATAGTGTCGATTTTCTTCTTCAAACGCTTTTCGATCTGTTCCTGTGTGACACCTATTTTCGCAAATGCAACGACCATCTTCTTTACACGGTCAATCAGCGGTGTGTCGTTTCTGCCTGCGAGGGTCTTTTTGCACTCCTCAATAGCATCCTCAACAAACCAACTTGGCAGGATTGCAAGAATACGGGAACGCAGACGGCGTGTAGCCATATTTGCGTTGTTTTCGTAAATGTCACGCTGGCTGGTCAAGTTCACCATCTTTTTGCCCTGCTCACGCTGATGAGGGTTAGTGAAATTCTGAACGCTCTGTGCGTTGGTCTCCAAATCCCAAGCGTAAGCCTGCATTTCAGACTTGCCATCGTCCTGTGACAGCTCCTTGATGCCATAGTCGATGTTACCCCAGCACCGTGCCAATTCTTCCGCAAAACGGATTGTCGGTCCTTCTACGGTCTGTCCGCCACGGGGGAAGGAATAGAACGCCTTGGCAGCCATTGTGGGTCGCTGACAGGCTTCCATAGCCTTTGCATAGGCTTCCACCTCGTCACGGGGAAAACGCTTTGCAATGACCAATTTGCCCTGTGCTTCCGCAATCGCTCTGCTTGCTTCAATGGCAACAGTACCTTGATTGATTTTATCCATCTGTGCCATTACACCGCCCTGCATTGCAGGCATATTGGGTGCTTGTTCCTGTGTCATAATTTCTTTGCTTTCCATTGTTTACCTCCTGTTATTGCACTTCTTTCGCCAAATAGGACGGAAGTGCTAAATTGTTGATTTGATTGAGCCGTCCAAGATAGCCATAAAAGTTGCCGGTCATCTTGCAATCGTGATAAATGCCGATGTACTCCCGGAAAAGGTCATACCCGCGCCGTAACAGCAATTCGTCCGCTTGTATGATATTTACGGCATAAGGTGGTTCTTTTTCTACTGCGATAAATACAAACAGCGGTTTTTTTCCGATATTCTTCTCTACGCCGTCAGAATACATAGCCGATTGCAAGTCATAGCCATAGTTGATCGCTGACCGAATAAACGCATCTGTGCTTGCATCTGCCGTGGTTTTCACATCGACAACGATAGGCTGGCTGTATTCGGTATTCAGCACATCGACACGGCACTTGCAAGCCTCCCCTGTCATTTCGTCCGTCCAAAAAAACGGAACTTCTGCTGCACCGTTCAGCAATTTAACCGCCAACGGCTCACGCTTGACCGCCTCGCACATTTCCTTTGCCTGTGCGTACATTTCTACCGGGATAATGGTTTGGTTTTCGTGATCCGCAACAAAAGCCTCCCACATCTGTTTGCCCTCTTTGGTACGGCGGTTCGCCTCCGGTGCTACCACAAATTCATCATCAAATGTGTCCGGCTCTAACAGCATTTTGTGGAACACTTGACCGAACAACAAAGACGGTGTTGGTGCAGGCGGATTTTCCTTGTAGTATTTGAACTTCTGCGGACTTTCCCGGATATGCCACAACTCAGACCGGCTGATTGCCGGGTGTTGCCGGTATTCTTTTTCGGTCATTGATTTGCCTCCGTTTTCTCAATCAACTTGTATGTATTTGCGAGTTTTTCCATACAATCACAATAAACTGTCAGCGTTTCCGGGTTGTGTGCATCTCTAATTTTTTCTTTCATCGCCTCCATAGAAAACAAAATGCACTGTAAGGAAAGTTTCTTTACTTCGCCCATACTTTTTGCCTCCTAAATCAATTTTACTTTTTCTTGCGTACAATGGCATAACCAATCAGCAAGAGGATTTCTGCGCCGATGGTTGCCAAGATGCCGCATACAAATTCGGGGATATACATTTACTTCGCCTCCTTGATAAACAGCCGGTAACGGATATATGCGCTCATTGTCATACCCAGCTTTTCAGCCTCACGGAGAATTTTGTCTTTCTCCTGCTGGCTGACCGCCACAACCACACTTGTCTTGTGTACCTTGCTACGATCTTGCTCATACTTTCTTCCTGCCATTATTTCACCTCCTTACCAATCTAACGGCCTATCAAGTGGCAAACACGCACACTTGCAATAGCCGATGTATTCGTCAATGGGTACAAGCACAGTATCATACTGTTTGTACTTCTTGCAGAAATTGACCTCCATATGTACTGGCTCGTCAATTTTCATCCATTGGCAATTCTTGTAACTGCTGTTCGCCCAATCTTCAAGCGAATAAACTTCCGCATTGTTTGGGAATTGGGTGTAACCGCCAAATGACCGCTTTTCATCGTCCTTTGTACGATGCCCCCACAGAATACAGGGCTTGCCAAACTTCCACCGATATTCGGTGTGCTTGATACTGACAGCAACAAGGTTTCTTTCGCTCATTTCTTCACCTCCCTCTTATTCAGCCAATCGGCATAGTTTTCTCTGCCAATAGAGCCGTCATCGTCCATAATGAAGCGGATGCAGGCAGGCAGAAATTCATCTGATGCTTTTCTTCCAGTTGCACCCTCAAAGAACTTGAAAAATCCAACTTTGTCCTCATACAATTTAACCATCAAATTGTGGAACTCACTTGTTACATTCTTTGGGCAATCCATACCGCCCAGCAATTCAGACATTACAAAAATATCCAAATACTGCTCGTCCTTGTTCGCCTCGCAATACTCAAAGAATGTATCATAGTTGATGGTTTCACGCAGGCACTTTTCGCACCAGCCGTCGTACAGTTCATTCTCTGTGTGCCATTC
>JAZURO010000258.1:0-8995 GCA_045606265.1 Eubacteriales bacterium
AAATCCTCAATTTTGAGGGCGCCTGTTAAAATGCCTTCAAAATTGTTTTGTGTCAACTCGTTGACACGATTTGCGCAGAGTCTTGCTGCGAAGCGCTATAAAAAGTTTTTGCGCCACTTTTTTCAAAAAGTGGCAATCCCCCCCTTTGTAACTTCTTACAAACAACATCTTTCGCACAAACATTACGTCTATTAACAGAGTAGCAAATCATAGGTTTTCGAGCCGCCTGTTAAAATGCCCTCAAAATTGTTTTGTGTCAACTTGTTGACACGATTTGCGCAGAGTTTTGCCACGAAGTCCTATAAAAAAGCTTTTTGGTTCTTTTTCTCGAAAAAGAACGGAAAAGTTTTTCTTTGTAACTTTTTTTCAAAAAGTGGCAAAACCCAATCTGTGTAACTTTTTTACAAAAAGTGGCAATAAACCGCTATTAAGCACCAAAAGGGTAAAATTGTGCGAAATGCCACAAAAAGTTGCGAAAAAGGGACAAAAATCATCAAAAAACATATTGTCAAGAGATAATTTGTTGTGATATAATAAGTTATAATTTGATATTTAGGGAGAGTGACCATTATGAAAAAGGAACTTTACGGTGAATTGCGTGTAATTGGTATGAAGGGCTGCGAGGAATTTGTTTCGCAGGTTGACTACTATCTCAAGGATTGGAGAAAGAATCAACCCGAGGAAAGCTATCTCGTTGACCTTGAATGTCCACGCTTTGGAACAGGAGAAGCAAAATGTGTTATTCATCAGACACTCAGAGGTGACGACGTATATATCATCACCGACTGCTTCAATTACAGTGTAACGTACAATATGTACGGTATGCAAGTTCCAATGAGCCCCGACGATCACTACTGCGATCTCAAGCGCACGATTGCGGCTATTGCGGGCAAGGCAAGAAGAATTACCGTTATTATGCTTATGCTTTACGAGGGTCGCCAGCACAAGAGAAGCGCACGCGAGTCGCTCGACTGTGCAATTATGCTTCAAGAGCTTATATCAATGGGCGTTACAAACTTTTTGACCTTTGATGCTCACGATCCCAGAATTAACAATGCTATTCCCCTTTCGGGCTTTGACAACGTTCAGCCCACTTATCAGATGATAAAGGCACTTGTTAAAAACGTGCCCGACATCATTGTTGACAAGGATCACCTTGTTATGATCTCTCCCGACGAGGGTGCTATGCAGAGATGTATGTACTACTCCTCAGTTCTTGGAATAGACATTGGTATGTTCTACAAGCGCCGCAACTATTCTATAATCGTAAACGGCAGAAATCCCATTGAGGCACACGAATATCTCGGCTCCGACCTTCACGGAAAGGACGTAATCATAGTTGACGATATGATCGCCTCAGGCGAATCCTTACTTGACGTTGCAAAGCAGCTTAAAGAAAAGGGAGCAAAGAGAATTTTCAACTTTGCAACCTTCGGTCTTTTCACAAGCGGCTTTGAGAAATTCGACAGGGCATACGAAGAAGGACTTATAGACAAGATCTTCACAACGAATCTTGTATATCACAAGCCCGAGCTTCACGAAAAGGAATGGTGGTGTGAGGTTAATATGTGCAAATACGTTGCATTCCTTATTGACACACTTAACCACGACGACACGATCAGCCGTCTTCTTGATCCCGTTGACAGAATCAACAACGTTCTTATCAGATACAACAAAAGATAAAAACAAAGCACTCAGCTCAGCTGAGTGCTTTTTCATATTTTTTATAAATCTCATCAATAAAGCTCTGCTTTGTCTCGGGAGTATCCTTTAAGGGAAAATCGATTCCCATTTCGTCATACTTTTCAAGGCAAAGCTTGCGGAAGGGAAGGTATTCGACCCTCTCGACGCAGGAATATTTCGTTTTAAGAAGTGCAATATCTCTTATTGAATCTTCGTCGTCGTTGAGTGCGGGAATAACCACGAATCTTATAAATACGGGCTTTTTAATCTCTTCAAGATAGTCAAGAAATTTGAGGGCGTCGCCCATCTCCATTTTTGTATTTTTCAAATAGTCAACGGGATTCGTATATTTGAAATCGAGGAGAACGAGATCGGTATAATCAAGCAATTCCTTAATATCGTCATTAAGTGCGCAGCCGCTGGTATCAAGCGCTGTGTGTATGCCGTAATTTTTCAGCTTTTTGAACAGCTCTGTCAAAAATTGCGCCTGCATAAGCGGTTCGCCGCCCGAAACGGTCACGCCGCCCTCTGCTCCGTAATACGTCTTATAGCGAAGCACCTTATTTACAAGCTCGTCGGCACAAACAACCTCTCCGCCCGAAAAATCCCACGTATCCGGATTGTGACAGCACACGCAGCGAAGCGGACAGCCCTGCATAAATATTACCGATCTTACACCCGGGCCGTCCACCGTTCCAAGACTTTGAAACGAGTGGATTCTGCCCGTGATTTTTTTGTTTTCATTACATTGATTCATGGAAAGTTCTTGAAATAACCTCTCTCTGCTGTTCCTTTGAAAGACGTGTAAAGTTCACCGCATATCCCGAAACACGAATTGTGAGGTTGGGATAAAGCTCGGGATTTTCATACGCCTTCATAAGTGTTTCTCTGTTGAGAACGTTCACGTTAAGGTGATGTGCGTTCTGACGGAAGTATCCGTCAAGAATATTCGTGAGGTTCACAACTCTGTCATATCTCGTTTTACCGAGTGCCTCGGGAACGATGGAGAAGGTATTGGAAATACCGTCCATAGCATCGCTGTAAGGCATTTTGGAAACGGAGTTTAGGGAAGCAAGCGCACCGTTTTTCTCTCTGTTATGCATTGGATTTGCGCCGGGAGCAAACGGCTCTCCCGCCTTTCTTCCGTCGGGAGTTGCACCCGTTTTCTTACCGTAAACCACGTTTGATGTGATCGTGAGAACGGAGAGCGTATGAATTGCGCCCCTGTACGTGGGTGTCTGACGAAGCTCTCTCATCATTCTCTTTATTACCTTCTGACCTATCTCGTCAGCTCTGTCATCGTCATTACCGTATTTGGGGAAGTCGCCCTCAATTTCAAAGTCAACTATAAATCCTTCCTCGTTCTTTATGGGCTTAACCTTGGCATATTTTATTGCCGAAAGGGAGTCAACAATCACTGAAAATCCCGCAATACCGAAAGCCATAAGTCTGTCAACCTCTGTGTCGTGGAGCGCCATTTGAAGCTTTTCGTAGGAATATCTGTCGTGGCTGTAATGAATGATATTCATTGTTTTAACGTATGCCTCGCAAAGCCACGCAAGATAGGATTTGAAGCGGTCATAAACCTGGTCGTAGTTGAGGTATTCACCCTCCATAACGGGCATTTTGGGGCCGACACGGGTACCGAACATATTGTCAACGCCGCCGTTTATCGCAAGAAGCAAGAGCTTTGCAAGGTTAGTTCTTGCACCGAAGAACTGCATCTGCTTGCCTACCTTCATCGCAGAAACGCAGCAGGCGATTGCGTAGTCGTCACCGAAGATGGGACGCATAAGGTCGTCGTTTTCGTACTGGATTGAGTCCGTATCGATTGAAACCTTTGCGCAGAATTTCTTGAAGGGTGTGGGGAGTGCCTCGCTCCAAAGAACCGTGAGGTTGGGCTCGGGTGCGGGGCCGAGGTTGTAGAGAGTGTTAAGAATTCTGTACGAGGTCTTGGTTACAAGTGTTTTATGAGTTTCACCCATACCGCCTACGCACTCGGTTATCCACATGGGGTCGCCGCCGAAAAGCTCGTTGTATTCGGGAGTTCTGAGGTGACGTGCCATTCTGAGCTTGATTACAAGGTCATCAATAAGCTCCTGCGCCTCTTCTTCCGTAAGAACACCCGCAGCAATATCTCTTTCAATATAGATGTCAAAGAAGGTTGAGCAACGTCCAAAGCTCATTGCGGCTCCGTTTTGCTCCTTGTTTGCTCCAAGATAGCCAAAATACGTCCACTGAATCGCTTCTTTTGCGTTTGCCGCAGGACGTGAAATGTCAAATCCGTAGGATTCAGCCATTTTTTTGAGGTCTTCAAGAGCGCCGATCTGATCGTGAAGCTCTTCAAGAGTTCTCATATTTTCAACGTCCATAGGTCTTTTGCCGTAGAACGCCTTGTCACCCTTTTTGTATGCGATAAGAAGATCAACTCCGTAAAGAGCAACTCTTCTGTAATCGCCAATTATTCTTCCTCGTCCGTATGCGTCGGGAAGACCCGTGAGAAGCGCACAGTGACGGAGCGCCTTGATCTCGTCGGTGTACATACTGAAAACGCCGTCGTTATGCGTTTTCGTATATTTGAATTCGTTTTCGATATTTTCGGAAACCTCATATCCGTATGCCTTGCAGGCACTTCTTGCCATTCTCATACCGCCAAATGGGTTTACGGCTCTCTTTAAGGGCTCGTCCGTTTGCAAGCCGACGACAACGTCGGTCTTTTTGTCAAGATAGCCGGGTGCGTGTGAGGTGAGAGTTGACGTTTTTTCAACGTCAATATCAAGCACACCGCCGTTTTCCATCTCTTTTTTGAGAAGGGAATTCAGCTTTTCCATTGATTTTTTTGTTCTTTCGGTCGGGCCGCACAAAAAGTCGGGCTCGTCAAGATACGGTGTATAGTTCTTTTTTATAAAGTTTCTTACGTTTATTTCGTTTTTCCAGGTTTCGCCTTCAAAACCTTGCCATTGTTTGAAATCCATAGTTGTTTACCTCCAAATGTTGATTATTTTATATATTTTTTGCGTATTTATTAATCGAATTGTAACAACATATTGTGTCAGTATATATTATAATACACATATATAGTATTGTCAACAAAATATGTTCAAATAAATTATTTTTTCGACTTTGTACAAAAAAATAATCTTTTTTGTCAAAATAATTGTATTTTTGTTCAAAATATCAAAAATATGTAAAAAATTAGCAACAAAATATTGACAAATTATTGACAATCGTTTTATTATGGGGTATAATTGACGTGAACAAGTTCATAAAAAGAAAGGAATGATATCTTATGCCCAAAATTATTGAGAACGTTCGCGGCAAGCTTCTTGCAGAAGCACAAAAGCAGATTGCCGAAAACGGTTATGAAAGTGTCACGATCAGAAGCATCGCAAAGGAATGTCAAATCGGTCTCGGAACATTTTATAATTACTTTAAGTCCAAGGATATGCTTATCGCTACCTTCTTGTTAGAGGACTGGCAAAAAAGAATTGCCAACATTACTGAAAAGTACAAGGACGAAAGCGATCCTATGGTCGTAGTGCATGCCTTATATTTGGAGGTCAGTGATTTTATTACTACACATAACAGCATTTTTATTGCTCCCTCGGCGGTAAAGGCATTTAATATCTCGGGTCCCAGCTACCACAAATTTGTCAGAAACCAAGTGGCAGTCCCAATTTATAATTCCTGCGTGCTTGCGGGATTTGAAAATGCCGATTTCCTCTCGCTCTTCGTTGCGGAGGCGGTCGTTACATGGACTGTGGCAAAAAAAGATTATGACGAAATCGCAGCCATTGTCTGCAAATTGTTTGTAAAATAATTAATAAAATTACAAAGTAAATATGTGGGGACATTTTTGAAAAATTACAGACTAAGACTGTGGGGGCTTTTTTGCAAAACCGCCCCCACACCCCCGAAAAACCTTGAATGGTTTTTGCGGTGTAGCCGCAGAGTTTGTACAAACTCCATTTGACTTTGCGCAAATCGTGTCAACACGTTGACACATAACGATTTTCTCGTCACCTCAAAAATCTGTGATTTGCTACTTCAATTAATAGACGCATTATTAATGTAAAAGATATTGTTTGGCATAATTGTTAAGTGCGATTGTCAAATCAATGGACGCGAAGAAGCAAAGTAAATTTTAGAAAATCACTCTATAAGAGGGATTTTCGTAGTAACGGATAAAGAAATGACCGTCGAAAATTTACGCAAAATAGTACAAACCAATGCGACAGTTTTGCGTCGCTTTTGTAAAAGCGACCGCCCAAGCGCCTTGTGGCAAACTAACTTTTTATAAAAACAAATTCAAAAAATACAAAGGAGACAAAACCAATGAGCAGCTTTGAAAATCTCAGAATAGTGGACAATTTTTATCAGACTTCACTGTTTTTCCCAATGCCCACTGTAATCATCTCTACTCTTTGTGAGGACGGAACAACAAATCTTGGCCCATACTCACTCGTACAACCCTATTACGTTGCAGGCAAGGGCTATTACGCAATGCTTCTTTCTTGCAGAAACTCATCCAACACAGCGCAGAACATTTTAAGAAACGGAAAATGCGCACTCAATTTCATTGACGACAAGCCAAGCACCTTTAAGGAGGCAGTAAAGCTCTCCTGGCCCGGCGACAAGCCCGAGGACAAAATGCCAAAATGCAATTTCAAGCTTGAAAAGAGCTTGGTTGAGGAGCTTGACCCTGAGGATAAGCGCCCAATGGTGCTTACTGATGCAATTCAGGTAATTGAATGTACCTGGGTTCGTGAGCTTGACGGAGCCGACAAGGATCTCCCCGGCGAGCTTAACGGTTATGAGGGCCCGTATCACGACTTTAACGGAATTACAAGTAAATTCGGCGCTCACTTTATTCTAAAAATTGATAAAATTCTGATGAAGAAGAAATACAGCGACGCTATTATCCGTGGCGTAAAGGCAAAGGATTTTCCTGCTCTCCCCGTTGACTACGGCTACCGTGATTCAAAGAATTTCTGGTTCCACAGAAAAACTAAAATGAGAGCCGAGCTTCTTCAAGTGAGAAAGGCATCCCTTGATTCCGTTCGCTATGCAGCTGACCGCGCCGACGATACGGTTAAATTCACCGACGATGCGCTTGAAACAATTCTCGGCGTGCCCCGTGTGTTCCTCTCTGTCGTTCTCAGGGGCTGCGTTGATTGGGCTAAGGAGAACAACGTTACCCTCATCACCGCAGAGCATATGAAGATTATTAACGATAAACGCTCAAAAGAGAAAAATAAGAAAAAATAATTTGTTGTAAATTGTAGTTTGGGGAAGTTACATATTGAAGATGTGGGAAGTTACAAATTAGGAATGTGGGGGCTTTTTTGCAAAACCGCCCCCCCGCCCCCGAAAAACTTTTGCTGATGGGTTTCTACAAACTTTGCGTAAATTTTTCGATAATTCACGGGTGAATTATCGGTACACCCACTAAAATCCTTTTACGAAAATGAATTTTCGCCAAGGATTTTATTGTCTGTACTACGAAAACCCCTCTTTCAGAGTGATTTTCTAAAATTTACTCGATTTCTACGCAGACATCAAATTTGTATCTTGTTTCTTATGCTTAAATTAACATTGTTTTGTATAAAGTAGCAACTAAACTTGACATACTTTGCCAAACAATATCTTTTGTGCAAATATTGTGTCTATTCGTAAGGTAGCAAATCACAGGTTTTCGAGCCGCCTGCCCAATGGCGAGAAAACCGTTATGTGTTGCAAGGCAACACGATTTGCGCAAAATCTTGCCACGAAGTCCTATAAAAAAGCTTTTTGGTTCTTTTTCTCGAAAAAGAACAGAAACCCCTTTCTTTGTAACTTTTTTCAAAAAGTGGCAAATCCAAATCTTTGTAACTTTTCTCAAACAAAAAAACTCAAACGAAAAAAACAACTAAGGAGAAAAAAATATGAAAGTTGTACTTGCGGGCGCATTTGGAAATCTTGGCGCCGATATACTCAAATGTCTTGTTTCAGACGGTCACGAGATCGTTGCGGCAGACTTAAAAGAAGGCAAAATTGAAGGAACAGAGGGCAAATACACCTTTGTTGCAATTGATGCCACAAATCCCGAAACCCTGAAAGGTCTTTGCGAGGGTGCTGACGTTGTTATCACAACAATGGGCCTTACGGGCGCATCAACACGTTTTACGTCCTATGACATTGACTACAAGGGCAATATGAACCTCTATGAAGAGTGTAAAAGAGCAGGAGTTAAGAAATTTAACTACATCTCAGTTATTTCCTGCGACGAGCCGGGTGCAGAAGAAGTGCCTATGCTCCACGCAAAATATCTTGTTGAAGAAGAAATCAAGAAACAGCCAATGGAATACGTAATTTACCGTCCCACGGGCTATTTCTATGACATTGCAAAGGTTTTCAAGCCCTACGTTGACAAGGGTGAGATGCAATTGCTTAAAGGATACGGTCACGTTAAGGCAAACGTTGTTGACTGTCCTGATTTTGCTCGTTTTATTGTTGACCATATGAACGATACCAACGTTACATACAATGTTGGCGGTAAGGAAACGTATTCATACGAGGAAATGGCTGCTATGTGCTTTGATGCGGCAGGCAAGCCCCTTAAAATCAAGTGGGCTCCCAAGTGGCTCTTCGGTATTCTTGCCAACCTTCCTAAAATAAAAAAGGCGGGCAAGCACGATATTATCCTCTTCTCAAAGTGGACTCTTTCTCATGACCTCGTTGGCGATACAAAAACAGGCGACAAGAGCTTTAAGGAGTATATTTACAACTACTTCGGTAACAAGTAATTAATGGAAATTATCAGGAAAGTTACAAATTGAAGATGTGGGGACATTTTTGAAAAGTTACAGACTAAGACTGTGGGGGCTTTTTTGAAAAGTTACAAAATAAGAATGTGGGGACATTTTTGAAAAACTGTCCCCACACCCCCGAAAAACCTTGAATGGTTTTTATTGCGTAGCCGTAGAGTTTGCGCAGAGTTTACTTGATTTTGCGCAAATCGAGCATTGAAATTCTGCGAATATTCAATGCATTGTTATTTTCGTGTATGAACACGAAAAAACCTCGATTTGCTACTGCTCATTGTAGCCGTGAATTTGGATTGCGTCGATATGTTCGCACTCACTTGGCGCTATTGTTTCGTCCACCTTTTCAAAGGTGGCGCCCGCCGCGCAGGCGAAACGGCATTTCTTTTATTTAGGTACTTTGCCATAATATAGCAAAACTGCGTTTTTGCGAAGCAAAATGTGGTTGTAAGACCACAAGCACGTTTTGTCGGCGCACTACTGTGCATTATATGTACACTATTATTTTA
>JAZURO010000259.1:0-4812 GCA_045606265.1 Eubacteriales bacterium
TCTTCCTAAGACCGCTTGGCCTCCGACTTTTACGGCGGGGGGAGGCGGGGACGGGAGCCGATGGGAAGAACTCATCAACGTGGTCACAGAGGATGAGGTAGCGTCTGTCGGCGTCACGCTGGACACCCCCGGAAGATTTAAGGCATTTGCTGTGCATATACACCTTGTGGGGACAAGCACAAATACAACGTCAAAAGGGGTATATCTGGCGGTAAACTACTCTGGGCCCTGGCCAGAAGCTGGGCCTAAGCTGATGGGCTGCGCCGGTTACTTCGGCGCAGCCGACACAGGGGTATACGGCATGATTATGTTGTCCCCGCTGGGTCACATTGCGGTTTGGAGGGCGTCAAACGGGGAAAGTTCTGCACCCGTTCATCAAGTCGGGTATATGAACAGTGACATGGTCGTTACGACCGACACAGAAGTGGCAAGCCTTTTGTTTGGCACGCAGAGCCTTGCCAACAATATGGGCATCGGGTCAACAATCGTGGTATGGGGGTTGAGGGCATGACAATTAAGCAATACATAGACGGTCTCCTTGTGGATGTGCAGATGACCCCCGAAGAACAATCCACATGGGAGAGGGAACGCACACGCCATGAGCTGCTGGAGCGCACCCGTCCGCTGACGGAATCTGAGGTCACAGCGCTGCTCCTGCGCCAGCAAATCAACACCCTGACCGTGGACGATAACACCGCCTTGCGGATGCAGTCCTTTTACCCCGCTTTTGAGGAGGTCGTCGGTCAGACCGTGCAGCAGGGGTACAAGTTTGTCCACGGCGATAAGCTGTACAAGGTCATCCAGTCCAGCCTGACCATCCAAGCCCACTACCCGCCTGGTGCAGGTACCGAGAGCCTGTACGCAGAGGTCTGCGAGACGCACGCAGGGACGGAGGACGACCCCATCCCCTATAACGGCAACATGGAGTTGGTGGAGGGGCTGTATTATGTACAGGACTACACCATCTATCTCTGCACACGCAGCACGGGCAATCCCGTGTATCATGCGCTGAGTGAGCTGGTGGGGCTGTACGTGGAGAAAGCATAAGGAGTGGAAATATGGCAGACAAAGCGCACCGACTAACAGACGAAAAACTGGAAGAAATGGAAAAGCGGCTGTCTGCCATTTATTCCAGAGCGGAAAAGGAAACGGGTGAACGATGGAAAGAATACCTTGTGGAAGCACAAGCGGAAATTGACGAACTGCAAAAAGCCTATGATTTTGCCAAAAAAAGCGGAGATCAGAAAGAAATCCGAAAAGCTGGAAGAAAACTGGCAAAAGCGAAGCGAGAATTAACCTTAACGAACAGTTATTTTAAGGGCTTGACTGAAAAAACTGCTGTTGAATTGGCGAATGTGAACAAAACCGCATTGGCATATATCAATGGCAAGCTGCCCGAAATCTATTCCGTAAATTACAATGCGCTTGCTCAAACCGTTAATGGCGTTGGTGGATACTCTTTTTTGTTGGTCGATGCTGATACCGTTAAAAACCTTGCAACAACGGAAAAAAGTCTTTTGCCGTACAAATATTTGGATGAAAAGAAAGACGTTCGATGGAATGTCAAAAAAATGAACTCCGAGGTTTTGCAAGGCATTTTGCAAGGCGAGCCGATGGACAGAATCGCAACCCGATTGTCAAAAGTAATCGGAATGGACGAAACGGCGGCAATCAGAAACGCAAGAACAATGGTTACGGGCGCAGAAAATAAAGGGCGACTTGACAGCCATAGACGGGCAGAAGAAGATGGAATAATTCTTGAAGAAAAATGGGTTGCCACAAAGGATGGAAGAACAAGACATTCCCATTCAATGTTGGACGGCGAAACCAAAAAGACCAACGAAACATTTTCAAATGGTTTGGAATATCCGGGCGATCCTAACGGCAGACCGGAAGAAGTCTACAACTGCCGATGCACCATGACGGCGAAAGTTTTAGGATTTAAGAAGGTGCGGTAATGAGTTATACTTATAAGGACAATACAAAAGAGGTTTTATCTGCACTTAAAAAAGCCAAAATCCGTGGATTGAAGGCAATCGGCATTGAAGCGGAAGGTTTTGCCAAGGAAGACCCCAATATGCCCGTTGATACTGGCTTGGCAAGAAACAGTATTACATCGGCTCTTGCCGGTGAAGGTGCAAGAGTGAAAAGCTATAAAGCCGACAAAGGCGATGGAAAAGGCTCTTATAGTGGAACGGCTGAGGGAGAAAAAGGCGAAGCGGTTTATTTGGGCAGCAATGTCGAGTATTTTGTGTTCATTGAAAACGGAAGCCGAACCATCAATGCACGGCACATTTTGAGAAATGCGGCATCTGGACACGCTGACCGATACAAAGAACTGATGGAAGATAGTATGAAACACGCATAAACCGAGGGACATTGATATTTAGGAGGTAAAATGACAGTAAACATTTTGGGTACACCCTATGAAATCATTGTGAAAAAGTACGATGAGGAAGAAGCATTTGCAAAACAGCACAATGCAGGATTTTGTGACCCGTGGGCAAGAGAAATCGTACTGTGTGATATGCACACCTATGATGGATGGGATAACGAAAGCGAAAAAACCGTTGTTTCTTGCCAAAAAGAAAACTTGAAGCACGAAATTGTCCACGCATTTTTCTACGAAAGCGGTCTTCGGGATAATGCCGTTGAGTATGGCGGTGCTTGGGCAAAGAATGAAGAAATGGTTGATTGGATTGCTATTCAAGGCGCAAAAATTTATAAGGCGTGGCAAGAAGCCGATGCCCTATAACCGAGGGGCGTTGACAAACGCAAAATATTTTGTATAATATTATGTATAAACCCATAAATATACAATCGAACAGCGAAGCAACGCTGACGAAGTAAAGGAGATTGTTTTATGAGCCTTACCAGAAAGATGCTGAAAGCAATGGGCATCGAGGAAGAAAAGATTGACCAGATCATTGAAGCGCATTCCGAGACTGTGGATTCTCTGAAAGCAGACAGAGACAACTACAAGGAGGATGCAAGCAAGCTGAAAACCGTCCAAATGGAACTGGACGATCTGAAAGCCAAAGGTGACGATGGCTGGAAGGAAAAACACGACAAGCTGAAGGGCGAATTTGACCAGTACAAGAATGATGTACAGGCAAAGGAAACCCACAGCAAGAAAGTGGAAGCATACAAGACCATTTTGAAGGATGCGGGCTTGAGCGAAAAGGGCATTGAGAAAGCCATCAAGTACGCCGAATGGGACAAGATTGAACTTGAAGCAGACGGAAAGCTGAAGGGCGCAAGTGACCATATCAAGGCTGTCAAGGAAGAATGGGCTGAGTATGTCACCACTACCACGACCACAGGTGCAAGGACTTCCACTCCCCCTGCAAACAACGGCGGTGCAAAGTTGACCAAAGAGGACATTTACAAAAAGGACGATAAGGGTCGGTATGTTATGTCCGCTTCTGAGCGGCAAAAAGCACTTGCCGAAAATCAAATTATGTAAAAGGAGAATAGCAAATGGCTGTTGAAACTCTGACTAACCCCCGCACCGCTCTGCCTAACACCTATACCGATGTTACCGCCAGAGAGGTTGATTTTGTAACTCGCTTTAACGACAATTGGGAAGCCCTGCGTAATATTATGGGCATTATGCGCCCCATCCGCAAGGCTCCTGGCACTCAGCTTATTTCCTACACCGCCGATGTCACTCTTGAGGATGGCAATGTTGATCCTGGCCATGTTATCCCTTATAGCAAGGCCACTATCACTCAGGTTGCCAAGGGCGATTTGAAAATCCAGAAGTATGCCAAGGCTGTGCCTATCGAGGATGTTGACAAGTACGGCGCTGAGATTGCGGTTGAGAAGTCTGACGATGCGTTCCTGACCAAGCTCCAGAATGTTGTGCTTACCAATTTCTACACCTTCCTGAACACCGGCACTCTGGGCGGTGATGTGTCCGCTGCCACTTGGCAGGATGCTCTGGCAAAGGCTCAGGGCGAGGTTCTGAATAAGTTTGCTACTATGCAGAAGGATGTGACCTCCGTTGTTGGCTTTGCTAACATTCTGGACGCTTACGACTATCTGGGCGCTGCTGATATTACCGTGCAGACCCGCTTTGGTCTGACCTACATTCAGGACTTCCTTGGCTATTCCACTCTGTTCCTGCTCCCCGCTCCTTGGGTTGAACGTGGTACCGTAATCGCCACCCCCACCGAGAACATTGACCTGTACTATGTCGATCCCGCTGACAGCGAGTTTGCCCGTCTTGGCCTGAACTACACTACTCAGGGCGAGACCAACCTTGTGGGCTTCCATGCTCAGGGCAATTACTCTACTGCCGTTGGTGAGAGCTACGCTCTGATGGGCATGGCTCTGTGGGCTGAGTATCTTGATGGCATTGCCAAGATTAGCTTTGGTGCGTAATGTATCGGGTAATTAGAGCGTTTACTGATCTGCATAAACATCACGCCTATTCTGTGGGGGACATCTTCCCCCACAATGGCGTTGAGGTTGATGCTGAACGGATCGCAGAACTGGCAAGCGATAAGAACCGGCTGGGCATTCCGCTGATTGAGGAAATCGTGGAAAAGCCGAAGCGGACACGGAAAAAGAAAGACGAAGAATAACGAAGGAGGCGGCGTGATGCTCACCGAAATTTGTGCGGAAATCCGCAATTATTTTGAAGTGCCGAATGGTAGACATTTTGGCACATTTGCTATCAGCGGTGGAAGCATTGCGCCGCTTGACTTTTTACAGGAGGGTCAACACTTCCGCATCGTTGGCTCTGTCTTTAATGACGGGGTTTACCAATACCCTGCCGCATCTTTGACAGATGAGGTGTTCGAGGGG
>JAZURO010000260.1:0-2576 GCA_045606265.1 Eubacteriales bacterium
GGGCAGTTAGCAAAGTGGGGAAATCACAGTTCATCTGTTTTGAAAGTAGTATAGTCTTCATAGTAATAACTATGGTCGATACCCTTCATAAACATTTCTCTGTCGTTTATTTTATCTGTTAAGGCATTTTTCAGAATATGTTTGATTTCAATATCTTTAATTGGGCTACGCTCCATAGCAAGCAGATAATCTTCCTTATCAACCTGACTCCAATCTATAACATAACCTATTTCCTTTTTCAAAATACAGTCAAGCCAAATACGAGTTGCCCTGCCGTTACCCTCTCTGAACGGATGGGCAATATTCATTTCAACATATTTTTCAATGATTTCGTCAAAAGTGGATTGGGGCATTTTTTCAACATTTTCGAGAGCTGGTTCCAAATACATAAGCGGAGCAAAACGGAAACCGCCCTTTGCAATATTAACTGTGCGAATTTCACCTGCAAAGTCATAAACATCTTCAAAAAGTGCCTTATGAATAGCCTTAAGAGAAGAGAATTTACCTGCATCTAAACTGTCAAGAGTACCATTTTCAAATAATTCCAACGCCTTTTTCTTGCTGATTCGCTCCTCTTCACGTGCAAGTTCAACCGAAGATGCAATTCCCAGTTTATTATCAAGCATAACCTCACCTCAATTCATTATTCAATAATATAATTATACCACATCACAATATGTTTTACAATAAAAAATTCCCCGGGATTTCTGCGGGCTCAATTTTTTGTGTTAGGAATTTAGTCCTTTATAGCAGCCTGAGCTGCAGTTAGAGAAGTGGGGAAATTATTCGTCGAAGGAGAAATCGTCTTGAAGATTTAATGTTTCTTCATCAATAAATCCAGCAACAACTTCTTTTACATCAGGAGCATGAATTTTCAATGGTGCACCCTCGTAATCCGTTATGCCAACTATACCATAATCACACCACGAAGTGAATTCTAACTTTTCACGTTCCCATTCTCGGTCTTTTCTACACACAAAAGATATCTTTGTGATGTAAGCATCTTGCTCACCGATATCAAGACCGTGTGACCAAGTGAACTCATCCAGTTCGGTAGAAGTGGTCACTTCGACCGCAACAATTTCTCTCCCAATAAGACTACTGAACAAAACATTGGGGTGGAATGTTCTTCGGTTGGTTCCGAACTTTATGCCTTTTGGGATGGTGTTCATTTCCATACGAACACAACTACCTTCGCTGTAATCAACACCAAGGATGTCACCGTCCTCAAACTCAATCAAAAAAGGTTCATCAATCTCGGCATATCTGGGAATATAAACTCCCTCTGGCAAAAATGGAAACGGGCCTCTTGAAGAAATACGATTCTCCTTAATCATTCTTTCGGTAGTATTATAAATCGCTTCTCCAATGTTATCGTCAGTCCAGTTATAACCCATACCGACAGAGTAGAATCCCTTAATTACTCTACCTTGCAATTTTAGTTCTTTGATTTTGGCCATAACTTCTTCGTGTGTTTGAAGAACAGGAGCAGACCACTCCCAAAAGGAAAACTCGTTATTTAGGAAATTGTTTTTTCCACCTGAAAGAATCATTTTTCTCACCTCTTTCATCCATATTACCACATTAACCATCCTATTAAAAGGACTTTGCAAAGAAAAATCCGCCCGAATTTCTTCAGGCGTATAATTTTGTTTTATAAAGTCAGCAATTACTTGCTTTCTTTGATAGCAGCCTGTGGTGCTATCGGCAAAAGAGGGAATTTATTTCTTTTTAATCTTCCATTTTGAATTTTTATTCGTTCTCTCTGCGATATAACCGCAGGGCATATTTGCAAGTTCAGATACCGTATTATCAAGTATGAAAATTTCACGCAACGAAACAACTCTTGCTTGTTCTTGCATATGTGCTCCGCCGCAAAGAAACTGCCACATTCCGTCCTCTGCATCGTGGGACACATATAAAATATCCGCACCGTTCTCAATGATATGACAGCAAGTTATAACAGCTGTGTTTTCAGGTTCGCGAAATGGAAATTTCATATATCATACTCCTATTTAATTTGCAGCTTTTTCCTTATTATAACATTTTCAAAAAAATAAGCAATAGAGATACAAAATCCCTCTGCCGATTTCTCAACAGAGGGATTGATTCGTTTTATAAACCTAATTCTTTTTGCCATATCTACACGCTTTCTTTTCTAAGAATCTGCGCTTACACTTTTATTGATCCGTATAAACTGAAATTCCTTTCCTTTTATGTTCACTTGACTTATGCATACGTTCAACGATTTCTTTCTTATCTGCTGGAATAACGCTGCCGGAAAGATATGTGTCAAGCTCGGCATATGTTACTCCCATTTCCGTTTCATCGGTCTGTCCGTCAAAAAGTGCTGCGGATGGAGCTTTTTCTATAACGCACTTCGGAGCATCGAGATAGCGCAAAAATTCATATATCTCTGTAACGGTGAGATCTGAAATGGGATTAAAATCGTGAGCACCGTCGCCCCACTTGGTAAAGTAACCTACATAAGCTTCACTTCTATTGCCCGTACCGGCAACCAGTCGGTTTTCCGCTGCAGCAACCGCATACAAAGTGAGCATACGAAGTCTCGGTGC
>JAZURO010000261.1:0-17736 GCA_045606265.1 Eubacteriales bacterium
GGATTTTTCTTTCTTTAATGCCGATTTTGAGGGTAAAATTTATCGATAAACGATAAATAAATGGTACAAAATGGCATCTTTGTGACAACTTTTTATCAAAAACTGCACGCGAAACTGCACACGGAAACCAAAACTGCACACGAAACTGCACACGAACGCTCGACTTGCACTCATTTTGCATAATAAAAAAAGGCGTATACATTACGCCTTTAGGACACCCTCAAAGAAGTTGTCAATTGTTTTATCGACTACCTCTCTTTCCCTGCTGAAAGTGTGTTGGTACACTCTCTTCATTGTATGTGGGGTCTTCCAACCTCCACGCTCTTGAGCGTATTTTTCCGGAACATTTAATGCGGCCATTACCGATGCGTTCATGTGCCGAAGCTGGTGAAACGTCATGTGCGGAACTCCGGCTTTAGCAAGCACCCTTCGGAAACGGCATCCGATGGCCGTCACGCTTCTCGTTTCAATGTATCCTTCTCCCTGCTTATAGGCATCCGTTTTCTCTATCATGTCCATTATGTATTGCGGAATAGCAAGACGCCTTGTGCGCTCGTAAGCCTTTGTTGAGTTCTTATGAACAGCAACTCCATTTACTTGCACAACTGTTTCGCAGACAGTAAGCACATTATCTTTAATGTTCTTAACATTGATTCCCCTTATTTCCGATACAGATAAGGATAGCCACAAGGCAAGCATGGCGGGAAGTTCTATGTCTGATCCACGGACGGCATTTACTACGTCCTCTACAGGAGGAAGTTCGATAAACTTCTTCTGCATCTTCGGCAGGGCAATGTTAAGCTGTATTTCCGGGGCAGACTCAGAAATAGCGCCGGAGATCAATCCGTTCACATTATGTACTGTCTTTGGAGAAAGAGATTTGGAAAGAGTTCTGATCTCTTCCTGGACAATAGCCGATGTTATATTTCGCAGAGGAATCTCAGCGAATCCTTCTGATATATAGCACTCCCTTATCTTCCGATATCCTTGTATGGTGGAAGGGGATAGAACCCCATCTCGTCCATTGATGTACGAGTCTATAGCCTCACCTACGGTTAATCCAATAGATTTACTTCTGCGCTTTTCTTCCTGCCATTCAATAGCGAGAAGGTTAGCTTTCCTCTGCGTGTCCGCTGTAAAGGACTTTCTCTTTCCAGTTTCCTTGTCATACACCTGGACTCTCCATTTCCCAGACGGAAGTTTTCTTGGTGTTGCCATATACCTCCTTTTTAATTGTCCAATAAACGGACTTGTTATATTTTCCTCCTGTGGTAGAATCTAAACGCAATCTAACGAAAGGGGTGGTTCTGCAATGGACGAAAGCGTGGTAAGAGCAGTTGAGAGTTTAAGTGAAAAGCAGCTCAATCTCTTTCTTGCTTACTTAGAAGATATCGTGCGTAATCAACAAGTGCTTCCATGTTCTGATCCGACAGAGAAGCAATAACCGCCGCAAACTCTTTTATAGCGGAGCCTGACTTCTTTACAGGCTCCGTTTTTGTTTTAATCATATTTGACCCCGCTTCAACTGTAGCTTCATCTCCGCTGATAATGTAATCCACGGTTATCCCCAACACGGAAGCAATCTTCCTTACCTTCTCAGTAGACGGCATGTGGCCTTGCCCCATATTCCGAAGCGTACCACTTGGAACTCCCGCTTGCCGTTCGAGTTCGGCCATACTTTGTATGCCATTATCTCGCATCGCTTTTAGAATCCTATCTCTCATTTCATATCCTCCTTAAATTTCAGGAATGTAAGGTAGTCGATTGCGGCTTTATAGTTCTCATCGGAAAGGCCCTCCAAGAGCCGCAGAACCTTCCTCTGCTTCGCATATTCTTCCGGAGGAGTAGGGTCATCGAACGGATCATCGTCCGGTTTCCCGGTAAGCAAATAATTTGAAGATACACCAAGTACATCGGCAATCCGTGCAAGCCTGTCAGATGATGGCATCCTTCCATTTTTAATGCTTTTAATCGATCCGTTAGAAAGATCAGCCTTTCTTTCTAATTCGCGGACGGTTTTTATTCCAATACGTTGCATTTCTTCTATTATTCTATCGTACATTAGTCCTCCTCCTAAAAAACAATAGTTTTTTTCAAAATAAAGTATTGACAAATAGAAAATACACTATTATACTGTAGGACGTAGGGCAAAACAAAGTTCAACCCTCACATTGGCGGAGCGGTGTAGCAAAACTTCTAACTGAACTATACCACCTCCTGCCAAATATGTCAAGATTGTTAAGGAGGTAAAAATGGATTTCAAATGTGTTCCGGCAAATAGCAAGCGTTATATGCGCTTGCTGGATGTGACACCAAAGAATCTTGCGGCTTCAATCGGTATAGGCGAACGAAGCCTGTACAGGAGATTCAAAGAACCAGGCACATTTACATTGGAAGAGATCGCATTGATCTCCAAGAAGTTCAAGGTCAACATTGAGAAACTTCTTGAAACTGCATAAGAAGAGATTGGAGGTACGGATGCGTAAGGAAACTCAACACGAGAAAATCATTCATTACATTGAAAGGTATGGGAGCATAACCCCTATGGACGCATTCAATGACCTGGGAATCACACGTCTCGCTGCACGGATTCATGATATCCGAATGAGCGGAATCGCAATCCAGGGAGAGTTTGAAGCATCCACTAACCGATTCGGAGAAACGGTTCACTACATGCGATACAGGAGGGTTGGATGATGGGCGATCCTGTTTTTATCACGGCTCAAGAAGCAGCTGAACGGCTTTTAACCATAAAGATAGCCGGAATAATCCTTTTCTCCGTAATCGTATTGGGTGGAATATGGTTCCTGTTCGTATGGAAGTACGGAGAAGATCGCAGGAGAGATGAAGAGAGGAACGCAAAGGACAGGATTGCCGTCACAAAGAACATCGGCATTTCGATGGCGAAAGCTATAGAGAAGGACGGTGGGTGGAAAGAGCAATACATCATCCTAAAGAAAAAGTACGATGTCCTTGAAGCGCATTGCGAGAATCTTGAGCAGCTACTTGACTCCGCAGAAGCAGGGAAGTTCGTTCCGAAAGGTGGTAAAGCATGATTCAGATCAAGGACAAAGAAAAGGCCACAGGGCTTCGCAGGGAACTTGCGGCAGAACTATCAAAACCGAAGAGCGATCCTGTTGAGATTCAGAGAATCCGATCCGAGATTATGAAAGCCGGATTCAGATGCGGAACTAAGTAGATATGAGTTAGAAAGCGGAGGATAACAGATGCCGATTATTAGGTCAGTTGAGCAGGAGCCATACGAGGATAGTATGGACCCTGAAATCTATGACAAGGAAGAGGACGGAACATGCCCCGTATGTGGAGAGGAAGCGGAATGGTTCTATATAGACGATTGGGGTTCTGTTGTCGGATGCGACAAATGTCTTCATGAAAGGTATGTTGGTGAATGCTGAAGAGAGAACACTACAAGAATCGTGAAGAGTGGCTAAAAGGCCGTTCAGCAGGACTTGGGGCATCTAATGCCGCTGCCGCCGTAGGGATGTCCAAATGGGAAACGAATGTATCCCTGTGGGAGCATATCACGGGAAACGCAAAGAGTGACACTCTTATCGGCAATGCCGCTGTTGAGTTCGGAGTCAGAGCGGAGCCTGTGGTCAGAGAACTGTTTAAACTGAAGCACCCTGAGTACAGGGTAAAGTACCACCAGTTCGATATCCTGTATCAGAGCGAACGGACATGGCTGAGAGCAACATTGGACGGGGAGCTTGTTACCGATTCCCCTAAACGGTTTGGGGCAACGAACGGAATCCTTGAGATCAAGACCGCAACTCTCCGTACAAAAGCGCAATGGGAGGATTGGAGCGGCAAGATGCCGCAGAACTACTACTGCCAATGCCTACATCAGTTACTTGCTACTGGTTGGGATTATGTGATCCTGTTTGCATTACTGATGGGAGATAAGGATTGGACGGTCCGTGAGTTTTTCATTGATCGTGACGATGCCGAGGAAGACATTCAATGGCTTCTCGAAGAGGAAACTAAATTCTGGGGGTTCGTTGAAAGAAACGAACGGCCACCGGAGAAACTGCCAATGATTTAAGGAGGAGATGTATGGCACTTGAACTAAAACTCAGCGAAATCAAACCAGTACCAGTAACCTTCAACTATGAAGAGTTGAAGAAGGAAGTGGCGGAGCGTACAGCCCCTTATAAGGGACTCATCGTGGAAGAGGACGCCATTCCTGTTGCCAAGACCGACCTGGCAAATCTCCGAAAACTGGAGAAAGCCATTGATGACCGCCGTAAGGCTGTGAAGAAGGAGTACAACGCTCCCTACATGGAGTTTGAGGCGAAGATCAAGGATATCTTGTCCGACATCCAAGCCGCCGAGCAGAACATTGACAGCCAGGTTAAGGCTTTCGAGAAGAAGGTAGAAGACGAGAAACTGTCGCAGATTCAGAAGTTCTTTGGACTTGCATTTGGCGAACTGGCGAAGGACATCCGTTTTGAGAAAGTCTATAACCCCAAGTGGCTGAACAAGGGGTACAAGATGGCAGAGATCGAGGAAGAGATCGCCGCCGCAGCCAACAAACTCTATGCTGATATCGAAGTGGTGAAGGGTCTGAAATCTTCCCACGAAGCATCGCTCATGAAGACTCTGTTCTATTCTCTCGATCTTGGCGAGGTCCTTGTAGAGCATAACACACTCGTTGAGTTCGAGGAGCGCAAGAAAGCTGAAGAACAGGAGAAGCAGGAAGTAGTCGAAACTCCCGCTCCGGTTATCGAAGAGGAAGATGAAGCCGTTGTTGAAACTCCAAAGCCGCTTCAGCAGATTGATTTCCGAGTGTGGGTCAACGAGAATCAGAAAGCAGCTCTCAAAAACTTCCTTGTCAGCAATGGCATCCGGTACGGAAGCGTAAAATAACTCAAATCTCAAATTTAGATTCGACAATAATTTGTCTAATTTAGGCAAGTTGTTGAGTAATTTACTCAAATACGAGTAATGGAGGTAGAAAGTGTCAGGCAAACCGAAAGATATATCCGGCATGAAGTTCGGAAAACTGACCGCAATAAAAGCTGTCGGAAAGAACGGCAAGGGGGAATACCAATGGGAGTGCATCTGCGATTGCGGAAACAAAAGAACGGTTAATGTCAGCGATCTTCTGCGCGGACGTTCCACATCCTGCGGATGCTCCAGGCAAAAACACGGAAAGTCGAAGACTGTTCTGTTCCACATATGGCAATCAATGAAGCAGAGATGCGGCAATGCAAATTCCCAAAAGTACAAAAACTATGGTGGACGGGGAATATCCGTATGCGGTGAGTGGGCCGACTCTTTTGACACGTTTTATCAGTGGGCGATTCATAGCGGATATGAGAAGGGTTTACAGATTGATCGAGCAGACAACGAAAAGGGTTACTCACCTGATAACTGCCGATGGGTAACAGCCTTGCAAAATGAAAACAACAGAAGAAATAACCATCTCTTGACATGTGATGGGGAAACACACACATTGGCGGAATGGTCAAGAATCACAGGGATGCCAAGTACAACTATTGTTACAAGGTTGTATCGCGGAAAGACCATAGAAGAAGCATTAAAAACACCAGTACAAATAAGAAAGGATAGTAAACGATGGCAAGAACAGCAAGTAACCCGGTAGCACCCACGAACTCTTTGGCGCAGAAGGCAAGGCCGAAGTTTTCAGTGGCCATTCAATCTGAAGCATACAAAAATCTAATCAACAATACCCTGAATGATCCCAAGAGGGCATCTCGCTTCATTGCGAACATTACCTCTGCGGTAAGCGTCAATCCAGCCCTCCAGGAGTGCGATGCTTCCACGATCCTTTCCGCCGGACTTTTGGGCGAAGCACTCAACCTTACGCCGAGTCCGCAACTTGGGCAATTCTATCTAATTCCATTCGATGACAAGAAGCGTGGGTGCAAGGTAGCGACCTTTGTAATTGGCTACCGCGGATATGTGCAGCTTGCCATTCGTTCCGGCCAGTACCGCAAAATCAATGTGCTTCCGATTAAGGAAGGAGAGCTTATTAACTTCGATCCGATGACTGAAGAGATTGAAGTCAATCTCATCGAGGATGATGATGCCCGTGAAGAAGCCCCAACTATCGGATACTATGCCATGTTCGAGTATACGAATGGATTCCGCAAGGCAATGTACTGGTCGAAGAAAAAGATGATGGCACATGCCGACAAATACTCTAAGGCTTTCAATAAAAAGTCATATGAGGATTTGAAAGCTGGAAAGATTCCTCAGAGTGAGATGTGGAAGTACAGCTCGTTTTGGTATCAGGACTTCGATGCACAAGCCTGTAAAACGATGCTTCGCCAGTTGATCTCCAAATGGGGCATCATGTCGGTCGAGATGCAAAAGGCGCTTGAATATGACCAGGGCGTTGCCGTGGTGAAAGATGGGAAACTTGGCGGGGTTGAATATGTTGACAACCCGGAAAGTGATTTCGTGGCAGCGCCCGTGCAGAACGCTGAGATCGTTATCCCTGCGGAGGACGATCCGCTGAAATAACTACGGAAGGGAGGGCATCTATGAAGGGCTACATAACAGCATATGACGAAGAAACTGATGCCCTCATTATCACTGTACCCAACATCTCCAATATCGGTAGCATCCACGAAATAGAGTCAGACGAGGTGGATGTTACGCTGATTGGGATAAGGGAGCCGCTGATTACCCCGGAGCAGCGACGCAAAATATTCGCGCTTGTGCGGGACACAACGGAGTACATCAGCGGTTTTACTAACAGAAACGAGATTAGGTCTACGCTCTGTGCGTTGAAACTCCAGTACCTTATGGACACGGCGGACGAAGAATCCGTTCGGTTTGTTTTGACCGACAACTACTGCCGTTTACAGGGCATAGACCTTTTCTCGCTCTCCCCCAACAATGAGAACTGCGCAAGCCGGGAACTTGCATCAGACTTCATTGATTGGCTTATCAACCTTTGCGTTGAGAACGCAATACCCTGCATGGATACGCTCCTAAACAGATGCGAGGATGTTGACAGATATGTTTATGCCTGTGTTGCGAACAGACGGTGCGCTATCTGCGGAAAGAAAGCAGATATACACGAGGTAGAAACCGTAGGCTCCGGCAGGAACAGGAGAAAGATCGGGCATCTTGGTCAGCTTGTGGAACCGTTGTGCCGAGAACATCACAACGAGGCAGGGAGCATGGGGCAGAAGTCTTTCGATGAGAAGTACCATATGCAAGGAATCCGTCTTGACGAGCATTTGTGCGAGATATTGAGATGGAAGAAAAGAAGAAAAGAAGATTACCAAACAGTGTAAGTAAGGGACAGTTCTTCCGTGGACTCGATCCGCTGACGGATGCCCAACGCAGCTTTATAGCAGATTGGTATCCGTGGGCGATGAAGTATGCTGAAACCGATATATCACGCAGGAAGAGGAAGAACGATCTTACGCCGCCGGAAATCATAAGAGATACAGCGATAAACACGCTTATCTATGCGGCAATCAGCTGGAATCCTGACGGTGGATGTTCGTTCAAAACATATTTTCACTACGGATTCTACTCAAGCGTGTCAAACGCCGTAAAGAAATATTATGACGATAAGGCGAAGACCGTCAGCGAGAACGAGAAGACGAAAGTACAGCACGAAGGAGGTCGTGGATTCACTACTATTGCCGACACGATATGTTGTGATGATGATATGGAGGATTCTGTTCTGTCGGATGTCTATGTTGATGAACTTCTTTCGTGCTTGACCCCACACCAAAGGGAATTGGTTACGAAATGTTGTTTTGAAGGGGAGAAGCAGACAGATATTGCGAGAGAACTTGGAGTGTCCAAGCAAGCCGTACACCAGGCTATCGCAAACGCTTATGCAACATTACGCAAAGTGTTGGGAGCGGGAATCAAAGCAGAACAAAGAGGGAGGCTAAAGAAGGATGCACAGCGAAATTGACATGAGCAAGATGCGGTTCACGGTTAAGATGCGTCCATGGCGTGTTGTGTGCGTGTGTGATACCGATTTGGGGGTTGAAACTATTAAGTACACCATCGAAGCCGAAAGTTGGAATAAAGCGTACATGAAAGCCTCAGACGAGATACCGGAAATTGCATCACTCTTTGGAATCCCTGTGAGCAATGTTAGGATTGATTCCGTTACTGGCATTTGCATGAGTTCGGAGTAACATTATGCCTTTAATGTCGTTGGACACAAAGACCCGATCTTTCGTGTGGACTGATGTAAACGAACTCTCCACCTTGGCAGCCTACAAGAAGGTTATGGCATTGTGTTGGGGGTGGGGAGAACTGAAGTATGACCCAGTAAAGTTCTACCAAGAGATTCACGGAAACAAGGTCTTCACGGTGCGGCAATGGGTTTACTTGGGGGGCAGCGGTCCTGCACGGCAGGAGATACGGGTCGATATCAAGGGAGTATATGCAGAGGGATGTCAATATCTCATGAAGGAAGACCCAATCTTCTTCCTTGGTATGCTTCGATACGATCCAAAGTACAGCCAACTGAAGAACTTTCCGTTCTTCCTTGTCGAAGCACAGATGGTGATTCCACCTTACTCTGCCGATGGCCGAGAGTTCTGTGCGAGAAAGAACGCAATCATAGAACGGCAGAACGCAGAGATGATTAGAAGGTACACGGACATGGAAACTGGCGAGTTCCTGCCAGGTATGAATAAGTTAGAGGAACATTTGAAGGGAGAACGTGATGGCGATCTATAGGAGAAGAAAATATACTACAGTTGCAACGCCAAATATGCGAAAGAAAATATACGATAGCCTTTCCGGTCATTGCGCATATTGCGGTTGTGAACTTGATTTTGAAAACTTTCATATCGACCACATGATACCGAAGTCAAAAGGCGGCCCAAATGGGGCAAACAGAGTCCCGGCATGTCCGCTCTGTAATATGTGCAAAGGAGAACTAAGCGTAGATGAGTTTCGAGAAAAGATTGCGTCGCTTATCACTGAAAACGACTCAGGACAAATTGGCTTGGTAAAAAAATATTACGACATTAAGCCAAAGAGAAGTCTTTTCTATTTTGAGGAGGAGTTATGGCGGTCTACAGGCAAGTAAAGCTGTCTTTTTGGACAGACCATCTTGTTAGTGACAATTTTAGTGCGGAAGATAAGTATTTTTTTCTGTACTTACTCACTAACTTGCACACCAACCTATGCGGTTGCTATGAGGTAAGCAAGACCCAAGTGGCGAAAGAGATGGGGTACTCAGAGGAAACCATCAATTCCCTTATTGATAGGTTCGAGAATAAGTACAATCTCATTCGCTACGATAAGAAGACATACGAACTGCTGATCCTTAATTGGAGCAAGCATAATTGGACGGAGAGTCCTAAGTTCCGCAAGTTGGTCGAAAAGGAGATCGAGTCCATCAAGGATAAGGAGTTTAAGGAATACCTGACGGGCATTTTCAATGGAGAAGATGCAGAAATATACCATATCTCAACTTCAGATACGGTATCTGAAGTTCCAGATACCTCTCTATTGGTTAGTGTTAGTAATACTAATGTTAATTCTTCTAACTCTATTAACTCAATTAACATTGAGGAAGTTAATACGGAGAAAGTAGTTAAGAAGAGAGTAAGAAAGAAGTACGAAGATACACCGGAATTTATAACATTCTGGGAAGCATATCCTGTACATGCCAACAAAGTAGGAGCAAGGCAAGAGTTCGCGAAGATTGATGCCCCATTAGAAGTGCTTCTTGAATCCATTGATATGTGGAAGAGGACGGATCAATGGAAAAAAGACGGCGGCCAGTACATACCCTATCCTGCTAAGTGGTTGAAGGAAAGACGATGGGAGGATAGTCCAAAGGTGAATATGCCGAAGTCTGACGGCATGGAAAGATACAGTAACTTACAGAGATTAGCGGAGGAGTTTGACGGAGAATGACAAAGAAGGAAACGGTTGCTTTATTCGCACTTATATCATCCTTGTTCCCACGGGACGATAAGTTTGCCAAGGCTGACAAGATGATGATTATGGCATGGCAGGAGATGCTGGAGGACATTCCTTTCGAGGTTGCCAAAGCTGCTGTCAAGGCAACAGTAGCAACATCGCAGTTTCCGCCCAGTATAAAAGACATCAGAGATTATTCCACTCGCATGAACGGAAAGAGAAGGATGACCGCCGAAGAAGCGTGGGGAATTGCATCAGAAATGATGAGGGCATACAGCGCACGGCTTGTTCCAATCGAAGGGTTTATCCGAGAAGAAGAACCAACAGCTAAGTTTGGAGAGCCTGTGAAGATCAGAAAGTCCGGTTTGGAGTACGAAGCCAAGAGTCATTGTCCGCCTGATGTATGGGAACTGATGGAACATATGGGATATGCCGATATGTGCGCAAGCGAGAATCCAGATGTTGTTCGAGGCCAGTTTATGAGAGCATGGGACAGCCACGAACGGGAGGAATACGAGAAGCGGGTTATCGGCGGAATCCTTCCGCAGTTTCTGAAGGACATGAATCTCCTGAACGGTGGTGTGAATGGAGAACTAAGCGAACCTGAAATTGATTACTGATGGGGTGAACGACAAGTGTACGAATGTTTCAATTTGTTGCTGCAGATCGGTTATTTGGGACGCTGACTTTACTTTTGAAGACTATGGAATTGAAGGGGAAGGAATTGTTCACGAGTGCCATTGTGAGAACTGCGGTGCGCAGATAACGTACTATATTCCATTAAACATGGAGGAAGAATGAACGAAGCATACAATATCGACTGCATGGAGTACATGAAAACGCTCCCTGACAACGCTTTCGATCTCGCCGTTTGCGATCCCCCGTATGGCGCTGGTTTCACTGAGGGCGGCGGTTGCAAGGGTTGGTTCATGAAGTATCACCAAGACAAACCGTGTTCACAGTCTGTTAATGCAGAGAGAGAGAGAGGTCGGGCAGCGGTATAACCGATTTGGGAATCCAGGAAGCCGATTCGAGAAGTACAAATCGACACCGCGTAAACGGGATGCGGAAGTGTCGGAAGAACTATCAGAAGATTCGGGAGGACGAGAACCGAAAAAAATCATCGCTTGGGACGTGGCCCCAGGAAAAGAATATTTCGAAGAACTTTTCCGCGTTTCCAAGCATCAGATCATATGGGGCGGCAACTACTTTGAACTTCCTCCGACGAGATGCTTCCTGATTTGGAAGAAACTGACGATCTCCGATAAATTCTCGATGGCAATGTGCGAGTACGCATGGACATCGTTCAACAGCAACGCAAAGCTGTTTGAGTTCGCCCCACAAGGGAAGAAAGACGATGAACGCTTTCACCCGACGCAGAAGCCCGTAGAGCTTTACAAATGGGTTTACGGTCTGTATGCGAAACCTGGAATGAAGATACTCGATACTCACTTAGGAAGCGGGTCGAGCAGAATTGCGGCGTGGGACATGGGAATCGACTTCGTGGGTACAGAGATCGATCCTGAGTATTTCAGGCTCGAAGAAGAACGGTTCAAAAAGCACATTCAGCAGCCGAGATTGGACACAATGATAATACAACAGGCAGAACAAGAGAGTTTGTTTTGATAAGAACGAGAGGGAAGAAAAATGAGTAGCACAGACATTACACAGGAAGACATCAGACTTTGGAAAAGAGCTATTGTAAAAGGCAAAAAAGCTCTATTGGATAATAGCGAAGACGCGATAAAAGAATCTCTATCAAATGTGTTGAGCGACATGTGTTTTCTCGTGACATTCACGGAGTCTCTTTTGAAAATCGATGTAGATCAGGAAGTTTACGATAAAGCACGAGAGATGCAAAGAAAAGTTGGGGAAGGGAACTTCAATATATGACTTATATTGGAATCGATCCTGGCAAGAGCGGCGCATTAGCCGTTCTAAACGAAGACGGAAGTTCAATCATATACCCGTTCAGCGTAGAGGGATACAGGGAAATCCTTGCAGACTATTCAACGGAGAATTTTAAGTGCAGAGCAAAGTGCTGCCTTGAGCATGTCAGCGCCATGCCGGGGCAAGGGGTTGTCAGCATGTTTACGTTCGGAGAGAACTTCGGATTCATCCAAGGGCTTCTGACTGCTTTCGAGATTCCTTACGAGCTGGTCCGTCCTCAGAAATGGAAGAAGGAGTTTTCCATCACGGCGGACAAGAACCAGGCAATAGATGTGTGCAAACGGCTATTTCCGAATGCAATCCTAAAACGGACGGACAGATGCAAGGTTGACGATTCAAACTTTGCAGAAGCACTTCTTATGGCGGAGTACGCAAGGAGAAAACTATGACTTACGCACTTATGCTTAAAGACTTTGACGGTCTGAAGAAAGAAAAGTATTACCCAATAGTAGACACGCTGATTGATGACGGCTCTGCTGTGGTTGATCTCAACAGAGGGATAGGGAAAGAGGAGCTGCGCTGCATTCCGCCGGAGTTCTATATTCCACTTACGGCAGGGCAAGTAGCGGAGCGAATAAGGAATAACACGCTAAAGGGGCTTCAGAAATGAATTTGAATAGTGTCCTTCAAGACATATTGCAGAGTTTGATCCAATTCTGCATACAAAGTGAAAAGCCGCCGCAAAAGATATTTGTTTCTGAGAAGATTATGGAAATGTTGAAATCCATAACACTCATGCCAAGAAGTGTTCAGTACATCAACAGCGTGTTCTACATCGCAGATATTCCCGTGGAGCAGGATAACACGCAATATAAAAATGCTGACATTTGGTACAGAATCGTGTAACGGCGCATAAATATAGCAAAAACGCATACGAAATATGCAAAAGTTCACAAGTTCGCCATCATTCAGATGGTGTTTGGGTTGCAAATCGTATATTTAATGCTATCATTAGGGATGTAATGATGATCCATTTCGTCAGCATCACCTCCTTTCAAACGCCCCACGGAGCAATCCGTGGGGTTCGTTTATGCCGCCGTTGCCTAATGGCGAGGCGGATGATTTGTAATCATCAGACGGTGGTTCGATTCCACCCGGCGGCTCCAGTAATCATGCGCGATTACAAACCCCTCGCGTCAAATAGTGCCGAAGCTGATTATGCGCAGCGGTGGGTGTGTTACTGACATAGCCATCGTATCAGCAGGACGGGAGCCTATCACCGAAAATGGTAGGTGTGCGGCGGTGCTTCCGCAGCTTAGTCCGGGGTGTTCCCACGGATGCAGCATATAGCTCGACATCCGAGTGACAAAGCACCACATATTCGATCTCAAAAATAGGTATGTCGGTCTACAAGCGCATGTGCTTTGCCGATGGGCGGGTTGACAGTAGGTTGGGGAACCTACTTAGAAACGATAATACTTAGGGGATGTTTCCCCTTAAAGGAGATACAAATGTTTCTAATCAAAGAAGGTAATTACTTCAATGTCCCCGTAAAGGTTTACTACATCGAGGACTCCACCGATACGAGTGATCTGCCGGACGATGCGCCTACTGGGAGTATAGCTATTGCCAACGATTCTACGAATGGCTTTGCGATCCTCATGAAGGATTCAAACGATACCTGGAATACGGTTACTGGCGCAACGCTGTGCGTTTGCATCTAATGAAGAAGCCCACGCCAGCCGAGATCGAGAAGCAAAAAGTCCATAGAAGTTTAGAGGGCAAACCAAAGGTTGCCCCTATTCCTACGCTTACGGAAGAGACTCCGATCCAGCATAAGGAAACGGACGCCGAGCGTAGAGAACGGTGGAACCACGAATGGGGCGAAACCGTTCCTGACACGGATTGCAAGAAGCTCGATCAGACCTATGACATGATTGCGGAGGAGTACCGACCCAACATTACGAAGCGGTTGGAACTGAACCTTCGTGACCTTGCCAAGATTCGGCTCCTCCGTGATCGAGCCATTGAGGAAGGGAACAGCTCCGCTGTCAAACAGTACACGGATTCCATTGATAAGATCATGGCATCCGAGTCCATGAAAGCCGGAGATGTTAAGCCTGTCGAGGCACTACGTCCTGATGCGTTGATTGACCGCCTGGAAAAGAAGGGCGTAACTCTCATGTCGCAGGAGGAAGTAGCACGGTACATCAACGGAGACAAAGGGAAGTACCGCACGTCCATCGACATCGTTGACTTCATCATGCTCAAGTGGATGAACACTTTCCGAAACAACAACGGCGAGTCAGAGCTTGGAATGCTCCCCAAGTCCCTGCAAGTCGAAGACCTATACGGCGAACTTCAGCCAAGGATAACCGACAGGGAAGCGGATGCTATGGCAGACCTTGGGGAAATAGTTCCTCCGAGGGAGAAGTGATTCCGTATGCCGTTAGGTAAAAAATTCAGCAAGACCCAACACAAATGGGTGGATACTGATAAAGAACGCAAGCAGAACTATGACAATTATGATGAAACTGCTTGCGCTTTACTCATATCTTACTGGAGATGGTATCCAGATAAGTTTCTTGATCTGATAGAAAGTGACAGCAGCGACTACTCGTTGGAACTTGTTCAGAGGGTAATACTAAGAGCGTTTTGCAGATACCAAAGCGTTTTTGTAACTGGTTCCCGTGGTACTACTAAGACCTATGACGCCATACTGGGTGACATGGTGAAAGGCGTACTGTGGCCAGGGATACAGCAATCCTACTATGGCCCCTCTCTGAAGCAGACCGCCGATATATGTTCCAAGACATATAAGCAGATCGAGAAGAACTACCCTATGCTTACATCCCTGTGGAACGTTGTTTCCATGAGCGCAGACCGATTCATATTGGAAACGAGGTTTGGAAGCCGTATCGCCATTACAGCAATGCGTGGTGACAACATTCACGGGGTACTTGCAGAGGAAGCGGCGCAGGAGGAAGCGGGGCAGCAATTCGATTATGACACTTTCGAGGCTGTAGTCACCCCGGCTGTCCGTCTTCTTAGAATGGTGGACAAGAAGCCCGATCCGCTGTTCCCACAGAACCCATTCCATTACATCACAAGCGCAGGAAGCCAACAGAACAGAGCATTTGAGAAGCGGCTGAACACCTACAAGGAAATGATGGAATGGAAGAGCGCATTTGCGATTGATACCCCTTCGTCAGTATCAGTTGTATCCGGCATACGGACAATATCCTGGCTCCGAAAGCTGAAGAATGACTTGACACCCGACAAGTACCTTCGAGAAGCGGAGTCCGTTTGGACAGGAACGAGCGAGAACCCCATACTGCGAGACTTGACTCTTACACAGAGCAAGACACTGACGATGATGGAATACTCCCATTGCGGAGACCCACGCTCGATATACGTTATCGGAAACGATAACTCCTACAGAGACGGCGGAAACAATGCAAAGTGCGCTTATGCTGTTTTCCGCTGTGACCCCAAGACAGGATTGGAAACTGGCACGTTCGACAAGAAACTTGTCTACGTGCAGGACAATCCTCCTCCGAAGGACGGCTTGGAACAGGCACGGCAGCTCAAGCAGTTTTGGCTTCGTTATACGATGCGGAACTCGCCGGAGCCAGCGTACATAGCAATAGATGCCAGGGCATACGGAACGAGCGTGATAGAGCATCTTCACAAGGACTTGGGAGACGGTCTTCCTCCGCTTTGTTGTATGAACCACGATTATGCAGAGTTGGAGCAGCCGAATGCACTTCCAGTAATATACCCAATAATCGCTACTGGCGGATTCAACGAGGGCGTCCACGATTCAGATGCGGCCATGATCGAGTATGCCGAGAGAGAGTGGGAACACGGAAACGTGCAGATGCTCATCTCCAACATCCAAGAAGGAATAAAAGCGTACAAACTGTTCCATAAGATCAAGACGGACGAGATGGATGTTGCCATCAGTTATCCGTACCTAAAAACGAGGGAGTTGTGCGGTCAGATTGGGAATCTGAAAAAGCGCATGAGTGGGTTCGGATTCACCGAGGAGCGCATAAGCAAGTCGATTCAGCGAGATATGTGGTCTGCAACCAAGTATGCGCTGAGAGTTGTGAAAATGCTCGAAGACAAATATAAAGCCATTTACGCACAGGGGGAGAATCCTTGGCAAAAGTGGAGTCAATCCGTCATTCAAGGAAAAATGATGGAAAACACGCCTGTATACGGAACGAGAACATCTACAAGAGTAAAGGGACGCTGCGTTGGCAGAATCGGAGGAAACGGCCTTGGGTAAAGTCAGAAAGTTGTACATTCTTCACATTGACGAAGAAACCATCAAGTACATCAACCATGAGAAGTATCGGCTCATCACGCCGAATTACGCATTGGTATTCACGAAGGAGACGCCAAGCGTTCCCTGTGCGCTACTTTCGCAGGAGGACATAAACAATCTTCCTGACAACTGCCGGGAATGGCTCATAAGCTGCATCGTAGCTATGGCAGAGCAGGAAATAAACGATAACCCTCAGAAGGTTATCGATGCGCAGTATGAGTTTCTGCAAGAATTTGAAAAAGAGCTTGAAGCTGAGAAGATAAAGTGGGAGGAGACAAATGGCGGAAAAGAACCCCGGAAAGGGGAAAAGGACTAAGGAAGGGCTGTCCACTTACTATAACAGTTTAGTGGACACATATGGTTTTCTACCCGCCAGCGGCGTCTACGGGGCTTTTTCTCGTACCTCTTTTGGCTCCGCCATGACAAACAACCCGTACATTCAGAATAGACGGGTAAAAGGAGTTTCCTCTTCAGCCTATCCTTACACGAAGGATAAGGTGGCAGGATTCCTCAGAAAGCCGGAGGACAACGAACAACCTCTTCGTGAAGCAATGGAGTGGGCGAGATATGCCGCCTATCCTATCTTCAACATCATAAAGACCTATCAGGATGTCCCCACATATCGTTGGTACAACTATCCGTTGTATGCGGACGAAACCGAGGCGAAGTCAGAAGAATTTAAGCGTGAATGGCGGCTCCTCGAAAAGATTTGCGGCAAGGTGAAGCCCTCGCAGATGGCCCACATGATAATGGGGCAGTGCGGCGTGATGGGGAAGGTTCACTATTATCTTCGCACGAAGGTTGACAAGTCGCATAACTCCTGCGAGTACGCCTACATGCAACAGCTTCCGTCCGATTGGACGAAGATCATTGGATTCAACAACGTGTCAAAGTACACTCTGAGTTTCAATCTCATGTACTTCATGACCCCCGGCACGGATATACGGCAGTTCGGCCCCCTGTTCATGTCGATGTTCGATGAGATGATGAACTTCGTTCCGAGAAAGTACGGGAAGATAGTATACAACGAAATCGACATTCAGAAGTTCAGCGCAGAAAGCGAACGGAGAGCCATCAAGGGCAACCCGGAAGTCTACGAGCAGAACGGAGAATGGTTCTACTGGGTTAGCTTGCCTCCTGCTGAGTGCTGGACATTCGAGATTGACGATACCACAAGGAACGTAATCTCTCCGTTCGTTGGACTCCTCATCAATGCAATCCAACAGGCAGACTACGAACAAGTCCAGTTGGCGATCTTGCAGAATCCGTTGATCGCCTGTGTTCTTGCCGAGATGGAAACCATCGACACGGCGATTGCGAACCAGGCAGACCCCATCAAGATTTCCCCGGCAACAAGGCAAGCGTACACGGTGCTTTGGGACAACCTCATGATGGAGAACAACACTTCCGGCATCGGCATGTATGCCGCTCCGTTCAAGAACATGAAACTGGAGAGCCTTGCCGAAGCACCCAATGCGGCGAACATCAGCGGAAAAGGGTATGAGTACCTGATTCAAAAGTCTGGTATCGGCATTATCTCCGCTTCCAGCGAACCTCGTGTGGGTATGGTGCAGATTGCAGCAAAACTGGCCGCTCAGTTCGCAAGG
>JAZURO010000262.1:0-2240 GCA_045606265.1 Eubacteriales bacterium
ACCGCTTGGCCTCCGACTTACTCCCGACGCAGGCTACGATGGTTTGAGCAAAGTCATCGTAAATGTGGAATCAAGTGGTGGCGGTGATCTTCCCGCTGGATATAGACGATTGGATTATATCCAATTTACAGGGGAACAGACCATTGACACGGGGATTATCTGCAACCAAAACACCAAAATCCAATTGGCGTTCACAAGGGAGCGATCCACACAGCACTATATGTATGGTGTTGCAAGTTCTGATAACACGGCATCGGTAACGGCTTATATGGGTGGTAGCTGGCGATTCGGCAATAAGACCGCCACAAAAACCCCCACCACAAACGCAGACATGATTTACAGCGGCGTTGTAGATAGTTCAAAAATAACCATAACCGGCAGCGCAGCGACCATCAGCAGCGTAAACGAATTTGAAACTGTTGGCTCTTTGCTGCTTGGCTCTTGCCGAGGTGCTGCTGGCAGCATCGGCTCGGCGCAGTTTGAAGGCAAGATATTCTTATTCGCAATGTGGCAAGGTGATGAACAGGTTCTGAAGCTGGTGCCGGTTGTAGGTACAGACGGCGTGTATCGCTTCTATGACGAAGTTTCGGGGAATTTCTTCGATTCCATCACAGACACACCGCTGGACGGCGGTAATTTTTAAGGAGTAATTTATGGCAGACAAAGCGCACCGTTTAACAGACGAAAAACTGGAAGAAATGGAAAGGCGGCTGTCTGCCATTTATTCCAGAGCGGAAAAGACCGTGCAAAAAAAGATGGCTGATTGTGCAAAGTCCATTGATGAAAAGTCAACGGAATTGTTGCAAGCCTACAAGGACGCAGAAACAGAGGACGAAAAGCGGAAAGCCCAAAAAGCATATATCCGCTTTTATCGGCAAGTTGTAAAAAGCAAGGAATTTGTTTCTCTTTCCGCTATTGTTGCCGATGATCTGTACAAGGCAAATGTGGAAGCCTCTGCATACATCAATTCGCAGACACCCTCTATTTATGCACTGAACTATAACTACATCAATGCGGAAATGGCAAAGGATATTGACGGGTTCAAACCGCAGGAAATAACCGACACCGACGCGGAGAAGTACAGCGGTTACACACAGCAAACCGTTGACCGCAAAAAGGACACGGACTGGAACAAGGATAACTTAAAAAAGTCCGTTCTTGCCGGTTCTTTGCTTTTGCTGGGTGCTTATGCCATTATGAAGCGAGCTGCCCATGGTGCCGTTGAAAAGAACCACAATTCTGCAAGTATGCACTCTGAGGGCATGGGCACGGATGCAGAAAACAAAGCACGGCTTGATGGAATGTACCGTGCAAGTGACATCGGAGTTAAGGTTCAGAAGCAATGGCGGGCAACTTTGGACAACAGAACCAGAGACAGCCACAGATTGCTTGACAGTGAAACGATTGACCTTGATGCTACTTTTGACAATGGATTAAAGTATCCCAGAGAACCCGGCGGAGCGTTGTCAGAAATTTGTAGTTGCCGTTGCAGACTTCGATATGTAACTCCTTACACAAAATACGAAACACGATCCGCCCGTCTGGGTGAAGTCAGAGGCAGTTATAAAAAGGACAGCAGTTTCCGTGGCACTAAATCCATTGAGATTGAGAACATGAGTTACGCTGAATGGATGCGGTGGAGGGCAAGAAATGGCAATTAAGGTAGTAGACAATACCGAAAAAGTTTTGCAAGCATTTGAAACCGCTATCGGAGCAGGATTGAATATTATCGGAATGGAAGCGGCTGGATATACGCAAGATAATACACCTGTCCGAACCGGCAACCTTGCCAATTCTGTCGATTGGGAAGTCAAAGAGGACGAAAAAGCCGTTTATGTTGGATTTAGCAAAGAAAAAACCACAACCGATGTAAAGTATGCTATTTTCGTTGAGGAAGGAAGCCGAAACAACAAAGCACACCATATGTTAAGACGTGCGGCAACTGAACACAACGCAGAATATAGGAAAATTATGGAAGATAGTATGAAATACGCCTAAACCGAGGGGCATTGACAAACGCAAAATATTTTGTATAATATTAGTGTATAAACAACCGCATATACATACAATCAAAGGGCAATGAACCGCCCCCGATGAAAAGGAGATTGAATTATGGCATTCACAAGAGCAACTATTCGCAACCTTGCAAAGGAAAGCGGGGTTGAACTTCCCAAAGAACTGGAAGATGCGCTGGTATCGGAGCATCTTACCGCAAGAAACGCTTATGCCGAGGAACAGGT
>JAZURO010000263.1:0-11911 GCA_045606265.1 Eubacteriales bacterium
CGATAACCTCGAAGTAACCAATAACCACATGGTAACCTGTCGAACTCGTCAGATGTTTCATGTGAAACAAAAAGCACCAAGAAGTTGCGCATTGCTTCTTGATGCTAAAGGGGTGTTCATAGTTACCATTTAGTTACTTAGTAACTTATTCACTACTTTCTGTATTTCATAATAATCATAACCATTTACTTCTAATTTGGTCTTGCGTGCTTCACCATTGCCCCACAATCCTTGTATCACTTCTTTGGCTATGGTTGTTTTACTTTTCTTCTTGGTTGCGGTTGTTTCTTTGTCGTACTTAATAGCAATATAACCCCTTATATACTGACTATCAAATTTTAGTGTTCGAATATCAACCTTGTCCGACTTGTTACCCTCCAACACCTCAAAAGTCTTTTTATTGACCTTGGTAACAATTCCAACGTGCTCACAATTTCCTGTATCGTCACCCTTGCCCGAATCCTGCCAATTGTACATAATTAGCCACCCAACACAAGGAGTTGTGCTTTCATCCTCTAACCAAATTTTTTTCTTTTTGGCAAGTGAAATCATTCTATTGCACGAACATTCATAAGGAAATTTGGTATCTGTACCGCCACTAACAAGCCATGCTATTGCACTTACAAATGTAGCACACCACGAATCAGTATATTTTACTTTGTATCCCTGCGGTAGCGGTTTAATAGTGTTATATATGTCTATGATCTGCTTGTGTTTTGCACTACCTTCTACAACACCTTTAAATGTCAATGCTTTGTTCACATAATCTAAAACTTTCATGTTTTAACCTCCTTTTTTAACTTCCTGCAACTGCAAACACATAACTATTACCGCTGAACGCATTTGGAAATGGTTTTGTTACGATCTTAGGGTTGTTATATGTTTTCAAACTTCCATCATCTATGTATAAATTCCAATATTTTTCAGAACGTTGTAGCACTCCGGTACTCTCTCTAATATCACTTGCAAAACTTGATAACGGGTCAGATTTACCTTTAATTAACCACAATCCTGAACGGATTGAAACCATATCAGTTTTATAATAGTACCGCTCAAAATCGGGTATGTAAAAATAGTTTACATTCTTTAAGACAGCACTATAACTAGGAGTTGCACCACTTACAACATTAGTATGTGAATCTGATTTGATAGAAACAAATACTTCCGGTGTAACAATGCTACATTCATCTTTTAGCGTTCCCGTCATAGTTGCAATTTTTGTGATATTTTTATCAACGACATTTTTATCTGATTTATTATTATATAAATGTATTGTAAAGCTCATAAGTACACCCCCGATTTCATTATACTTTCAACTTCTTCTATTTCTCCCATTGTAGCATGACTATTACCCCGGATTTTAATATCTTCAAAAACACAATATCCCGAGAGATCACCAACTTTTTTGGTTGTATAAGTAGGATATCCTATATATTTATCTTGATTTTTAGGTATGCAAATTCGAGGTACTTCCATTATTAGGTATGCTGATTTAACGCCCATGATGCCAGCCATGCCCGACACATTGCCACTATGTGATACGTCTGTTTTTGCGCCATTAACTACACTACTTGCCATTGCCGGAACTGCAAGCGGAGCGGTTGCGCCTCCTGTTGCTACCATACTACCGATTGATGTAGCGACTCCTAATATTCCGTTAATCATATTAGTATAGCTGTTTCCGCTTAATGGGATAGTTGCAGAACATGAACCTGTGAAACTATACAATACAGTACCTCCACATTGGATATTAGCAACACAAGCCCCGGAAAGCACATCAATGTTATATTTAAGGTTTATTGTTTTCCCCATTATATCATCAACATTTAAGGCGTGAGTACCGATAAATGGCAAATATATGGATACTTTTGTATAGGGGTTATAATCCAAATAACTACCCCATGTTTCTTTTAAAGTGATGCTTCCACAATTGAACTTATAATATTGGCTTGATAGTTTTGGCATATAAATATCGGTGTCAATATTTCCAATATGTACTTCGGTATCAGTACCGCCCGAAACACCTACACCTAAAATTGATAAACCTAGTATAGCCTCCCAGGGGTCAGAAAATATCTTTTTAAATGTATCTAACGAAAAAGCATCACTCCACAAAAAACTTCCTAGTGATTGTAATTGTGATAATGTTGGGGTGTAAATAGATAATAAACCTGTCGATACAGCACTTAGTTCGGGAAGATCGGGATCGCCAACATCTGAACCGCTGACAGAATCTAAACCATCACCACCACCACCACCGCTATCACTAGATGAACCACTATTATTATACGGGTCGGTTGGTGCTTCGGATGTTTCGTTATAAAAATTTGTCCAAAAATCTAAAGTTGCTTGTGATGCGTTAATTGGATAAGTTCCGGATAAATAGTCGGGAGAATCAATAACACCAAAATATAAATCTGTTGCAGCTTGTTTTACACGTGCACCGTCAGTTTGATAAGTTAATAATGGGTTCGTTGTACCAAAGCAAGTGCCGTTTATATCTCTAAATATAACAAGCCCATATGTAGTGGTATTTTCAAAATATACAGCATACCTAAGTGTATTAGACGAATCTGCAACATTTAACATAGTTTTTGCAGAATTTAGATAAAATTTTGCATTACCGACATTGGTGCTGTTAGGTCTTGAATTTGGTAATGGTGTATGTGCGTTTGATGATACTGTACTTACTATAGCTGACATATTTGGATATATATTATCAGCGTTTGTAATATTTACACGGGTTGTAACATCCGCTGTTAGCGTACTCTCAATAGCAATAATGAATACTGTAAGAGTACCATAATCAGTATCAATTATCCGTTTATATGAATACAAATTGTTCACCTCCTAGATAAAAAATAGGGGGATGTTTCCACCCCCCTGCACCTGCCTTATGCTACATAGAATACAACAAAATTCTCATTAAGATCATTCCAATATCCTGCGGTATTATGATAGAAGTTGTTTGTGAAATCAGCTTTAGCATTGTAGTGTGATGTTACTTTACGATCAATGTTTGCAACACCCAGCGCATCACGATCAAACATAACTCCAAGTACACCGCTAACATTAACAGTGTGACCGCTTGATGTGTTAATCATAATATGGCTTGTTGAATCAAAACCATAATCAACACCCGAACCCTGCCAATACACTACACGTTCAGCCTCCGGAAGTCTTACATACTCATCATGAAATGTATCAGATGTAAGGTACACAGATGCTGAATTATAAAATTCTGACAACATTACAACATGAAGCCTATCCTCCGGAGTAAAACGCTCCTGTCCTCCAATATTAAACAATGTTGACATAACTTTGAGCCTGTCCATATAATTCATGAAGGTATTAACAGCAAATTTTATTGCTTCGGGAGTTCTCAAAAATTCATCAGCTGTAAGCGCTGTTGCATCATCGGGGAGTGTTTCGTTATACAAATACAAAAGATTGACAGCCTTAACACCACTTGCACCCGTATATACTCCGCTGTTAAACTCATTATACAGAGTTTCACCGATGAAATTGTTGATCGTGCGCATCACAAGCGCATCCGTTTTAACTGTCATACTATTAGAAACAGCGGTGTAAAGCATAGACATAAAGCTATTCATTTGTGTTGCATTACTGAACGCTGATTTCATCTGATCGTTAGTAATTGACAGCTGAATATCATAAGTGACACGATCAGAAAAGAACTTAGCAAATGCTTCGGGCTTCTTAAATATATCCTGTGAATATTCCTGCCCGTCTTCAAGTTCCCAACTTTCATTTTCCTGCGCTGTCGGAAGTGATGTTGAAATCTTTTCAAGAATTGCTCCCCACTCCCATCCGTCTACTAATGTTTTTGGCGCACGACCGCCATATACACGATCGACAAAAACCATCTTGCCAATATGATCAACAAGTGACTTTGTTACTACATCATAACCAACAGCATCCTCAAATGCTTTTCCAATATCAACGATATTAGATAAGTCCTCAGCAAGAACTATACTTTCACCAAGTGTTTCGGTTGTCATTGTATTTAATATGTCATAGATCTGCGTAACTTTCATGTGTTATTTTCCTCCTTATGTTCATGCTATTGCAAATGTAACAGCATCAGCATTGCTAATTGTTACTGTGATTGTAGCAGTTCCAAATAGGAACTTACCTGTATAAGTGCCATTTTCACCAAGAGATAATGCTACATCAATATCCGGATATTTAACAGTTCCGATTGAAAAATCATGAAGCACTGTTCTTTTGCTGTTCTGATTTGCTATTACAGTGTGTGCGCCTGCTATTGTTGTAGCTGTACCTGCGGTAAATACAGTTCCGCTAAAATCAACTAACTGCACACCACTTTTGTAATTCTTTGCCATGTTCAAAACCTCCTTAGTAAACTTGTAATGTTAATAGTGAATCAATGTCTTTATATACAACATCCCGGAAAAAATTCCATTTCCACAAGTTGCGCTCCTGTTCTAACATCTGCGCTGTGGTAGTCACTCCGATATTGCCCGAACGTGTAAGCGTCCTGTTTTCGCTATTTGTTTTGCTTGTGGTGATCGTTTCCCCATGTTGCAAGGCATCTGTTCCACTGTCCTCAATAGTGTTTGTATGTGTTTCGCTTGTGGTATCCGTTCCCGTCTGTTGGACTGTTCCGTTATTAGTTATGGTTGTTCCATTTTCCGTAACATTTTTTCGATTATTTTCCCATTCGGAAGAATTGAACGCATACACTGAATCGGTTGAACCAATACTGCTATCTGTTACATTAGTATTAGAATCTGTATTGTTCCGAGTTGTTTCAAATTCTGTACTACTGTTTCCGTTTTCGCCTTTTCTACTTGATAGTGTACGGGTATCTGTTCCGGTGTGTGCATCTGTACCACTATGCGAACCGCTCAATATCTCGCTTTCCGTCATATCATAATTGTGTATCGGATTATACTGTAGTTCTGTCTGCTCCCACATTTTAGCCCAACGAATACCGAATAAAGAAACCGCTGTGTTTGCTAGTTCAATCATTCTTGTGGTTGTAAGATTTCCGTTAGAATCTAACAGTTTCATGATTAGCGGTGATGCTCTTTTTCCTCCCGAGTAACCGCCGTGATAATCAACATTTAATACCTGGGGGGAATCACTCCAAGGTATATTTAGCTGATTTAAATATGTAAAAAACCCTTTACCTGTGAGCCACTCGGGGAAAAAATCATTCAATAGTTTCTTCTTCAACTTCTTCACCTCCTGCATCTTCTCCCTTTATAGTATCCGTCAATTCGGTAATATTTTCCGCAATATCTTCCAAAACGTTAACAACCTCTGTATCTTCCTGTGTATCATCCACATTTTCAAGATCTACATCATTGTTATCATCCTCCAAATTATCCCCCGATTTATCAACATTATCCACATTTTCAATATCTTCGCTTGTATCCTCATTAACCTGCGTGTCCTTATCACTGTCAAAATCTACACCCTGCGTATAGTTTTCCAACTGTTCTTTGAGCCATGCACTTGCGAAGTCTACAGATAAATCAAGATCATACATTTCGTTGATTTCTTCGATCGCTTCACGTCTGTTTTCAAGCATATTTTCCGGGAACGTAAGAAGCGCATCTTTGTTTTGCTCTGCTTCACCGTCCTGTATTCGCTCACGCTTCATATTAAAATTAGAATCTAGCCCAAGATCATTATTCCATGTTGCCCGGAGATACTGCTCATACTCAATCAGATCTTTAATATTTCGCCCCGATTGATTAACGGGTGCAACCTTTAAGCCTTCAATAAACTCATCCTCTGCAATTATCCCGAGTTTTCCTAGTGCTAAATCATCAAGATATTGCCTTGCGCTTTCCGCTGTTCTATCATCTGATGCACTTATGATATTTTCATTGCGGTAATTGATAGATTTCAACACCAATGATATATCATTTTCGGTCAACATTCTAGCGTATCTGTTACAGATCGGAAGAACCCCCATCATTAACGCATCATTACGAATCAAAACCCCGTCAATACCAACTTCTAACTCTGCGCTATAATTTAAAGCCGGATTAGCAACAGTAAATATCGTAGGTTCATAATATACGTTTGGTTCGCCACCTAGACCGCCATTAAATACATAAAATTCGTCATCAACCTTAGTAAAGAATAATCTACCAAATGATTGTAACATCAATTCCAAATTTCGCTGTGGTATGGTTTTGGGTAAATTCTTCCAATCAAACATACATTGCAAGCTGTCCAGTTTATTGTACACATATTGCTTCATGTATCTGTACTTATTAAACTCTTTAATGTCGTTATCAAGTTCGGGATTGATTAAGCTATCTAACATATCATATATCATATTTTATTTGACCCCCATGATATTAACAATGCTATTATTAACAACACCTCAAACAATCTTGTTTTCAACATATCCATTACCTCTTTTCTTGACCATCTGCGTACTTTGTTAGCACCGCAACTAAAAAGGATAGTGTCGTTGTTGATAAAACAAATGTCCAATTTACATCATCTAGTAAAACCGCACTACCTAAAACCCCCACAGCGGTATGACAAGCAGATTGCACACATGGTTTAACCCATTTATATACTTTTTTTATTACTTTCTTCATAATAAATCAACCTCTCTTAGTTAATATAATAAAAAAATAGGTTACTAATGTCAAGCTAGTAACCTATCAATATAACATATTTAACTGCACCATTTCAAATAATTGTTTACAATTTCCCCCACTTCATTGTTTTGATAAAACACTTTATCCTTTTTGTAAAAGTCTGCGATTTTATTTGTGATTTTATCGCATGGTTTATTTAGTCGAGTATAGTAATTGGGTCGTGCGTCCGGTTCAGATTGAAATATAATATCTTTATCTTCATTCTGAATATCAGTTGTTTTCATGTGTATATAAGTAAAGAAATAATTTTCTTTGCGGATGATCTCACAATGTAATATTTCACCATCCCATTTAATAAAGTATTGAAATAATATATCACTTTCTTTATATTTAATAGGTAAATGGGGGTAAATGTCAATCTCCCAAGTACCATGAGTTATCATTTTTAACCGGGGATTATCAAAAGCAAAAAGCATATTACCATCTTTAGTTACTCCCTCATTACTTTGTACATATTCAACCGCAACTTTTAACCCGGTTTGCCCATATTCGTATACATCAATCGTTCCGATCTTTTGCGTTTTTACGTTCTTTAATCCCATTTCTGCAAAGTATGGGCAAAACTTATTAACTGTATTAGCAAGCATAAATATTTTTACATCTGTACGACTTCGGGTAATTGTGCTCAATACATTCATAAATATAATAAATTCGTCCTGCATATAGTAATAACGTGTGATAAACTCATCAAATATGATTGTTTTAATTTTGGGATAGCTTGTACTTTTATCGTGCTCCATGTCCGAGAGTGAAAAGGCATAGCAAAAAGGTTTTTCGTCTGTTACCTTATTACGTACACCCTTTTCATTATCGACTTCATAACGGCAGAAATACCATTTACCCACACTAAAAGTTATATCCGTCCAAACACCATTTGAATATTTTTCTATAAGTCTGTTCTCTATTATTCCATTAAATATAGTACTTGCTCTTTTTGGTTTTAAGTCCTCCGCCTGCCTGCGAATATATGCCATTTCTGCCCCGGTTTCAAAATATTGTTTAATGCCATAGTCAAGGCAAGCGTAAGTTTTACCGTTACTTCGTTTACCAATAACCATGTTATATTGTGCGTTTTTTAATAATATCTTTTTAAGATTGTAATACTTCATTTTATAACGACCTCCCTTAATCCTAATAAGTAATTTATAAATTCTTTTCCGTAATTGATTTCATAAGTACCTGCTTCAGAGTGTACGCTTGTTAATTCGTGATAGTTTCCAATATGTCCTAGATAATCTTTGACCTGTCCTTTAGTTTCATAATCAATATATGACATAATCAAACGTCCGGAGTGGTCCGGGGGTATGTATAAACCTTGCTCTTTTGGGGTGCTTGCCTTAAAAGCATCAAATATTTTTTCCTGCCCGTATTTTTTCAATAAGTAAGGCACTGCTTTCTTTTTATTTAACCCCGAAACTGTCAAAGAAATTTCGCCTGTGTTTGCATCCTCTGTCATGTAACGCTTCGCACCTAATGTTTTAAACCTGCTATATTTTCCGTCAAAATCCCACACACCCAATGGTTTCGTTTTTCCTTTGATTGTTTTTGGTGCTAAAAGTTCCCGATCTAGGTTGTGATGATCTAGCGCATTATTTAACTTTTTAGTTATCCATTGATTATACTTATTAAAATAATCCATGTGTTGATCTATATTGATACACTTGATACTGTCCGTATCACTGTATATATAATCATGCTTACATTCAAAAATTCCTGTCCATAGGTTGCGCCTTGCAAATGCAGTAACCCACACCCCCCAAGGAAAGAATAAAAATCTTCTATAATTACTATTGTATTTACTTATAGCTTTGTCAACCTCCCTGGGTTCATTGTACCAACTTAAACTGTCGGGGTCGTACTCAATTAAATCTTGTATAGCATCCTGTACACACATACCATATACACTATTGATTTTTTCTTTTCCGCTTAGGTACTCCGCTTCTTTTCCAACTACATCTTTTAGTGTAGTTTTCTGACCATAATAATATAATATGCGTTCGATTAGTTTAGTAGGAAGATACCCTTTTTTATAACGATACCCACCTTTGATCTGTATTTCATCCCACTTATAAGCATTATCTATAATGTCAAAATCTACTTCTGTAATTGTTATACACAAATGATCTGCGCTTACTATACGCCCATTATCAACATCATGTACACTTGACAATTCCCAACATTTACTTTTAGATATATAATGTTCGTAAGTGATTTTTGCCTGAATATTAGTAAACTCAACATCAAGCAAATAACAATATATATCTTTATCCTGTAAAAACTCGTCTAACGTTGGGTGTACTTCTTCCCCGTATGACATTGGAAACTGCTCAGCGATCATAACAGTTGGATAACTAGAAGTGAAATCTCTACTTTCAACATTTGTATTGACTTCTTCTACGTGCCATGCGTTTGCGTGTGTAAATCCACCTTGAAACGCACGTTTCAACATGTGATATTCGTCTGTCCTTAACGATAACATTTTCATAAATGCACGATATTTTTGGTACTGTTTGGATTTGTGATTAGTTCCCATAAGTGCCTGTCTACAATCGTTTCGCACATACCCGGTTTTAGTCAATGGTATCTTGGTTATATTTCCATCTGCTTTTATGCGTTCGGTAATATATGCACATACTATCTTTACATCATAAATACAATAAAGTAATTCCCTTGTTGTGATCGGAGTTTTTGAATGTCTGACTAAATTATAATCGAGATCCCCAACTAATTTAGCCATTTTATGATTGAGCAAATTCTGCGCTGTCTTTTCAAGGGATAACCCCGAAAGCAAATAGCTACATCTAAATTCTATACCCCGAGTTGTGACCGCATATATAGGACGCCTTGATTGAATAGAAAAAACTTTTGTCCATTCAAAATGCGCACGAATAAAAGCAAACTCATAAGCAAGATTATGTACATAAAACACTAACCTATGATTTTTGGATAATGCGAAAAATTCAATTATCTGATTGATTATATTATGGAAGTCTTCCCATGTTCTGCCAAAAATAATAATATCGGAATCGCCGAAACACATTTGCCAACAGTACATACAAGCCCGGTATTCGTCATTCTCATAAAAGCTAGATGTTTCAATATCAAAAGCACAAGCAAGATTATAATATTGTATCGTGTCTTTGTTCTCTCGCTTGACGTACTCATCACATTTTAAATTATCCCATGGTATTTTTTCATGTGCCCAATATAACATTATTCAAATCTATCACTCACTAAGTTTCTTTGTTGCTCTCTGTATTCCGCTTCTAGGTTTTCAATCAACCGATTATAATAATAATCTTTACCCCTGCGTTTATCCCCCTGTTTTAGATCTTGCGCAAGTATCTTTTGCGCCCGGTAGAATTCTTCTGAACCCTTAGCAATCTGTTTATTATCAACCGCTTCATCCAACACGCTCCAAAATTTGGTTTTTTGTGTTTCATTAAACAGTTCATTTATTTCTTCGGGGTTTAATCCTGTGTTTTCTGCTAATATTAGTTTTTGCTCTTGAGTGTATTCCCTTGCACCCTTTAAGGTACTAGTTTCTGATTTCAAAAACTTCTGTGCTCGTGTGATATTGTTTATAAGTTCTTCCCTGCTTTGACCTTTTACGGGCTTAAAACCTCCCGTCCTGTTAATATAATCAACCGCCGGAGAATAGGTCTCATCAGCACTATCAATACGCTTTTGACGTTTCCTTGCTGTTGAATTTGCCCCGGATAATGCTTTTCTAAGCTGTGGGGTTGTCATACTTTCGATATCTAATGGCTTTAATGCCTTAAATTCTGCAATCCTCATGCAATACCCCCTGTTTTAAACTCATGTAATAATTCCTGTAATGTGACAGCATTATTATATACTTTATCAATATAGGCTTTTGCATCTTCTTTAGTTCTGAAAAATTCATCTAGTCTGATCGTGATTGTGCTAAACTTTCCGTCAAACCACTTACCAATTCTTACTTTATTCAATCCACTACAAAATGCGCAATAATTAGCATAACGCAAATTGTTTATATCAATTTCTTTAATTTCCCATCCATTATTGTATTCTACATAGTAAACAATCATCTGCTCACCTCCTAAATGAATAGGAGGGATGTTTCCACCCCCCCTGCATCTGCTAATCAATGAACTCATCCATTGATCTATCAATATACTCTTTGCCCGTATCGTTCCATGCAGATACCCACAAAGTATTGTCAATATACTCATGTTCAACATTGTTCCCGTCCGGGTCAGTGATGAACCCCGTACGTGTTTTAGAACTAAAATTACAGTCCTTTTTATCAACGCTGATGATCATAGGGCATTTTTCACCTTTAGGTGCTCCACACTCCTCTCTAAACTTAATAGTGACGGTGATCTCCTCACCTGTTTTTTTCTGCAACTTTCCAAAATAACGATAAAACACTTTACCCTCTTTTGTGATGTTTTTCTTTGCAAATACTGTTAATTCCATATTAACCTCTTTCCCCCCGTCCTGCCGATAGGTCAGCAAATATTGATATTTATTTAAAACGCTCTTTGTTTTGGTTATAGCGTTTTATTCGCTCTCTGATCTGTAACGGGGTGTGTAACTCCGTTACAATACCATTAGATAATATATCTTGTATATCACCATAACTATCTAGGCTTGATAATTCGCTTAATTGCGATATAGATAACTTGTACAGTATCGGACTTTTGATAATGTCTGTAATACGATCATCAAATTTGTATGTGTCGTTTTTCATATCGTACTGTAATAAGTAGAATGTGGCAACCTCATACATTTCATACACATCTGATCTAGAGATATTAAAATGTTCCGATATGTATGATGTAATACTTCCGTCAATCATTCCTGTTGACCATAAAGCATGTACAAGTGAAGCGGTTGTTAATCGTGCGGTGCGCTCCCTGTTCTGCTGTTCAGTTAGTATTCTTTCTAAATGTTCTTTTTTAGTCATGCTATCACCTCCTTGATTTGATAGTAATATAGTACACCCTAAGATCTCCAAATCACATAGACAGTTTTTTAACATATTATGAACATTCTATGAACACCCCTTTAGCATCAAGAAGCAATGCGCAACTTCTTGGTGCTTTTTGTTTCACATGAAACATCTGACGAGTTCGACAGGTTACCATGTGGTTATTGGTTACTTCGAGGTTATCGGCTAACCGACAGGTTACTCAGTTACCTTTTGGTAACCTAGTTACCTATGGGAAACCGAACATGTGTTCTTCGCTAGG
>JAZURO010000264.1:0-6291 GCA_045606265.1 Eubacteriales bacterium
TTTCAGAAGCTCAAAGAAAGCGTTGAGCGAATGAAAACAGAGTTGTCTATGCTCTTATTGGAGCGTGACGAACTTCAGTTTGTAATTTGTAAGAATATCGAAACCGCTTATTATTTGAAACTCGGAGCGATTGAACACAAGGCTTATGAAGCTCAATGTGCCGCACTCCGATTAAAAAGAAAAATAGAGTTAATTCAAGCAAGAATTAACCGTCAGGAAAAAGTTATTATTTCTCTAATAGAACAAGCACTTGATGAGGAATTTGCTGACTATCAGAAGAAACTCAATGAGCAAATAGAAAAAATGAACGAAGCTCTTGAACGAAGCAAATGCAAGGTTCTGTCAGAGGAAGAAAATAAGGAACTTAAAAAGTTATATCGCAATATAGTTAAGAACTTGCATCCTGATGTGAACCCTAACGTTTCTGAAGCACAAATACGACTTTTAGATAATGCTGTATCGGCATATAAGAATGGTGATCTTGCCGCATTGAGAATAATCGAAGTAATGGTGACAGACCAAAAACTTCCTGAACAAACTCAAGATGCAATGAGTATGTTGGTTGAAGAAAACGAGCGACTTGAAAGTATGCTTGCAACGATAAGAGAACATATCTCAGAAATTAAAAGTCGTTATCCATACACGGTAAAAGATATTGTCGAAGATCCGCAGAAAGAACAAGAACGGCGTGAGGAAATTGAACACATTTTGCAACAGTATGAAGAACTAATTGGAATTTACAAAGCCAAGTTAGCAGAAATGTTGAGGTGAGATTATGAGCGACTTAGTAAAAAGTGAAAATGGTGGATTAGTAAGTCTTTTGCACGGCAAAGGCGGTGAGTTAGTAATCCCAAAACCCTTTGAAAAGGATATTTTTCTCTTTGACACTTACATAGCAGGAACTACTCACATCGAAGGTATCGAAGAATTAGAACCACACCTTAACATTGAAGATAAACTTGATTTCTTCCGAGAGCCTGATAATCGTTATGATAAAGAAGCAATAATGATTAAAACATCGGGTGGAGTAAAGATCGGTTATGTTCCTAAACAAGACAATGTAATCTTTGCTCGGCTGATGGATGCAGGAAAACTCTTGTTTGGTCGCATTTCATACAAAGAGAAAAAAGGAAAATGGGTAAAAATCAAGATTAAAGTTTACTTACACGAATAACTGAGAGGGGTAAAGGAAATGGCGAAATATTGTTCAGTATGTGGTAAAAAATTAGGTTTATTAGATGGAAAGATTCAAATATCGGATGGAATGGTGTGTACTTCTTGTTGGGCAAGTGCAGCATTAGATATGGGATTTCAAACAATGCTGACTGCTATGAAAAGAACTACAAGTCAGTTAAAAGATATGATTGAAATCGAAGTCTTGAAAAGAGAAGCCGAGAAAGCGGGATTAAAGAAGAAAGTTGCCGAAGCAGCAGCTCCAAGTGCGAATAGAGTTCCGGTAAATACTCCCCAGAGAACTGCCGAAAATGCAACCGTAGAGCCTAAACCAATAGATATTGTTATTGCAGTTGATAAGAATAACAATGTTGGTTTTTTGTGTAAAGGACAACCCGTTATTAACTTTGATGATCTCGTTCACGGTAAGGAAATGGTTATCGGTGACGGTTTCATTAAAAATGAAAGTGCTTCGGCACTTCCGGAGGTTCGCATCGCTTGTAAATTTGAGCCTGCTATTATTGATGCGGGACTAATTTACTATGAGGCAGGAACTTTCGTTGCGGGAGCTGAAGGAAGATTTGAGATTGACGATCCCCCTGTAAACTTGGAAGAATACTCAAAGATTAAGAGAACGAGAAACGGAAAAGTATCGTTTACTCTATTCTTAGGGGAGCAAGAGATTAAGACCGTTGAGTGTACTATGCAGGTGAAGCCTGCTCCTGCTGAAGATATGCAACGACTTATGAACGCCGTGATGTACGAAGAAGAAAAGAACGCATCCGGTCCGGTTAATGTATTCCTTTACGCAAGAGATAACGGAACTTATGAAATTGACCTTATGCGTCATCCTGAGTTGTTGTATTCTATGTATTCCAACGGCAAAGAGCAGCTTATTGATGACGTTATCATTGTGAACGAATCGGCTAAGGTGTTGAAAAAGGTTCAATTTGAAGCCAAATTTACATCTAACATCTTATCGCCCGTGAATGTATTATTGGGCGATGTACCCGCAGGTGAAAGAATTAACTTTGAAGTTGAAGATCCTGCTATCGATATTGACAAGCTCGAAATGCTCACAGAAATAGAAACTTGTACGGCTACATATAGGCTTCTCGTGAATGGAAAACCTATAGCAGAAGCAACGGGTAGAATCACTATTTGTCCGTATAACCAATGGAACGCTGCATTGATACTACTTCCTGCATATATGACACCTAATCATCCGAATATCATTTCTGTGTTGCGTAACGCTTCAAAATGGATGTTGGTTAATGGAATGAACCCATCTCTTGAGGGTTATCAAAGCGATAGCAAACGAGTTGAGGAAATGGTTGGTGCCGTTTACAATGCTGTAAAAGAAGCAAATATTATTTATTCTAATCCGCCTGCAAGTTTCTTCGGACCTCAGAGAATTAGACTGTGTGAAACCGTTTTTGAACAGAAATTCGCAACTTGTATGGATATGACCATTCTTTTTGCTTCTTGCTTGGAGTCCTTTGGTCTGCACCCCGTTCTCATCACCGCACCCGGACATATCTTTGCGGGTGTTTGGTTGACGGCAAAAGGTAAATTGCAAGAACCTGTTTTGTCTGATGCGAAACTCATTCAAAAGTACATCGAGGATGGTCAGCTTGTAGCAGTTGAATGTACGGCTATGAATGCGGGTAAAGATATTAGCTATGAAGAAGCAAAGGAAATAGCAAATAAGACGTTGAAAGCAATAGCCGACAATAACATTGAAGATCACGAGTGCATTGATGTTCAAATTGCAAGAGCTATCGGAGTAAGACCGTTACCTATGAGAGTTCATCGTCAGGTTTCTGCTGATAATACAATGGTTGTTGAGGACACGACCGTTCAGAATAAACCTGAAACGGTAAAAACTGAAACCACAACTACTGCTCCGAAAGAAAAGAAGAAAAAAGAGGTTAAAAAGGAAGAACCCGTTGTTTCTGCTGATAAAGTTCCCTCTGCAGAACAACCAACAGAAAGTGAAACAACGACTTCTGAAGAACCCGCTGCTAAAATAGATGTTGTGTATGTCAAAGAAGATTACAAAGCCTTTGCAGATGATTTGTCGCATATTTCAATCGACAATTTCTATGAAAAGCAGAGTAAGAGGGTTATCAAAGATGCAATAGCAGAAATAGTTGCGGTTGAAGGTCCGATTAGTCAGCCTGCTCTTATTAGAAGCCTGATAAATACAACGAGTCTTGGTCGTGCAAGCAAGCAGATTATTGAACACTTAGATAAATTGGTATCTGCTGCTGATGTTAAGATTACAAGACAAGCAGGAGTTCGCTTCTTATGGAGTCACGGAACTGAGCCAACAGAGTATTTCACATATAGATTAAGGGAGCAAAGAAACCCTGAAGATGTGTGTAAATATGAACTGAAAAACGCAGTATGTTATCTTATTCAAGAAAACGGTCCGATGACAAAAGAAGAAATCATAAAGGCTATGACCGTTATGTTTGGTTACAGTCGCTCAAGCCAAAAAATTGTTGATGGAGCTAATGCAGCAATCAAAGCTGCAAGAGAACTCAAGGCTATTGAGCAAAACGAGAAAAAGCAATTTGTTCTAATCTAAGTAACATATAAGAAAGACCGTCTGCTCGTTCTGAGTAGACGGTCTTATCTATTGTATTTGAGAAAGTCGTTGCGGTGTTCTTGCGGATTGAATTGATACCCTTGATAACGAAGCAGGTCGCCTTTAATTGCAACGAGGTTTATATCTGAGCCTAATGCCTTTGCAATTTGCTGAGTATCATATCCACGCTCGGCTAATTCAATGAAGTCATCGTCAGGTAAAGCAATCTGAGAAGCAAATACGTTTGCTTCATACTCCATTCTATTGCCACGCATATCGAATATGTTAAATTCCTCGAAGCCCCCTGCTTTGGTGGCTTCATCTCTGTGCAATGAATCGTGTCCGAGTTCGTGCAAGAGAACGATCCTCTCCATTACCGGATGCAGATTGTCTTTGATAAACATAAAGCGGTTTCGCATTATAACCTTATACGCTCCACGTTGCCTATTGAATGGGCAATATAAGACTTCAATACCAAGCTCTCTTGCTATCTTGTGTGGATCACGAGTTCCGCATAGAGAAACGAGCTTATCCGCTTTAGCGATTATCTCGTTGGTGCAAACATACATTGGTTCTCACCCCTTTCATACACCTATCTATTCTAATTCTATCATAGGGAATGTCCCATAAAACGGACTTATTCTTCGGTGCGATATTTCTTAGGTGTGAACTTTCTGTTTTTCTCTTTTGCAATCCAATAGGCTTGCTGAATGGCTTGCATCATAACATCCATATCTTCTTCTGCCATATCGCCGCCTGCAAACAAACCCGCAACTTCTTCGGTGAGCTGCTGTGCCTGCTTTGCTCCACGTCTGCCGAATTTAGCAGCAGCATCGGAGATAAATTCATCGTTTTCATTATGAAGGTGGTCGGGATCGACACCAAGTATATTTGCAAGGGTGGTATATACCTCTCTGTTTTGCGGATAAGTTTTTCCGCTTTCATAATTAGAAATAGTGTTTAATCCAACTCCCGCTTTCTTTGCAAGTTCAGCCTGAGTCATCCTTGCTTCGGTACGGTACTTGCGCAGTTTTTCGCCAAATTTCATTTTATAAGCACCTCTCTTAAAATCAAATTCACAAACTATTTGTGAATTATTTTATAAACCTCTTGACATTCACAAACGGCTTGTGTATAATTAAAGACACCCAAACGGTTTGTGAATACATTATAAAACGGTTTGTGAGTTTTGTCAAGAGGTTAAAGAAAAATGTCACGGAAAATTCTGCATTGCGATATGAACAACTTTTATGCAAGCGTTGAATGTATGCTTGATCCTACACTAAAGAAATATCCGGTTGCAGTTTGTGGCTCGGTTGAAGAACGGCACGGAATTGTCCTTGCTAAGAACTATGCTGCTAAAGCTTTTGATGTAAAGACGGGTGATGCAGTATGGCAGGCAAAGCAAAAATGCAAAGACTTAGTTATCGTTCCGCCCCACTACGAAGAATATATAAAGTATTCAAAGCTCGCAAGAAGCGTTTACAGTCGTTTTACAGACCAAGTAGAGCCGTATGGTATGGATGAGTGTTGGTTAGACATAAGCGGCACAGAACGCATCTACGGCTCTCCTGAACAGGTTGCAAACGAGATAAAAGAAACTATCAAGTTTGAACTTGGCTTGACTATCTCTGTTGGTGTTTCTTTCAATAAGATCTTCGCCAAGTTAGGCTCAGATATGAAAAAGCCTGATGCCATAACCATAATTGAGAAAGATACCTTTAGAGATAAGATATGGGGACTCCCCGCAGCGGACTTGCTCGGTGTAGGTCGGGCAACGCAGCGTGTATTAGATAGCTACTGCATACGAACTATTGGAGATTTAGCCAATACCGATCCTGACTTTCTTAAAAGACGGCTCGGCAAAAACGGTGTAGCTCTATGGCAGTATGCAAACGGTAATGACCACTCCCTTGTTCATAACTCTGACTTTGTTTCGCCAATTAAGAGTGTAGGACACGGAATTACCACAGTAGCCGATTTAGAGAAAAACGAGCAGGTGTGGCCCGTTTTTCTCGAACTAACCCAAGACATAGGACACAAGCTCCGTGTTCATCGGAAGTGTGCGGATGGAGTCGCTATTCACATACGAGATAACACGCTTTTCTCGGAACAATGGCAAATGAAATTGGATATGCCTACACAGTCCCCAATGCTCATAGCCAAGACTGCTTTCAGTTTGTTTGAGAAAAGGTATGATTGGAGAAATCCAATTCGTTCTGTCACCATTCAAGCAATCAATTTAGTGCCACAAGACACGCCCCGACAGATTGATTTGTTTACCAATGTTGAGAGAATTGAGAAATTGGAAAAGCTCGATTTATGTATTGAAACGATCCGACAGCGGTTCGGCAAGGATAGCATTAAAAATGCAGTCCTCTGTCAAAATCTAAGGTTGCCACCTGAAAAGGCAGAAATCACAATGCCGACCGGAATGTTGAGTTAGGAGGTTGTGATGAACAGCATCGTTCTATCAGATAAACACGTTCCTTGCGGTTATATGGGAATACTCGGTTGCAACGGGT
>JAZURO010000265.1:0-3150 GCA_045606265.1 Eubacteriales bacterium
AAACATTGTTTTCTTGTCCTCGGCGCTTGCCGTGCCGTAGTTTATATCGGTAAACTGAAAGGGTTTGCTGGACTTGTTATTACCGACAAGGAAAATGCCGTTTTTCCAAATGGTGCGTACCGGAATAGCATCCTGAACACCCTTCGGCACTTTGAATTTCTCCTTGTCTTGCTTCATAATGTTTTGCAAGGCTTTAATCATTGCCTTTCAATACCTCCTTTTCCTTAACTGCGTACTGCTCCTGCAGGGACTCGTAGTAGAGATTTGTGGGACGGAATACTAATCGCTTGGGCAGTAAAAGTTCTGACTTTATCCACGCCCACGCAAACTGCTCCGCCGTCATACCGTGGTATTTCACAAAGCCCATAATAGCAAAGGGAGCCGCACCGAGGATGCACACCCAAGACACCGTTTCTGTGCCGAGGATGTTACGCAGTCCAAAATAAATGCCCACGGCTACACCGCAGGCAACAACTGAAAAAATGAATTGTCTAAGCGACAATCCAAAAAACATATTCTCCGTGTACTCACGGATTTCTTTATTGATCTTAACTTCCAAAATAATTCCTCCTATCTTTCAAGATCTCTTTGAGGTGTTCGGGGACGCTCTGCACCGGGGAGCAGGAACAGCTTTCCATCTTTTTCCTGCGTATGCGAGGAATAACCCAACACCTTTAATGCTTTTTGCATTTCATCGGACTTTCTTTTGGTCGTTGCACATATCCCGATGGAAAGAAACATTTTAAGGTCGCCGTACCATTTTTCATCCTTGAAGTTATCAACTCTGAAAAACGGGTCGTGCTTGATTTCTTCTATCGGCTTTGCAAATAATTCTGTGTTTGTCATACTGCACCTCTTATAGACCCATCATTTCACGGACAACTCTATCGGACATCTTCACCGTGCCTACAAGCACAAGCAGGTTGAATATCAGCTCTCCGATATAACTCCACACCATAGATACCGCCGCAGCATTGGGGTCAACCGTTGGCGGTGATGCGGCAAACAGCGAAAAGATGATACACGCAAGAACGATAACCGCACCCTCCAAGCAAACGGCAGCATAAGACTTGATGAAGGATTTGCCGACCTGTTGGCTTGGCTCACCTGCAAAGGTGGATAGAGGAACGGGAGCAATCGCCGTGTAGATATACAGCTTAAAGAAACGACCGTACACGGTCAGAATCATAATAAAAGACAAAATCGTAATGAACAGACCGCCGATAAGCGTAACCGCCCATAGCGGAATACTCTCAAAAAATCCGCAATCTTCGATTGCCGTTACGATGGTGGACGGCAATACCGTCCGTGTAGCCGTTCCCATACCTGCGGCGGTCATAATTTGAGAGATAAGACCCTGTACGATATTAAAGAGTGCTATCATCAGCTCCAGACCGTAGGTGACAACGCCTTTTGCAATGGCAAAGCGGATAAAGAGTTTTAGAGCAACCTCCGGTTTTTTCACTTCGGCAAAGCTGCCGCAGGTTTTCATTACGCCAACAACAAAGAACAACACAAGCAGGCCAAGACCGATTGCTTGTACTGCGCCGTGTATATCTTTGACTACGTTCCATATCGTTCCGCCCTTAAACTGTTCGGGCGATTGTGTGATAAGCGTCCATATTTCCGCTAATTTTTCGTTCCAAGTTTCGAGTGCATTTTCGAGGTTTTGTACGACCCAATTATCACTCATTTAGGTTCCTCCTTTCAGTAGTCAGAACGGGGCGGTGAGCGCCGCCCCGTCCGTTCTCTACGTCAAGCAATAATAAGATCAAGGATCTCCTTGGCAAAGGTGATGATAACACCGCCCGCCAAGGTCAAAAAGCCGTTTGCTCTCTGCGAAGGGTCGTGGCTCTTGAGGGAGATACCGATCTGCACAATACCCCAACCGAGCAGGATAATACCTACTGCTCGGATAAGACCGAAAATAAAGGTTGAGAGATTGTCGATTACGGTTAGCGGGTCATTGGTGGCCGCAAATGCGGTCACGGACATGGTGCTAACCATAAACACCGTCAACACAAGGCAGACGTAGGCGGTAAATGCTCTGCGGGTCTTTTTGCCCATAGGCAGAGGACGGGTTTCGTTGGTTTTCTTGATAGACTTTTTCATAAGACTATTCCTCCTGATTTGATAAAAATATAGCTTCTAATTCCTCGTTGGAAAGAAGTTCATAATGGGTTACGGGGTCGGTCGCTTCATATTTTTGCGACACGATATTGTCCTTCTTTTTCACCACAATGTTTGTAATGCCGGCAACGGCGTGTTCGGTCGTGCCGTGAACGTACACCTTGCCGCCGCCATCGGGAGTAAGGTGTACGCCGGGATGCTTCAAAATATCGAATTTATCATCCATCACGGGGCGTTCCCCTCGGATAAACAACAAGGCTTTGGAGTTATCAAGCATACGCACCTCATCGGGGGTCAGCAGCTCTCGTCCCGTGTTCTGATAGTTGGTGCTGTAATTGCCGCTGTGTCCTGTTGACTTGCCGTAGGTGTTGGTATCAATGGTGGACTTGCCGAGCAATTCTGACACGTACTTGTGGGTGCTCTGCTCGTTACCGCCAAGGTACAAAAACTCGTCACAGTTGCCCAAGATGGACTCCCATTGTTTTTCAAACAGGGCTTTGAGCTGTGCGATGTTCTGCAAAATGATAGATACAAACACGTTACGGGAACGCATCGTTGAAAGGATGTTTTCAAAGTCATCGGGGAGCGACACGTTGGCAAACTCATCCATCAAAAAATGCACGGGTACGGGGAGCGAACCGCCGTACTTGTTTTCCGCCGTATCAAACAGCATTTGAAATAGCTGGGTGTAAAGAATGGATACAAGGAAGTTGTAGGATTTGTCACGGTCGGAGATAAGGGCGAATAACGCTACCTTCTTTTCTCCGAGGGATGCCAAGTCCAATTCGTCGGTGGAGGTAAGACCGATAAGCGACGTTAAGTTAAACTTTTCAAGTCTTGCCGCCAAGGTGATTTGAATGGATTTTATGGTTTTGGCTGCGCCGTTGCGGTAGTCCTTGTAATACTTCACCGCAATGTGATCGGGATTGTCCATTTCCAAACGCTGAAACAGAATATCCAGGGGGGACTCGTAGGACGGGTCATCCTCACGCACGTCACCGGCTCTCAGCATTTCCATTA
>JAZURO010000266.1:0-2621 GCA_045606265.1 Eubacteriales bacterium
ACCCCACAAACAACCACACTCAATAGGAGTAGGGGGGGGGGGGGGGGGGTGGGCGGTTTTTCAAAAAAGCCCCCACATCTTCAATATGTATCTTTCCACATCTTCAATATGTAATTTTCCACAACTGTAATCAACAAAGGAGCAAATATGTTAGCATACATCAATCAAAATGCCGACAAGATAATAATTGATTCGCTTATGCAAGAGGGATTTGAAGTAATTCTGCTTGCTCCCTTTTCTGCGCTTGAAAATCCTGTCAACTCACATTCGGATATGCTTCTTTTTGCCCTTGGTAACACGTTATTTATTCATAAGGACTATCATTGTAAAACGAAGGGCTTTGAGAGAATAATAAAAATTGAGGAACCAATTTCTTGCAAATATCCAAACGATATTCTATTAAATATAGCCCTTATTGGTAAGAACGCATTTTGCAACACAAAATTTGCATCTGCAACCGTGCTTGAACATCTTAAAAATGAAGGTATATCAATTCATCACGTATCACAGGGATATGCCCACTGTTCGACTTGCACAGTGAGTGACAATGCAATAATCACAGCGGACGATGGTATTGAAAAGGCGGCTCGCACAATAGGGATTGACGTCCTGAAAATAAGCAGCGGTCACGTTTCACTTCCGCCCTATGATTACGGATTTATAGGTGGCTCTTGCGGTGCTTTTTCAGACAAAATATATTTTTGCGGCTCTCTTAAATATCATCCCGACGGTGAAAAAATCAAACAGTTTTGCCAAAAGCACAAAAAGACGGTGGTCGAGCTTTGCGACTCCCCACTTTCTGACGTTGGCGGAATACTGTTCACCGAATAACCAAAGGATAAAAAGCAAAAACTCCACGGTAAACCCGTGGAGTTTTATTATTTTTTGAATTATTTGAGTGTATTGTACTTATATCCGTATGTTTTGAATCCCGTTGTGAGCTTGCCGAACATGTATTTATTGCACGCAGATTCGCAGAACACAATGATCTTACCGTCAAGGCAAACAAGCTCTTCACTCATAGGAGGAGCAACAACCGTGTCAACAAGGCAGGTGCTGTCAACATAATAGCATTTCACGTCAAATCCAAAGGATTCTTCGTGTCTTTCAGCATTTTCGTCTTCAAGATCGCCATAGGTGATTATTCCCTCATATCTGTAATCTTCGGTACACTTAACCTTGGACAAATCATAGAAGAAAAGATTTGAGGTTGCAAGTCCCCAGGAGCTTGATACTACCATTTGTCCGTCGGGAGTAATACAAATACCCTGAATCATCTCTCTTGCAGAAATGATTGCAAGGGGCTCGGGCTGAATTCCGAATTCTGCATTTTCATCCAGCTTGAAAACTGTCATAACAGAGGTATTCTTATCGCCCGCGGGAGTCGTAATTCGCTCGTGCTCGGGGGTAAGATAAACCGTTTCATCCTTATGATAAGAACCTGCCATTATGTATTTTTGACCTTCAAATTCATAAACGTAGCAGTGCGCAGGTGAATTATACGTCTTTACCGTGCCCAGCATCTTGGTTTCACTCTTGCCTGAGAGAATATCCTCGGCAAGAAATACGTCAAGTCCGTGGCTGTCCTCTCCCGTTACGTAAACGTAATCACCAAAATATTCCATACCACCTGTGTGGTCGGTATAGGGTGTTCCGTCAGCATTAAGAAGTCTTGTAAAGGTTACGTCACCGTTTGAATTGCGAACGTAAACTCTTGATGCAACGTCATCTCCAAGACTGCCGATAATGGGCTTGCCCATATATCCTGTGAAAAGGAAGGTATCCTTCTCGGGAATATACGTCATACCCTGGGGAACAAAGTTGGAGTTATCAACGCCGGGAGTGTCAAAAACCGCCTCTGAATTGTTATAAAACTCAAATGCGCCTATGTAGTCGTAGAGCTTGAAGCCAAGCACCGCGACAAGGATTATTAGAAGAAATACCGTAATTCCTATTAATACGCCTTTCATAATACTCCTCCAAAATTATAAAGCAAAATCCTCAAGCTCTTCAAAATCAAGTGTTCCAACGTTCTTCTTTGTCGGCTTACCGTCTTTGAAAAGTATGATCGTGGGAATACTCATAATGCCGTATCTTCTTGCAATGTCACCGCAAACGTCAACGTCAACCTTTACACATTCAAGCTCTGCGTGCTCTCCTGCAAATTCGTCAAACGTGGGCGCAAACATTTTACAAGGTCCGCACCAGGTTGCAAAAAAGTCAACAAGTACGGGCTTTTCGCTCTTCAAAAGATTATCAAATTCTTCAACGTTTTGGATAATGTGTGCCATATTTTTTTATTTCCTTTCTTTTTTGTTTTTGTGTTTTATTGTGTTAGATGATTAGTTTACTGAAAATCGCTCACGCCGCTTGGGCGCCCGCTTTTGAAAAAGCGGGGTAAAACGATAGATTGGTTTGTGCTGATTTTGCGTAAATTTTCGATAATTCACGAGTGAATTATCGGTACACCCACTAAAATCCTTTTGCGAAAATGAATTTTCACCAAGGATTTTATTGTCTGTACTACGAAAATAACTCCTAACGGAGTGATTTTCTAAAATTTACTTACTTTGTACGAAGCCATAAGCTTCAAATTAAACTTACCATTTGTGCAAAATAAT
>JAZURO010000267.1:0-9541 GCA_045606265.1 Eubacteriales bacterium
ACGTGGTGCAGGGGGTGGGTGCATATTATGCAGGGGGTGCCTGCACGTGGTGCAGGGGGTGGGTGTATATTATGCAGGGGGTATCAATAAATCCGATTTTACAATCCTCAACAAGAATTGATGCAGAGTTTCAAGAAACACGGTTTTTATTCATAAAAAGTTCACAAATATGTATTATAATATTTTGTTAGTAAATTATCGTGCACTTTTTGTGCAAGAATGGAGAATATATGTCAGAAAACAAATCTTGTATTGCAAAAAAGACCTCGATCGGCGGTCAGGCGCTTATCGAAGGTATTATGATGCGTGGCCCCAAGCAGTCGGCTATGGCTGTCAGAAATCCGCAGGGCGAAATCGTGCTTGAAAAGTGGGACAACGTTCCTGCCGACAAAAAGCCGAGCTTTATTGATAAATTAAAGAAGGTTCCCGTTGTGCGCGGCGTTTTCAATTTTGCATCTTCAATGGCTATGGGATACAAATCTCTTATGAAAAGTGCTGAAATCTCCGGCTTTGAGGACGAAGAAGAAAAAGAGAGCAGCAAGGGTCTTATGGCAGTTGTTGGCGTTATTGCCGCCATTCTCGGTGTTGCGCTCTCGGTTGGACTTTTCATTTTCCTTCCCACCTTCCTCTATGACCTTATCGCAAAGTTGATTCCGTTTCTCAGGGGGCAGATTTTCCTTAAATCTCTTTTTGAGGGCTTGCTTAAAATAGCTATTCTTGTTGCCTATATGGCTCTCGTTTCAAGAATGAAAGAAATTAAACGCACCTTCCAATATCACGGTGCAGAGCATAAGACGATCTTCTGCTATGAGGCGGGACTTGACCTCACCGTTGAAAACGTAAGAAAAATGGGAAGATTTCACCCAAGATGCGGCACGTCCTTCCTTATCGTTATGGTAATTGTGGGCATTTTTATCGGCTTGCTCATCCCCGCAGGACTTCCTTCGCTTGTCAGAACTGCCATTAAGCTTCTTTTGCTTCCTGTTACAATGGGACTTGGCTATGAGTTTATTAAATTCGCAGGTAAGCACGACAATGCGTTCACAAAGATTCTTTCGGCTCCCGGTCTCTGGATGCAGAGAATTACCGTTCTTGAACCCACGGACGATATGATTGAGTGCGCGATCGCAGCTGTTAACGAGGTTATTCCCGAGGACGGCTCAGACCTTATGTAAAAAACAAAAGAGAGTATGAATTTCATACTCTCTTTTTTATTTTTTGTGTCAATAGACTTATTGATAAAAGCGCTTGTGAGGGAACGTAAAAAGCCCACGCAATATCAATTTCAGAGCTTAGCAGCTTATAAATCAGCGAGCCCTCTGAAATGCTCATATACGGGCCTATATTGGCAAAGCCGATAAAGGTATCGCAAACGGCAAAGCAAACAAGACCTATTGCAAGAATATATGAGGATTTGAAATCAATAAAGGCAAACACAATGTTCAAAATTAAGTTTGCGTAATAGAACATTGATACAAGCGCAAGTGCGTCTGTACTCTCGCCCAGAACAATGCAAGTTGCCGCCAAAACAATGATGGATGCGGCAATTCTTATTATAAGGTGAGCTTTTTTAACCCTTTGATTTTTTTCTTCAAAGTAGATTCTAAGAAAATATGCAATCTGCGTGCCTGCGAAAAATATCATTCCCCAAAGCTTTGAGGGTTGCTCCGAAAAGACGAGGAAAAAGTCGGCTCCCACGGTGCAAAGCAGGGCAATTTGCGTAAAAAGATACGATTTTGACTTTTCAAAGAAAAGGAAGCAAAAAGCACACGCCAATATTACAGACAAATATTGAATTTTGTTGGGTGGGGAAACGGTTTGGATAAAATAGCTTAACACCGCTTCAAAAATTAAAAATACTGTTGTTAAGGAAATTAAAACTTTTTTATTATTTATCATATCAATTCGTTATTTTGAGTTCGTTCAAATGGTTTTCTATTATTTCACGTTCGCAAAAATACTCGTTTTTACCGTCTATCAACTGATAGCGCTCGTGTCCCTTGCCCGCAAGCAGAACAATATCGCCGTCTTTTGCAATTCTGAGTGCGTATTCTATGGCTTCTTTGCGGTCGGGGATAGCAATATATTTGCTGTCGTCATCATAATTAAGGGCTATCTCTTCAATTATCGCCATCGGGTTTTCCGTGTTGGGATTATCGGACGTCAGAATCGAAAAATCTGCATAATCCGATGCCGCCTTGCCCATTTGCTCTCTGCGGAATTGAGTTCTGCAACCGACCGAGCCGAAAAGACAAATAAGGCGGTTCGGCTCATATTTTCGGAGAGCCGTGAGAGCAGATTTGAGACTTAATCCGTTGTGTGCGTAGTCGATTACAAAGCACGCACCGTTTTCGCTGACAACGGTTTCAAATCTTCCGTCGATATTCATATCAGAAAGCGCATTTGCGGCAAAATTTATATCTATTCCAAGAGTATTTGCAACGGCAAGTGTGGCAAGTGCGTTGTGAACGTTAAATTCCCCCGGAACCGAGAGTGAGCAGGGGATAACCGTACCGTTAATCTCACAGTCAAAGCTCGTTCCGAGAATCTCTCGGCTTCTGCAAAGCTCAATGCCTGTCGCCCTTATGTCAGAGGGCCTGTCTATCGAATAATAAATCTTTGGGCTCTTACAATCTGCAAGTATTTTTGAGGTGTATGAGTCATCTGCATTTGCAATGGTCATTTTGCTTGTGTAGTTATCGAACAACTGCTTTTTGCAGGAAAAGTATTCGTCAAAGCTCCCGTGCTCGCCGGGGCCGATATGGTCGGGAGAGAGATTTGAAAAAATTGTTATGTCAAAGCTCACTCCAAGCACGCGGGAAAGCTTCATCGCCTGGGACGAAACCTCCATAACTATCGCCTTTGTTCCGCTGTCAACCATTTTTCGCATAAAATAATGGAGCTTGTAGCTTTCGGGAGTGGTGTTGCTCGCCTCAATTTTCGTCTTTCCATAGATGATTCCGTTAGAGCCGATATATCCGCAGGGAATTCCCGCTTTGTCAAGCAGTTGCTTTATCATAAGGGCTGTGGTGGTTTTTCCCTTGGTGCCCGTGATTCCTATGACGGTGAGTGAACGTGATGGATCCCCGTATAGGGCGCAAGAAAGAAGCGCAAGCGCTTTGCGAGTATCGGATGTAATAATAACCGACGCATCAGACGGTAGCTCGGCAGGAAAATACTGACACACGAATATCCGACAGCCGTTGTCATAAGCCCTTTTTGCAAAAATGTGTCCGTCGGTGGCAAATCCCTTTATGCACACAAAGACAGATCCTTCTTTTGCCTCTCTTGAATCGTTGGTTATATGCACGATTTCACAATCGGCAAAATTTCCGCTGTATTCAATTTTTTCAAGAAGTGCCGAAAGCAGCATAGTAACCTCCCAAAAATATAGTTTCAACTATTATAACACATTTTTTTATTGTTTTCTATACTAATATCAAAAATAATTCAATAATTGTGAAAAAAGTGAAAGAAGAAAATTCGACAAAAGACTTGTGAAAACGATTTTGTTGTGCTATAATTGAAAGCACATATAATAAATGTACACGGGAGGTCTTTATGGACAGTTCAAAAAGAATTAATATTGCAGTAAAAATTGCGGCGCTTGTTTTGTTGGTTTTGTTTTTCGTTCCAACGGTTTCCATCTCTTGCTCAAGTATGGAAGTGGAGATTTCGGCATTCGACGCAGCTTCGGGCAACGTGGCAGACAAAATAAACTACGAGCTTGAAGGGGATTACGCTGACCCGGATTCGGACGAGTATAAGCCGGAGCCGATTTTGTATCTTTTAGTGGTTTTTGCGGCAGCTATCTTCGTTATTGCAAATCAGAATTCAATCGCATCAGCTATTTGTTCGCTTGGTTCATTGATCCTTCTGATAATTTTCAAATCAAGCGTTAATACCCGTGTTGAAGAAAATTTAAGTGAGATGGGATACGGTACCGTTAAGGTTGGTGTAACCACTTGGTATTACGTACATATATTCATCTGTCTTGTGATTATCGGACTTGTAATGATTGATAAGTACGTTTTAAGCAAGAAGAAGAAAGCGGCAGGCGTAAACGGTGCTGCGGGCGGTGTGAACGGTAATTACGGATATAGCAATTATGCTTCAAATCAGCCGCCGAAAGCCCAAAGCCATTGCGCTAAATGTGGGGCAACCTTGCAGAACGGAACGCAGTTCTGCGCAAATTGCGGCGCTCCTGTTCCGCCCCCTCAACCACAGTATGAACCTCCACAGCCACAATACGCACCCCCTCAGACACAGTACGCACCCCCTCAGTACACGCCTCCACAGCCGCAATATGCACCCCCACAACCGCAAAAGGCAGAAAGGTTTTGCAATTCTTGCGGTACAAAATATGAAGAAGGCACGTCTTTCTGTTCAAATTGCGGTAACAGATTGTCATAATAATGCTTGATATTTCAGCAACCCCATCAAAAGCTTGGTGGGGTTGATTTTTTCTAAAAAAGAAAAAATGTTTTATTCTCAATAAATGAGTTAGTAGCTCAGCACTTTTTATCAACGAAAATTAATTGTAAATCTATTGACTTTTTGGGCGACAAATTATATAATATATATGATTATACTAAAATGGCGAATTATGGGGAAAAGCAGATGAAGGAATTTGTTGAAAGAGCGTCGGTAATAGTTGTCGGCGGCGGTGCTTCAGGTATGATGGCTGCAATCATGGCTGCAAGAAGCGGTGCTGAGGTCATCCTTTTTGAAAAGAATGACCGACTTGGCAAAAAGCTGAGAATCACGGGAAAGGGACGCTGTAACGTCACCAATGACTGTGATAAAAATGAGTTTTTATCAAACGTTGCAACCAATCAAAAATTCCTCTTTGCCGCAATTTCCCGTTTTTCGACCTCTGATACAAAGGACTTTTTTGAAGAGCTTGGAGTTCCCCTTAAAACCGAAAGAGGAAAACGTGTATTTCCCGTGTCGGATAAGGCGCAGGACGTTGTTTCTGCAATGCATAACGCTTGCATTGAGTCGGGAGTCCGCATAATATACAAAAAGGTTGACTCGTTGATAATTGAAGAAGGAAAGATACAGGGTGTTTTGGCGGGTACTCAAAGTTATTCGGCAAGCTCCGTTATCGTCTGTACGGGAGGGGTTTCATATCCCAGAACCGGCTCAACCGGTGACGGCTATCGCTTTGCAAGAAATGCAGGGCATACTGTGACCGATATTAAGCCCTCGCTTGTACCCCTTGTCGCAAAGGGAAGACTTTGCGCCCATCTTCAAGGACTCTCTCTGAAAAATATAGCATTCAAGATAAAGAACTCTGAAAACGGAAAAACGGTTTATGAGGATTTTGGCGAGATGATGTTCACTCATTTCGGTCTTACCGGCCCCGTGGTGCTTTCATCAAGTGCGCATATTCCGGATATCGAAAGCGGAAAATATATCGCTTGTATTGATATGAAGCCCGCCCTTGATTTTAAGACTCTCGATCAGAGAATCCTCTCCGATTTTAATGAGTGTATCAATAAGGATTTCATTAATTCGCTTGATGCCTTGCTCCCCCAGAAAATGATAGATGCAGTTGTCGGACTTTGCGGAATCGATCCGAGAAAAAAAGTCAACTCTATCACAAAAGAGGAAAGGGAGAGACTTGTGGGAGTTATCAAAAACATTGAAATCCCCCTTATTGCCTTCCGTTCAATTGACGAGGCGATAATCACTAAGGGCGGTGTCTGCGTTAATGAGATAAGCCCTAAAACTATGGAATCAAAGCTCATATCGGGGCTCTATTTTGCGGGTGAGGTGCTTGACCTTGATGCATATACGGGTGGCTTTAATCTTCAAATAGCGTTTTCCACCGCAACATTGGCGGGTGAAAATGCTGCGTGGAGCAGTTTTGAATAATTAACTTTTTGATAAGGAAAAAGAGAAATGATCAGAATAGCAATTGACGGGCCAAGCGGCTCGGGTAAGAGTACACTTGCTAAGGCGGTGGCAAAAAAACTTGGAATAATATACGTTGACACGGGCGCACTCTATCGCACGGTGGGATATTACGTTTACACACAGGGTAAGGATCCCAAAAATTCCAAAGAAGTGGAGAACCTGCTCAAAGATATATGCATTGAACTTAAATATGAGGGCGGCGCACAGAGAGTAATTCTCAACGGTGAGGACACGGGTGACAAAATCAGAATGCCTGAGATGTCTATGTATGCCTCTGCCGTATCATCAATTCCGGCAGTAAGAGCTTTTTTACTTGAAATGCAAAAGTCCCTTGCAAGAGAGAACAGCGTCGTTATGGACGGACGTGATATCGGTACCGTTATTATTCCGGATGCCGATCTTAAAATCTTTCTGACTGCAAATAATGAAACCCGTGCCAAGAGAAGAACTCTTGAGCTTATGGAAAAGGGTGTTGATGCGAGATATGAGGACGTTCTTTCCGATATGATCGAACGCGATAAAAACGATAAAAACAGAGATATTGCCCCTGCTGTTCCCGCAAGTGATGCAATAATTTTTGACAACTCTGCACTGACTGTTGAAGATAGTGTTAAAGAAATTGTGAGGTTAATAAATGAGCGAAAATAAGACAAAACAGCCCGATTTTGAAAAGCAGAAAAGGACGTATAAGTTTTTATATACACTTCTTGCGGGTATAGTTCGCAAGCTGTACAGAGTACGTGTGATAAATCCTCAAAACGAACCCCTTGACAGACATTTTATAGTTGCTTGTAATCATACAGCCGCAGCTGACGGTGTCATAATTTGCGCTTCAATGAAGAATCAAATAAGATTTATGAGTAAAAAAGAGCTTTTCAAGGTGCCCGTTGTGGGAGCATTGTTAAAGGCGATCGGCTGCTATCCCGTTGACAGAAAGGGAAGCGACATTTCGGCTTTGAGAAACACCATAAATCTGATTAAAGATAAGAGTTGCGTTGGAATATTCCCTCAGGGCACAAGACAACCGGGAGTTGATCCGTCGAAGACAACAGTTAAGAACGGAGTTGGACTTATCGCAGCCCGTTCGGGTGTTGACGTTCTTCCCGTATGCGTTAAGAATAAAGCGGGTAAGATTAAAATGTTCAGAAAGAATTATCTTGTTATCGGAAATCTTATCCCCAACGAAGAATTTGATTTTGAAAACAATAAGGGAATAGAGGGACATCAGAGAGCTGCTGACAAAATTCACGCAGAAATCTGCAAGCTCTATTCGGAAACGGATATAGAAAATGCAAAATAATATCGTTGTTGCAAAACACGCGGGCTTTTGCTTTGGGGTTAAAAGAGCAACTGACTCCGTTGAAAGCAGAATTGCTCAAAGAAAAGAAGGCGAGAGATTATTTACACTCGGTCATCTTATTCACAACAAGGGATATAACGATTGGCTTGAGGAAAACTCGGTTGTGTCCATTGAAGTTGACGATATTGAAGAAATATGTCAAAGCACGTGTGAAAAAGCTCCAAGCACGGTGTTTATCAGAGCGCACGGGATCCCGATCGAAACCGAGCAGCTTTTGAAAAGATGCAAAGAAAAGAATCCTTTTTTTGACTACGTTGACTTGACCTGTCCTTACGTTAAAAAGATTCATAATATAGCAAAAGAAAATAGCGGGGAGGGCAAAGTTTTTGCCTTGCTCGGCTCCTCATCTCATCCCGAGGTCATAGGCATAATGAGTTACGCCGAGGGGGAAAAGCTCGTCTTTGAGAGAGCTGAGGAAATAGAAGAATATCTGAAAAATGAGAATTTGGTGAAAATGCATAAAAAAACGCTGAATTTGGCGGCTCAAACGACTCAAAATTTGGAGGAGTGGGAAAAAAGTATAAAAATTGCAAAAAACTACTGTACAAATTCAATTTTTTTTGATACAATATGTAATGTTACGGAAATTCGTCAAAACGAGGCGAAAAAGCTTGCCCGAGAATGCGATTTTATAGTCGTTGTGGGTGGTAAAGAAAGCTCGAATACGGCGAAATTATATAAAATATGTAAGGAAGCTTGCGAGCAAACTTTGTGGGTTGAAAACGCCAAGGAGCTTGACGGTGAATTTCCGACAAATAAAAAAATAGGTATTGTAGCAGGAGCATCGACTCCAAATCGCAATATCGAGGAGGTATTATTAAAAATGAGCGAAACACATGAAAATTTTGCAGAATTGCTCGAACAATCACTTAAAACTTTAAATACAGGAGATACAGTAACCGGATACGTAACACACGTTACCGATGCAGAGCTTCAACTCGACCTCGGCGCAAAAGTTACAGGCATTATCAAAGCCGAGCAGATTACAGATGATGCATCCGTTCGTCTTACAGAGATGTTCAACGTTGGCGACGCAGTTGAAGCTTTCGTTATCCGTGTAAGTGACATTGAAGGCGTTGCTGAGCTTTCAAAGAAGCGCACTGACTCCGACAGACATTGGAAGAACATCGTTGCTCTTAAAGACAGCGGCGAAGTAGTTTCCGGTAAAGTACTTAAAGCAGTTGCAGGCGGCCTTACAGTTCAGGTTGGCGCAACAAACGTTTTCGTTCCCGCATCACACTCAGGTCTTGCTAAGGATGCTGACCTTACAACTCTCGTTGGTCAGACAGTTGATCTTAAGATTATTGAGATCAAAGAGCAGGGCAAGAGAGCTATCGGCTCCATCAGAGTTGTTCTTAACGCACAGAGACGTGCTAAGGTAGAAGAATTCTGGGCTAATATCGAAGAGGGCAAGCAGTACACAGGTATCGTTCGTTCTCTCACATCCTACGGCGCATTCATCGACCTCGGTGGTGTTGACGGTATGGTACACGTAAGCGAGCTTTCCTGGAAGCCCGTTAAGCACCCCTCTGCAGTAGTTGCAGTTGGTGATATTATCACAGTTTTCGTTAAGTCCTTCGATAAGGAAACAAAGAGAATTTCTCTCGGTTACAAGACTGATGATACAAACCCCTGGTTGCTCTTTACAAACAGATATAACGTTGGGGACGTTGTTTCCGTTAAGATCGTTAATATGATGCCCTTTGGTGCATTTGCTGAAATTATGGACGGTGTTGATGGCCTTATCCACATTTCCAAGATCGCAAACAAGAGAATCGGCAAACCTGCTGACGTTCTTGAAATCGGTCAGGTAGTTGATGCAAAGATTATTGAAATTGACAACGAAAAGCAGAAGGTAAGTCTTTCTATCCGTGCTCTTCTTGAAGAAGAAGCTCCTGCTGAGGAAGTTGTTGAAGAGGCAGCTCCTGTTGAAGAAGCTCCTGTTGAAGCAGTTGACGCAGAATAATTAAAAATTTTAAGGGCTCTCACACTCGGGAGCCCTTGATTGTTATAGTGCGTTTCAAATTTTGATTTATCGAGCACTATGTTCGCACTTGCCAAGGCGATTAAAAAGTTTTGCGGAGCTTTTTCAAAAGCGACCGAGGGTACGGGGCGAGTAGCCCTGTATTTCGGCGTTTCTTTGGAGCTTTCTTTGCGCCTTTGCTGTCAAAGAAAGCGGCTAAACGGCTTTGCTATCAAGATTTGTTAGACGCTTTTTCTTTTGCCACAAGAGGCACAAAAGAAAAAGCTTTGCAAAAA
>JAZURO010000268.1:0-3053 GCA_045606265.1 Eubacteriales bacterium
AAATATTCGTTGGTGATTTCATAATACGCCTTGTGTTTCCCTCTGGCAGCTACGTGTTTTACAATTCCATTTTTAATTAGCGATTTAAGATACTTATCGCATTTGTTGTTTGGATAACCCGAAAATTCCGCAAGTTCCGAAACTCTCTTTTTGCCGATTGAAAGACCGTAAAGCAAAGTATTATAACTATCAGGAGTGCGATAATATTCTTTAATAATACGCTCGGCTAACAAACGGAAATAAGAATTGGGTTGTAGAAACCTTTTGAGATTAGTTTCAAAATCAAGTTTGGGATTGTAAAGCGCAACCAAACTTGAAATGCCGCCGGTAATAGATTTAACAAGGACAACTTCTTCATCGGTTAATTTGGGATATATTTTCTTTATCTCTGCAATGTGAAGTGGCGTAAACATACGTTGCCCGTGTTCGTCCTCAATATAGACAAAAACGGTTCGGTGATGGTCGTTATAAAATTTATCGACAAGCTGTGAGTGAAAATCGCTGTCTTTTTTTTTAACAAAAGAGTCAAAGAACACTGTGCAATTTCGTCTTTGGCACCAAGCATATAACTGTTCAAAAAACATTGCCCAATCCGTAGGGTCGGAGAAAATCTGAGGATACTTTTTTGGGAAAAGTTTTAATGCAAGAGAATGTTCGATGTTTTCAAAAGAAAAGTATAGGCAATTGCTATATTTTTTGCAGTAATCTAAAACGGCAGATGTTTTACCTGTTCCTATCCATCCGGTGTAGGTAAGAATTCCTATCTTTTCTTTTTTGCGATGCATTTTTTGCCTCGCGTCATCTATACCAATCCGAAGCATTTCAACATAGAAATCATTACACTCATGCATTTTTCTCACTCCCCTCAAAAATCATATCGTAATATGATTATATTTCAAAAACAGCATTTTTGCAATAAAAACAGAAAAATATCAAAAACTTTTTTCTTTCGAAATTCCTTTAACCGCCTATGTTTTTGGCGGTTTTTATTTTTTGTCAGAAAAATTTTTTCAAAAAAGGCTATACAAAATCCCGAAACGAGGACTACGAGTGAAGGGGTAAGAGAGAAAGAAAAATAAAATTTTTTTGAAAAATGGTTGTAAAAATCGATTTTTCCTGCTCTACCCTATGGGAGATTATTTTTGCAAAACGGTTTACAAAATTGTTTTCCCGTGCTCTACCCATTGAGGAGGTTAAAAAATATGGTGCAAAATGAAATTCTTTGCCAAATAAGGAATGGAGGGATAAATGTGTAGGCTACAAATTTTTAAAAAATGCCAAATAAGGAATGAGGGGTGATTGCAATTTTAAATTCAATTAAACAGAAAGGAAGTGGCGGAATGTCAGAAACAATTATCAGAAAAATGTCAGAGGTGGAACTGCAAGAGGTGCGGTGGCTATGGAAACCGTATATCCCGTTCGGTAAGCTTACCATTATCCAAGGTGATCCCGGCGAGGGCAAAACAACATTTGCGTTAAGGCTTGCCGCCGCTTGTTCGTCAGGCGTGGCTTTGCCCGGTATGGAAACCACAGAACCCTTCAATGTGATTTACCAAACGGCAGAGGACGGACTTGGCGACACCATCAAGCCAAGGCTTATTGAGGCAGGGGCAGATGAGAATATGGTGCTCAATATCATTGAGGATACCGATCCTCTTTCTCTGTCGGATGAGCGTATCGAAAAAGCGATAACCGAAACGGGTGCACGTCTTATGATACTGGATCCTATTCAAGGTTATATCGGCGAGGATGTTGATATCAACAGGGCAAACGAAATACGAACGGTGCTGAAAAAGGTTGCTGCCGTTGCTGACAGGACAGGCTGTGCAATCGTATTGGTCGGTCATCTTAACAAAGCCAAAGGCGCAAGCTCACAGTACCGAGGACTCGGTTCAATCGACTTCCGTGCCGCCGCCCGTAGCGTGTTGCTCGTGGGTCGCCTTCGCAAAGAACCGAATGTTCGCATCATCGTTCACGACAAATCTTCACTGGCACCCGAGGGCAAGTCGATGGCATTCAACCTTGGAAACGAAGACGGTTTTTATTGGCTGGACGGTTACAGTGAGATAAGCGCCGAAGAACTGCTCTGTGGTTATTCTACCGAAACCAAAACGGCGGTGGCCGAAGAACTGATTCGGGATATGCTCGATGACGGCAAAGAGGTTATGGCAGATGAAATCTTCCGTATGGCTGAAAGCAAAAATATTTCTCGCCGAACGGTGAACGAAGCCAAGAAAAAAATACCGAATATCAAAACCCGGAAGGTTGGCAAAGGCTGGGCGTGGTCGATACCCGAATAAAGATTGCAACATTGCAGTGTGTCCTTTCTGCATTGTAAAAATGATGACAATGGGAGTCGTTTGCATTGTTGCATTGTTAAATTCCGCCGCCGATTATGCGCCGTGTTTTGCCCTGTGTGGCGACCAAAACACAAAAAGGAGTAAACACCCCACCTCCGAATTAAAGCGCAAATTTGGGCGGTTTAAAAGAGTTCGGGTTTACGACACCCAGACTTCAGTCTGGGGCAAGCAGAGCGTATGGCTATCCGCCGTGTCGCTAAAATTACGGGCGGCAGCCCGAACCCACTATTATTATGAAAGGAATGATGAAAATGGCAGAAAACCGTAGGCGCAGTGAAACGCTGACCGTCCGCCTCACCAAAGCGGAAAAAGCGGCAATTATTGCAAAATCAAAGAAAGCCAAGATGACATTGACCGAGTACATCTTGGCAATATCAAAGGATACAAAAATCGTGTTGCCGCCCGACTCTGCGCAGATAATTTTGGAACTAAAGCGCATCGGCAACAACCTAAATCAGATAGCGGCGAAGGTCAATTCGGGCGTGACCTATGTAGAAAATCTCACAGAGGTAATCGAAAATCAAAATAAGATTTACGATTTACTTTTGAAACTCACGGAGGAATGCAGATGGCAACGGTAACTTTTATTCCCGAAGCAAAGCAGTCGGTCAGTGCAATGCGCGGTCTTATCAATTACTGTTTGCAAGACTGCAAAGTCCATGACGAGCAAAGCGGTCGCAGACTTGTCGGCGG
>JAZURO010000269.1:0-1851 GCA_045606265.1 Eubacteriales bacterium
TAACACAGATGGCAGACAAAGCGCACCGTTTAACAGACAAAAAACTGGAAGAAATGGAAAAGCGGCTGTCTGCCATTTATTCCAGAGCTGAAAAGGAAATCCAAAAGACAGCGGACGAATACTTTTCCAAATTTGCCAAACAGGACGAAGCCAAGCGGAAAGTTTTAGAGCAAGGCAAAATCACCGAGGACGAATACAAGAAGTGGCGCAAGGGCAAGGTGATGTATGGCAAGCGGTTCACCGAAATGAAAGAACAGTGCGCCAAGCAACTGCTGAATGTCAATCAAACCGCCATTGCTTATGTCAATGGCGAATTGCCGGAAGTGTATGCCATTAACTACAATGCCCTTGCAGGCTCTGTGGACGGTGTTGGCGGATATTCTTTCACTTTGGTGGATGCTGATACTGTCCGAAATTTGGCGGTTACAGACACAAGCCTGTTGCCCTACAAAGAGATTGACCCGGCAAAGGATATTCCGTGGAACATGAAGAAAATCAATGCTGAAACCTTGCAAGGCATCTTGCAAGGCGAAAGTATGGATAAGATTACAAAGCGGTTGCGCAATGTGCAGGAAATGAACCGAACACAGGCGATTAGATCGGCACGTACTATTGTAACGGGTGCAGAAAACAAAGGCAGACAGGACAGTTACGCAAGGGCAGAGGCTGACGGCATCATTCTTCAAAAGGAATGGCTTGCGACAAACGACGGCAGAACACGCCACTCCCACGCCGCACTCGATGGGGCGATTGTTGACCAAGACAAAAAGTTTGACAATGGCTTGATGTACCCCGGCGACCCGAGTGGCAGACCCGAAGAGGTTTATAATTGTCGTTGTACTCTTGTAGCCAAAGTCAATGGCTTTAACAAGGTTCAATACAACAAATCTCACGGGCTTGCGCCTACAAACAGAGATGGGAAAGAAATTGTATTTTCCGAGAAAATGCAAAACGGTAAGTGGAATGACAGCATTGACATCATTACTGAATTGAGTGGTCAATATAAAACGAAGTTACTTGATGTCGGATTGGGAAGCAAGCAGTCTGCTGGTTCTGTTCAGATAAGCGGTTCTGTTATGAGACTTTCAAGCACAACAAAAGCAACCGCTATCCACGAATTTGCACACACTATCTCAATAGAGAACCAGACAAAATTTGGTCTGTATGATGAAAGGGACTTCTGGAGAGAAATCCGTGGAGTTCAAAGGAAATACAAAAAGGCGGTTGCGAAAGATCCGAAAAAATGGATTTCTTCGTATGAACGTTCTTCTACTGGTGCTGATGAATTTATGGCTGAAGCATTTACCCACGCTCAAATGAAAAAAATGGGTCTTGAATTGCCAAGTTATTATGGAGAAGACTTTACATATTCTGAAATGGTTTTGAAAATCATTAAGAAATATTTTGGGTGGTGATTGAATGATTTACACATACAAAGACAACACGGATGAGGTGCTTTCCGCTTTGAAAAAGGCGAAAAAGCGTGGTTTGGAGGCTATCGGTTTGGTAGCGGAAGGACACGCAAAGAAGATTACACCCGTTGATACTGGTAGATTGCGTAACTCTATCAGCCACACAGCGGACGATGATGCGGCTTATATCGGAACTAATGTTGAGTATGCGCCATATGTTGAGTTGGGTTCACCAACAATCAAGGCTCACCATATGTTACAAAAAGCCGCCACAGAACACACGGACGAATACAAGCGACTGATGGAAGATAGTATGAAAAACGCCTAAACCGAGGGGCATTGACAAACGCAAAATATTTTGTATAATATTCGTGTATAAACAACCGCATATACATACAATCGTTGCCGACGAACTGGCACCAAAGGAAAGGAAGATTGT
>JAZURO010000270.1:0-4913 GCA_045606265.1 Eubacteriales bacterium
CATTTGTGCTATACTATTATGCGTTTGAGAGTTCGCGGCCGAAAGGCCGCGTGAGCATTGTTACGGAGAGATATCGAAGTGGTCATAACGGGGCTGACTCGAAATTTTGTAGTCACTTTGGAACCTCCCACCTTAAATCCCTTGATTTATAAGGGTTTTCCGCAGTTCAAATACAACTTAATACGTTAGTTCTCTCCTACTGTTCTCTCCAATTTCCAAGGTTGAGTAAGAACAGTAGAGAGCTAAAATAAACACGGAGAGATATCGAAGTGGTCATAACGGGGCGCACTCGAAATGCGTTTGAGAGCAATCTCACGAGGGTTCGAATCCCTCTCTCTCCGCCACACCGAGCCTGCAAAGTCAATTTGCAGGCTCATTTTTTTCGCCTTTTTTTGACTTATGAAACCGTGGTCAGAGCCGCCCTCATTCCCGTCACCATAGCTTCGGCGGAGTTGAGTTTGGAGTTGTAGTCTAAGTGTGCATAGATGTTTGCTGTTGTGCTGAAATCAGAGTGTCCAAGCCATTCTTGAATTTGCTTCATCGGTACACCGTTCTTCAGAAGCATCGACGCGCAGGTGTGACGGAGATCGTGAAATCTGATGTGCCGCATACCGTGACGTGCAAGGAGCTTCGGGAAGGCTTCGCTCAAATAGTTTGGTGGAATGATATTGCCCATTTCATCGACGCAGATATATTCAAGATATTTCGTATTGTAGCAGCTACCACATACTCTCTTGTATTCTTCCTGCATCTCCCATCTTTGCAAAAGCAACGCTCTGAATTGAGGTATCAAAGGGAGTGTTCTGCGGCTCGACTTGGTTTTCGTCGTGTCGGTCGCAACCTCTACCTTCTTGCCGTCGATTTTGCAAGATGTAAGTGTGTGCTTGATGGTGATGGTATTCTGCTGAAAGTCGATAGCATCCCATTTGAGTCCGAGAACCTCACTACGGCGAAGTCCGTAGAACGCCGCCAATACGATTGGCAATTCAAGCTTCGTTCCTCTCGCCACCTCAAACAAGTCTTGTATCTCGTCCTCGGTGTAGAAGCTGCCTTGAAATTCGTTCTTCTTCGGTCTGTCCACCTTATCCACGGGGTTGGAAATAATCAAGTCTGTTTTGACCGCATATTTCATAGCTCTGTGAATGATTGCGTGATAGTGGATGACCGAGTTAGCCGATACTCTTTCAAGCTGAACGAGGTAGAATTTTTGAATATCAGCAGCCGTTACCTCGGTGAGCCTACGCTTCAACGGCTTGAAATAAGGAATGATGATTTTATTCGTCATTTCCGCATAAGAAGCGTATGTAGTGAGTTTGATTGTGCTCTTGGCTATTTCAAGCCACATTGCGAGAAAGTCCACGAACATAATCTCGCCGGAAAGCTCGACCGCTTCTTCCTCAACCTCGGGTACATAGGTCTGTCGGGTTTCCCAAAGCAATGCTTCAGCCTTCTTCTTGTTGCCTTTCACCACCATTCCCGTGGGTATCCACTTGGTTTTGCGCTTACCGCCCACGGTGTAGTTCAATACCATATAAAAATAACCTTTTTTCTCTTGCAGATGTCCTGCTACCATAATAATTACCTCCTTAATGTAGTAGCACGAATTGGACACTTGCCGTTGACCACCCTCATTATATCACGGTGCGCTGCAAATGTCCAATGTGCGAATTTTTATTTTATGCCTTTGCCATATTGATTTTCAAAAAAGAAAGCAGATGTACCTTCGGAACACGGTACGATCTGCCGACCTTCATATTTTGGATTGTGCCGTTCTTCAGCATTTTATAAACGGTCTTTGTGCTTACGCCGAGAGCCGCGCTCGTTTCCTCCACGCTCATTATTTCGGGATAGTCCTTCAGTACCGTCTGATATACTTCTTTGAAATTCATTGTTATCTCCTTTCGTTGGGATTGTATCTCTTGTAGTGGTTATGTTTTGTTTTCGTTTTCATAATCACGTCGATAGCGTGATCGACGCGCTTCATCGTATTGTTGCTCGCTCTGCCGATGTACTCGACCAAGCGGGATTTATCCAAGGTTCTGATCTGCTCCGCAAGCACGATAGAGTCGTGCGGAAGCTCGTTGCATCTTACGACAACGTGAGTCGCAAGATCTCTGCGCTTATTGAACTTGCTCGTGATCGCCATAGCAATTACGGTAGTGCTCGACTTGTTGAAACCGTCCGTCTGTACGATGAGCATAGGGCGGATGCCGCCTTGCTCCGAGCCGACCACGGGATCAAGATTAACGCGATATATTTGACCTCTTTTTACCTTCTTATTCATAAAGCTCCTTTCACATAAAAGAACCCGCCGACCTTCATCGACGGGTTCAAGATTTTTAGGCACTCTGACTTCTCGTGACCATCAATGCCACCTGCGCCAAGAGCACGTTTCCGATTTCTTCACCTGCACTCAATCTCTTGCAGTATTCAAGGAAATAGTAGAGCGTTTCGTGGTCGTGACCGATTTCAAGCTCTGCGTAGGTGTTCTTCTTGCGGGGGTGCTTCACCAAGCACGGCTCACCCGAGAGCCACCTGCCGAGATTGTTGCACTCGTCGTTGAACATCTGCTTGACCTGCTGATATGCCCAATGACCGTGCTCAATGATTTTCTGTTTCGCATTACTGTCGATGTTTTCCTCGACAATGCCACAACCGTTTGCTATCGCTATCATATAGCGGTCAAATTCCGCTTTTCTATCCATTTAATTATCCTCCTATGTAGTTATTCAAAATTTCTCTTAAGCCGTCTTGTGCGGCTTTTATTTTGCTCACACGACCATCAAGGTGTGCGATTGTTTCCTCAATGTCACTTCTGCTTTCGGCGTAGTAGTAACCCCTGCTGCAACTGCAAATGGGAACCCCCTTTGTGCGAAGCTCATTGACCATACGGCGAATTTCCGTACCATTACAATGAAAGAGTCTTTCAAGCTCCTTGCTGAAAACTGCGTTGGCTTTGCCTTTGTGCTCGGTCTGCATATACTTCTCAAAGTTCTGCATAGCGTTTCTCCTTATGAACCTTATTTCCTATATTGAATAGGATGTAGGAGCTTGCCTATATTTCAAGGCAAGCTCGGTTCAAGCGTCTATTTGTCCTCGACACCCCGACGCACCGATAAACGGTATGGGAAGTCATCAAACGACCGATTGCTAATCAGTTCCATAGGGTTCTAACCTCTGCCGGGTACTCCGCCAGCCGCGCATTTCTGCTACGGAAGTATCATTGTCACTCGCGCCTGTCATCGCCACGTCGGATGCAATCCAACTCTACTTTGTATAAGTGTTCTCGCTCGCTCCCTCGCGGGAGGTCTTGGCGCACCTACAAATGCGGCTTAGCGGCTCATCACCGCATAGCGCAGATAATGTATTTGATGAATGTCTATTCAATTTTTCAAGGATCAGTGAAGGTGTTTTTTTATGTCCCTTCACCTAATAGCCTTGAAAAACGCATTTTGGCAGGGTGTTTTTCAAAAATTTTTTCTAATTTTTTTCACAGCAGCGTTAAACTGCTCAACGACAGTAGTTTTACTAATGCCAAATCGTCTGCCTATTTCACGGAAAGACAATCCCTCGACCGCATTAAGCCAAAGTATCAAATACTGTTTCTCGGTAAGGTGTTCCATAGCCGCATACAAACGCTCATTGTCCGCTTTTTGCAGAAGTTCCTTTGCAATATCCACGCTTTCATCAGCTATATCAAAACCATTATCCATAGAAGCATCTAAGGATTGAATGTAACGGGTTTCCTTGCGCTCGGTGCAGCTTGTCCGATACTCAAACATAACTGCATCGTGGTATATCTCTTGGGGTTGGGTAACAAGCCAATCCGCATATATATCGTCCACCTCAACGGTGATAATTTTTCTTTCGCCTTTTTTCGTGGTTATCTCTGTCGATAACTTTTTCATTGTGTTTTCCTCCATATCGTGATTTTGAAATTGGTGTAAGTTTCAAAATCCGACAAGGTGGAGCACGAATAGAGTAAATACGATATTTTTCGCCAAGGCAAACAAAAAGGCACTTATTGCGTGATACGCTCGATTTTGCGTACCATTCAACAAGTGCCTTTCTAACGTTATTCAGCTTTTTATTATGTAGAGTAGCGGTTAAGCCATAAAATCATAATCACTACTCATAACGAGTAGTGATGCGCAGTTACCCCAACGCATAATAAAATACCTCCTTGAATTAAGAATTGGCGCGGCTCGTCCAAGGTGGTATTCTGGAAGATGACCGCGTAGATGTTTTTCATCTCTTTTCTCTTTGAATATTTTAACTCTCATTCTCATATCGTAGAATGGGAGAGTACGGCTTCTATGGTGCAAAAAAGCGACGAGCCTTAATAAGCCCGTCGCGCTTATTTGTTGCTAAAGGAGTTAGTCAGCTATTCCTCGGAACAGCTTTCACAAGTTCCGTTTAGAACGATTTGTATATGTTTTATTTTTGCACCGCCCGACAAATTGCAAGCCGCCTTTGCAGCATTGATGTCGGCATCCATAATGTCAATGACTCGTCCACACCTCTCACAAACAAGGTGAACGTGATCCTCACAGTTCGCATCGTATCTTTCGTGGTTATCCACGGTTGTTACTCTGATAACCCTTCCGATTTCTTCTAACTGTTTGAGATTTCGATACACCGTGCCGAGCGAGAGGTTCGGCAGGTCGCCTTTCAGATCATTGAAAATCATTTCTGCGGAAGGATGCTCCTTCGTGCCGCAGAGATATTGATATATACTATTGCGGGTAGCAGAGTTCCGCATTTTCGTATTTGCCGTCAGCATTATTTTCCTCCGTAGGAATATTTTTCTATATTATAGCATATATTTATCTCCTTGTCAATAATGGTTCTCATTATCGTTAAGAAAACTTATTGACATATTACGACAAAAAGAGGGTGCCGCCGAAGCGACA
>JAZURO010000271.1:0-5091 GCA_045606265.1 Eubacteriales bacterium
CCGGACAGTTCTGCCATATATTCAAGATCCACACACGCCTTTTCGGAAATGGATACGGCAAGTGCCTCACTTGAAGTATCAACCTTGGTTACGGGTTCGTGGGGTTTAATGGTTCTTTTCGTGAACATATCCGCCTTGCGCTCAAAGTTACCCTCATTGTCAAGTACCTCAAGGGAGCAAAGCAGACAATAACTGCTATCATCACGGAAAGCAAGGTTATTGCCACGGGTGAACAGACGCCCGTATTTCTTTACGAAATTATCGTAAAGGGTGTTCAGCTTTTCCTGCTCACGCTTGATGATCTCATCGGGATAGTTCTCGGTTTGGTACTCAATGAGCTGCCGCACACAATCTCGCAAGAGAATCATACCCCTTACACGGTTCTCGGTAGTCAAGGGGAGATTTGCGGGGTGCATACGGCTGTTCTCACGGAAATACAGTTTGCCGTCCACTACCGTGTAACTGAAATTACGCACATTGGGATCTGCGGGAATAGATAAATCTTCCTCGTCGGAAAGTTCGTCCACCTCATAGTCGGTCAGCTCTGCGTGAAGGTTGGAGATAGCATTATTGAGCAAGTCGCCAAGGTCTGCATCCTCATAGGGTCTGCAGGTGCTCTCCATACCGAAACGGGAGGACTCCATCACCATATCGCCAAGTACCATTTCGGGGTGCTGCACAAAGTAACTGTTCATCTTAATGCCGTTCTCATCGGTATCAAGATGCACCCAATCGGGTTCAATGTCGATAATGCGGTCACGCTTCTGCAAGAAGATAATATCGCTTGTGACCTCGGTGCCGGCGTTCTTCTTAAAGGCATTGTTCGGCAAGCGGATAGCGCCGATCAAGTCGGCTCTCTGAGCAAGGTATTTACGCACGGCGAAACTTTCCTTATCCATCGTACCCTTGCTTGTAATAAAAGCAATAATACCGCCCGGTCGCACCTTATCCAAGGTCTTGCCGAAGAAATAGTCGTGTATGAGCCAATGATGCTTGTCATACTTACGGTCGGCAAGGCGAAGATCTCCGAAAGGCACGTTGCCGATTGCTACGTCAAAGAAGCTGTCGGGCATTTCCACCTTTTCAAAGCCATCCACGGCAATATTGCTGTTCTGATACAACTGCTGTGCAATTCTGCCGGAGATACTGTCAAGTTCCACACCATAGGCTTTACCGCCCGTCATTCCTTCGGGGAGCATACCGATAAAGTTACCGATACCGCAGGCAGGCTCCAAGAGGTTGCCGTTTTTGAACCCCATCTGTCCGAGTGCCTTATACATTGCCTCCACAATAACGGGAGAGGTATAAAAGGCGGTCAAACTGCTCGCTCTTGCTGCGGCATATTCATCGGGTTCTAACAGGCTTTTCAGCTCGTTATATCGGCTGTGTTCTTCCTTGAAGCAATCCGCAAGACCGCCCCAACCAACATAGCGGGATAGGATTTCCTGCTCGTCGGGAGTGGCAAGCCGTTCCTCGTTTTCGATCTTTTTAAGCAGACGGATGGCGGCTACGTTGGCAGCATATTTCTCGCTTGCCGTACCGTATCCGAGTTCAGGGTCGGTAATACGGAAATTGTGACGCTGTTCCGCAGGGATTTCGGGGTGCAGGGTGGTAAATCGCACACGCTCTTTCCGTGGCTTGGGCGGTGCAAGGTTGGTTGGTATTGCGATGCTCGGCTCAACCTTTACTGCCATAGGACGATGGGAACGGAGAGCGTTTTCTGCTTCATCAAGAGTAACAAACCCGCCTGCAGTAGATGCTGCAAAGTCCGTGTTCTCATCATAGCCGTAGCGGTTATAAAACTGACCGTTAGGATACTGCTGTATTGCGATAATTTCATTATCAGATTGATACCTTGCAACGATCCGTGTTTCCGTTTCTTCCTGCGCCGCTTCTGCATCAGCCATAACTTGACGGATAAAAGGTGAATTGTTCAAAGCATCCTCGTCCACGACCTCGCCGTTTACGATACCGCTTTGAGCAAGTTTCTCACGAATGGCGGCAGGGTCAACATCATCAAGCACGTCGCCTTGTTCTTTTTCGGCATTGTAGGTCGGAATCTCAATTCCGTACCGCTTGGCAAGTTCCGCAAAGTCGGCAAGCAGTTCATCCTCAATCCCCAATACGCCATCCTCGGTATATACAAAGGCTTCATCGGCAAGGAAATCGTATAACTGCTTACTGTACCATACATTATCCTCGTCACGGGCAACAAGCTCGCCGTTTTCGTATTCGATGGTAATATCATCAATACCCAAGCGGTCAAGGATTTTGCAGAGCGTATCCACCTCACGGTTGGAGCCGTCTGTTTCTTTGCTTTGTACGGGTTCGGGGTAAATGTCCGTTTTGCCGTCGGGATAGTTTACAACCACCGGGACACCCGTTTTCATCAGCTTATCAATGTTTTTCTCAAAGATATGCTGCGGAAAACCTACCATAGCCTTGCGCTCACCGTCCAACGGACGGGAGGTAAGCGTATAATCAAAGGTTTTCGCAAGAATATGAGCATCTTCATCAAAGGCTTCGTAAAAGTCGCCAACACGCAAAAGGATGATTGCTTCGGGGTATTTTGCCCGATTTTCCGTCAGCCGTTTCAATATAGGGTTCATCGGCTTTTCGGGTTCTGCGGTCTGCGGCTGTTTCTTTAACTGCTCCAACCATAAGTTGTGACCGTTTCCAAACACAGAGGACACACCGTCACGATACTGCTGTAAGGCTTCAACCGCCTTTTTGCGGTGCTCATAATAGCGGTCGTTGGGCAGGGTACTTTCCCATAAAGGCAGGAGCATTGTCGTATAGATAACCTCTGCTCGGTTGGGGTCTTTTAACTGCTCGGCAACGGATTTTACATTATCCCAATATCTCACCGTATCATTATCGGTGAACGGTTTGGGGTGTTCATCCGAAGCACCAAAAAAGCCGTTGTGAACGATATGCCCAAGCTCACGAAGTTCATACTCCGCCATACCTTCCTTATCCTGCTCGGTAAGGAAAGAATTGCGGTTATACAGCTCGGTGATGCGTTTCGTCACCTGCGCCCAAGATAGCGTTATTTTTGCAAAGGGGGTCATAATATCCCCACGGCTGAAGGAGTATCCTTTTCCGTCGTGGTTGGTATAGGCATTACCATCGTAAGTGCCGCCGCCCGTTCCAAACTTTTCACGCAGATATTTCTCACGCTCTTTCGCATCCTTGTGGGTACGGAAGAAAGAATACACACCAAGACGGTAATCGGAACGCTGTTCCGAACCTCGTAAGAGTCTGTCCAACTCATCCTTGGTGATAAATCGTTCTCGCTTGGGGTCAAAGCCTTCTTCGGCTCGGAAAATGACCGGCTCTCGCTGAAGATCCTGCAACCATCCCAAGATTTTTGCGGGATTGTGATGCTTAAACCGCATAAGGCGTGGGTTAGCCTTATGAGCTTCGGTAAATTCCGCCCATTCGTCAACAAGTTTTTGGAGCATAGGCGGATCTTTGAAATACTCGATTAGCTTATTCGGCATATCGGGGAAAATATGATACTCCGCTATTACTTGCTGAATAATCGGCACATAGCCTGCGTTGTCCGCTTCTTCGGAAAAATCACGCACTGCAAAAATTAGATACTCTGCAATGTGCATATTTTCGTGGTCGGCTGCTTGGTCAATGAGTTTCTGCGGCATATACCGTCCGAGGTCAAGCAGTTCTCGGATACGCTTTGCGGCTTGCTCCCAAGTGACAACCGTGGCCGTGGAACGCTGGGCGGTGTCACCCTCACCGATACGGATGCCGTTTTCGTCGTACCATACGGCAATTCTGCGACCCTCAAAGAAAAACCCCGTACCGCTTGTGCCGTAATGTTCTTTCAGCCATTCGGCATTTTCCTCTACGGACTTATCCTTCATAAAGCGGGCGCAAATATCCAAAAGGCTTTTACGCTCATTGGCTCCGATGCAGAGGGTTTCATCAATGATCTGCTGTGAAGCCTCCCACTTGGGGAAAAGGGATAGCTGCGGCGTTTCCTCGGAAGGTTCTGCCACACCCATATCGAATACGTCAAATAGGGTTAGCTGATTAGAGTCCTGCGGGGGTAGTTTCTTTGTTCGGCGGTTGATAATACCGGGAGAATATTCCTTTTTCTTGATAAGTTGGTCGGTAAAGCCGACAATACAATCCCAAGAAAAAACGGACTCCTTGGTGCGGGAAAGGTATGCACCCTCCCACATAAGAAGTCCATCCTCCTGCGGCTTATATCCGCACCGCACACCGCCGTCCAAAATAACCTCAGTATAGCGGTCGTGATACGCCGATTTAAGATATTCCGCCCGTTCCTTCGGGTCGGTATGAACCGAGAAAAAAAGCTCGATTTGATGCTTTTTGAATTTAAGGTCATCGTCCTTATTGGCGATGATACCCATAATGAGCCTTTCATCCAAAAACGCAGGTAGTTCCTCACCACCTGCGTTTTCGCCGTTTATTCGTAAATCAACTCTTTCAGCACTTGTTCCTCCGCCGACATTCGGATGTTGTTCATCAGTCCCACCCATTTCATCTGATCGGTGGCTTTCATTTCCTCCGTGATGCCCTCGGCTTGTGCCATCTGTGCTACCAAGAGTTCCATCCTCTCGTTTGCCGCTTTGTCCACTTCCATCAGGTGCTCGTTCAGCTTGCCCGACGTCAGCAGATTGGTGAACCTCACTTTTCGGTTCTGTTGCAGATACCTTCTGCGAAGCAATGCGTATTTCCCAAGGTGAACCTCCGGCTCTTGCGGGGGCAACAGGTTCGGCAGACGATAGCCGTTCTTCATCGTGTAGGTCAGTTCCATCTTTAATACTCCTTTCGCTCATAGTTTTCGGCTTGCTGACAATAGGATACTCTTTTTCGGCATTTTCCGCAAATGTGCGATTTTCCTCTTTTTCTTCCCGTTGCAGATTTCTTACGGTTAAGGCAATAGCACCAAGGCAGTTTTCGGCAATATCGCTTGTGGAAACGCCCAGTGTATTCATCGTGTCGGGCGAATTAAAGTTAATAACGTCGTTAAAATCGTCAAACTCAAAGTATTCGTCCACATCCAAGCCGCACCTTGACATCAGCATATAGGCAACGCTGTTT
>JAZURO010000272.1:0-3971 GCA_045606265.1 Eubacteriales bacterium
CGACTTGGGCGCATAGAAGAATTAAAGGAACTAACTATCGTTGAGATCGGATACTACACCGAAATGACCGATATTCCCGTTTCAATCGAAGTCGAGACGATGTACTTTGTAGAAAACGAGCGTCCTTGTTATCCTTTGATTGATTACACCAACGATTACAGCTTATGTTTTACAGGATAGGAGAAAAATATGGAATGGAATGTGATTTTTAGAGATTATAACACGGGCAGATTAAAGCCTTATAATGTTTTCGAGCATACTGATTTTCGGATTGCTGTCGAGCAGCTCATTGGTAAGAAATACGATAAACTTCGGTTCGTAAAGGAACTGAATGCGGAAGCACACTTCTACTTCTGGGCAAAAATTGAATGGGAGCTTTTCTTCACTACTTGGCCCCCTCGCATCAATACCGAGGAAATTGAGCGAATTATACGTGAATATCACACAGAACGCAAGCCAGGCGAACCGCTCCCTGCACTCGTTGACGTTCATCCCTCAACCTGGTACAAGATTGATGTGTATGCTCAACTCCAATCAAACTGGGACCGCTTCGCAGACTATGTTTGGGAGGAAAGCCAGAAATGAAAAAAGAAATAGACCTTGTTTGGAATGTATATGATATGCGATGGAGTGGTGAATTGGAGGTATACAACATTTTTAGACATAGCTCGTTTCGTGAAGACGTGTTAAAACTTCTCAAAGCCCCTATAACCAAGGAAGAGTTTGCAGAAAAGCTCCGCCGTGAGGCACAGTATCGTTACTGGGCAAAATGCGAGTGGGAGCTGATTATTGCAGGCAGCGAACCCAAAGTCGATCAGAGAGAATTGAATCGCCTTCTATCGGAATGTTACTTTGACCACCCCAAAGATGCACCGCCTCTTTGTTGCACTCACGTAAACCTTTACAACGATGACAAAATTGATGTTTACGATCAACTTTGCCTTAACTGGAATGCGTTTGTTGATTATGTTTGGAGTCATAAGAAAATGCCAAGAAGGCGTGTTCAAAAATAGTTATCATATTATGTAGCACATACAACTGGCTATGTTCCCCCTTTTATGGTAACATTACGACTAATAACCGAAAGGAGTTGAATATGATAAATCAGTTTTTTGGATACGACCTGGTTGATGGCAAATGGGTCATAAATGAAACGGAAGCGGATTTGCTTCGATTTGTTGCTGCCAAGAGTGCCGGAGAAAATCCACAGGCACCATATCATATGGTCAAAAGCATAATGAAATACCATAACGATGATATTTCAGTACGCAAAGCACAGAAGCTCGCTCACGAAGAAAAATACATCAATATGTACTACCGAGCATTGTGCCGTGAAAAGTATATAAGGGAAACCGGACACGAACCTCCCAAGAAAGACCAGATCACCTCTAAAAAGCCCTCCGTGGCGTTTGAAGAAAAGCACGAGCCGATTATCGACCAAGATACCTTTAACGCGGTACAAGAGGTTTTAGAGGCACAGAAAGTGGAAGAATTCGATGTTGATGGTGAGCGGTGGCTCGACCTTGAGGAAATTAGCACACACCTTTGCATTTGCAAGGAAACTGTGGTAAAATGGATTAAAACAAAAGCTCTCCCTGGCTACAAAGCTGGGAGAGGGTGGAGGTTCAAAATCAGCGAAGTAGATGCTTGGGTTGCTTCCGGTACAAGAAAGCAAATCACCTTTCAGAAGCTTTTCCGTTTATTGAAGGATAGAGGCTTGACACGCAAGGAACTCTGTGAAATGACAGGATTAAGCCAAGCGACCCTCACCAAGGTCGGAAGTGATTTAAATATCAACAGTTCGGTTCTTGATAAAATATGCCTTGCTCTGGGATGCAAGGTTGGGGACATTGTTTCTATAGTCCCTGCGGATTTAGATGATGCGGATAATGCGTGATACAGCAGACATCGCCAAGTTGCAAGTCTATCCTCAACCGGACGGCAGCTTGGCGTTCTTCTTCGGTGGAACAACCATAAGAGCCATTGATACCGGGAACGACCTCATACCCCTCGGAGGCGACCAGGTTGCTTGCGGTGAATGGTACGACCTTTCTATAGAAGAGGTTGAGGATTATTTGAAACATATAAAATACGAATTGGGAAAGGAAAGCAATCGACAATCTATATGAATCAACAAAAAGTATTTTTTACATCCGATTTGCATTTCGGTCACGAGAATGTTATCGGTTTTGACAAACGCCCCTTTGCAACAGTAGAGGAAATGGACACAGAACTCATCCGCCGATGGAACGCCAAGGTTGGAAAAGGTGATCTGGTTTATGTTCTTGGCGATATGATTTGGAAAACTCGTAATGGTGATGCCGAACAGCTCATCAAGAGCCTCAACGGACAGATTATCCTCATCAAAGGTAATCACGACCGCTTTCTCCACAATGCCAAGGCGAAGAACGCACTCGCCGGAGTTAAGGACTATGACGATATCTGCGTTAAGCTCGAAGACGGCTCGTCTCGAAGAGTTATTCTCTGCCATTACTTTATTCCGTTTTATATCGGATACCGCCATCAAGGAATCCATCTGCACGGACACTCGCACAATAGCGAAGAGTGTATGCAAGAGGAGCTTATCAAGCGTTCCCTTGCAGCAAACGGCTTTGAAACTCGTAGCTACAACGTGGGCTGTATGCATTGGAATTACGAACCCGTCACCCTTGATGAGATTTTGGCTTACAAAGATATGTTTGAGAGAGCGAAAGCCTCGCTTGAGGAAATGACCGCAGAAACTCCACAATAAAAAAAGTGGCAGGGATTATCGTCCTTGCCACTATTTTTATGCTAAAAGAACTCTGCCCCATCAAGCGCATCGCTCGATGAGGCAGATTGGAATAGAGGTGGCATTGTGCCACAGGGGCATTATTTGTTGCCCTTTCACTCTATATATGTACGATGGATGTCGTTAGGTGACATCTTTTTTTATTCTTATTGATTTTTTATAGCGCGTCCTCAAGCTCTTGCTCGGTATAGCCGAACATATAGTCCTCGTCCTTACCATGCGATTTCCATATAAGAGCTGCGTCATACACACTTAAGCTCTCTCCGGTGTCTTCGTCATCATATTCGTAATCGTGGTATGTGAACCCACAAACCGGGCACTCGAAGTTTCCCTCTCCCTTGTAGTCCATTTCGCCGTGTTCGTGATTACGGCACAAAAGTGAATAAACCTTATAAGCCATTTTGCTTCCTCCTTTACGCTGCATAGCATCTCGGATGCGCCGAGACAATTGTTTGATTTTCTGCAAGTTCGATACCGATTTCTGCCGCTTCAGCGAGTTTCCCCGAAGATGGATGATGCCCAATGGGAAGGGTGCGGAGGTGTTCTCTGACATCAACTATCTTCAATATAGGCTCACTTTCCACGACAGGAATAGTAGGAACTTCAGTAGTAGCGTTGAGGGGGAGCGCGGGTGTTGTGTGTACGTCTTTAACAACTACGCCTTTGACGGACTCCCAATTATCTACGAGCAGAATTGCGCCTACTGTTGTCAGCACAACGCCCCCGGCGATAATCAGCTCAGTTTTATGGGATTTAACCCAAGCGGTAAATTTGTTTTCTTTCATAAGCAAGACCTCCTTATGCGGTTTCGGTTTTCTTGCTTATATTATACCACTATGTTTTTACGAGCGTCCATCACGAAGCGTGTGATTTTATAATCTTTGCACCACCTTGAAATAGTTTATTGCATATTGATTTCCAAGCGAAGCACAGGCAGTCAACATCTCTACACCCATTGTCTTGTTTAATTCATCGGTATAGTCATTATCCACCATACAAATGGCATATCTCAAAGCCATATAGTAGTCGGCAAGATCTGAATATTGGGTTCTCTTGAGCAACTTCAAAAGCTCAACAATCATTTCTTGGCTATCTGCAACATACGCCTTTTTATTATTTTGATTTTCCTTGCTTATGGGATTGGAGTCCTTCAAAACATAATCTTTTACAAAATCAGGGC
>JAZURO010000273.1:0-7558 GCA_045606265.1 Eubacteriales bacterium
GATAAAGTAGCTACTAAACTCGCCACTCTGTGCCAAATAACATCTTTTGTGCAAATAATGTGTCTATTTGTATGGTAGCAAATCACAGATTTTTGAGGCGCCTGTTAAAATGCCTCAAAAATCGTTATGTGTTGCAACGCAACACGATTTGCGCAAAGTTTTGCTGCGAAGTTCCATTAAAAAGTTTTTGCGCCACTTTTTTCAAAAAGTGGCAGCCCCCCTTTTGTAGCTTTCTGCAAACAATATCTTTTTTACAAATAATGTGTCTATTCGTAAGGTAGCAAATCCTCAATTTTGAGGGCGCCTGTTAAAATGCCCTCAAAATTGTTTTGTGTTGCAACGCAACACGATTTGCGCAAAATCTTGCCACGAAGTCCTATTAAAAAGCTTTTTGGTTCTTTTTCTCGAAAAAGAACAGAAAAAATTCTTCTTTGTAACTTCTCTCAAAAAGTGGCAAAATCCCTATCTTTGTAACTATCCAACAAAAACAAATTCGAGTTATACAACGAGGTTTATATATGAAAAGAATTGCAACAATACAGGACATATCGTGTTTTGGGAAATGCTCGATAACGGTAAGTTTGCCCATCATTTCTGCGATGGGAGTAGAATGTGCGATAGTACCGACAACGGTGCTGTCAACTCACACTGCGGGTTTTACGGGATACACGGTTTGCGATATTTCCGACCAGCTTTTACCGATAGCGGAGCATTGGAAAAGGGAAGGGATAACATTTGACACTCTCTATACGGGTTATCTTGCCAACTATGAGCAAATTGATCTGACAAAGAGATTTATAGAGCTGACAAAAAGCGAAAAAACAATGGTTTTTGTTGATCCTGCTATGGCGGATAACGGAAAGCTCTATCCGGGATTTCCCTCTGATTTTCCCTCAAAGATGCTCGAGCTTGTAAAGGTTGCCGACGTTGTTTGTCCCAATATCACAGAGGCGAGCCTGCTTCTTTCAAAGGAATACAAAAGCGAGGGCGAATATGACGAGGCGTATATAAAGGATCTTATCAACGGATTTGTATCACTTGGTGTCAAGAAGGTAGTTATCACGGGTGTAAAATACGGCGACGGACGTCACGGTGCGCTCGCATATGACGTGCAGGCGGGAGAGTACCGTTATTTGTGCGGAGAAAACCTTGATTGCTATTTTCACGGAACGGGAGATATTTTTTCAAGTGTGCTTTGCGGTTCCCTCACAAAGGGAGAGGATGTGTACAGCGCTACGCAAAAGGCGGTCGATTTTGCAATTGCTTGTATTTCGCACACACTTCCCGACAGGGAGAATCATCCATACGGTGTTAAATTTGAAGAGCTTATACATTTGCTTGTATAAAACGTGTTCACACTTACACTCAAAGAAGAAGCTGATTCTTTCACAATCGACTATCTTGCAAAGGCAATTTCTCTTACATCAATCACAATTAATCCCGAAGCATAATTATTAAAAAAAGCACGCACCGAAGGGTGCGTGCTTTTGAGTTTACTGACTTTTAATAGTGTATCTAAAATACGTTGCTATATACACTTTTTGTTTTTGTGCATTATGACAAATTGTTGGTAATTAAAAAAAACCATTTAGTGTGTTTTTACAATTTTTGATAAAATTTGCATCGGCTATTGACTAAAAAAACAATATATTTTATAATAAAATTAAGCACAAGAGGTAACTACGCGTATTATCTCTTTGCTGAGAAACCCGAAAGGGAAAAAAGAAAGGAGATAATTTTTATGAGAAAAATTATCAAAGCACTTTTGGTAGTTCTTGTATTGGCGATGGCACTCACAGCACTTGCAGCATGTGATCTTTTCCCCATAAGAGAACCCGAAGTAACAGAGCCCACTCCTTGCGAGCATAAGGGCGGAGCAGCAACATGTACGGAAGCTGCGATTTGTGAAATTTGTGGCGAAAGCTACGGTGAAGCACTTGGTCACGATATGAGTGAAGCAACATGTACAGAAGCAGCTGCTTGTAAGAGAGAGGGCTGCGATTATACAGAAGGCAAAGCACTCGGACACAAGAATGGCTTTACAGCATCGGTACAGCCCACATGTACAGAAGAAGGTATTTCATCTTCTCAGTACTGCACAGTATGTCAGGAAGTTTTTGTTGAAGCAATCGTTATTCCCGCAAAGGGACACGCTTGGGTAGATGCAACCTGCACAAATCCCAAGACATGTGACGTATGCGGCGAAACAGAGGGTGACCCCATTGCTCACACTTGGACAGACGTAGAAGGCAAGGCGCCCACATGTACAGAACCCGGCTACACAGCACACAAGGTTTGCACATGTAAGGCAACTGAGGGTAAGGAAGTACTTGATGCAACAGGTCATACATATGTTTACGGCATCTGCTCAGTATGTAATGCTCAGGATCCCGATTACGTAAACTATTACCTTATCGGCTACATCAACGGTGCTGACTACGGTTGCAACAATGACTATTTGAATCTTGGCGAATACAAATTTGTTGATGGTAAGCTCACAGCAACATTCAACGTTGACAGCTACGTATTCATTAAATCAGCTAACCTTGAAGCTGAAAACAAGGATTGGTTTATGACCTCTGAGTACGTACCCGGAAAGACAGCAACTCTTGCCAACACATCAACAGGCACAAGCGAGAAGATGTTCGTTCCCGGTGGTGTTGAAATAGTATTCACACTCACAGTTAACGAAGACGGCACACTTACACTTGTTGCTGACTATCACGTTCACGTATATAGCATCGACGTTGAAGGCAAAGCACCCACATGTGTAGAAGAAGGCTACACAGCACACAAAGCTTGCGAATGTGGAGAAACAACGGGTAAGGAAGTACTTTCCGTTATAAATCACGCTGACGACGACAGAGACTTTAAGTGTGACACTTGTTCAACAAATATGCTCCCCGCAGAAGGAGAAGCTCTCACAATTAAAGAAGCTCTTGCAGTAGCACAGATTGCGGGTACAAACTATACAACACAGAAGTACTATATCACAGGTACAGTTAAGAATGTTTACCAAACAACATACGGTAATATGTATATCGTTGACGAAGAGGGCAATGAACTTTGCATTTACGGTCTCTATACATGGGATGAAGAAGTTCGTTACGATAAAATGACTTACAAGCCCGTAGCTGGTGACGAAATTACAGTTTACACAGTTCTTGGTATGTACGGCTCAACAAAGCAGGGTAAGAACGCTTGGCTTGATGAAGTAGTTGCTCACGAGCATAATTATGAAACGGTTGTAACAGACCCTACTTGTATTAAGGCTGGTTACTCAACTCACACATGTTCAATCTGTGGAGATGAAATTATTGATACTCCTGTAGATGCTCTCGGTCATACAACTGATAACGGCACATGCGAAAGATGCGGCAATGTAATTGGCGGCGAAGTAAGCACAGAACCCATTACTGTTAGCAAAACAATGAAAGAATTGATTACACAGTATGGTTGGACAAATGCTACAACAAAGCAGTCATTTGATCTTGACGACGTTGTATCTGTTAAGATCAACGGTGGTGCTAATACGGGTAAGGCATATGATGGCGACCACATTCGTCTTTATGCAACCGATTCACCTGCCGGAACAGTGACAATTACAGTTCCCGAAGGATATGAGCTTGTTTCTGTAAAGATTAGTACAGTGACGGGCACATATGCATTCCTCTACGTTGATGGAACAACAACTGACATTTGTAACCAGACAGTTGAAGTTTCCGGAAACTCTGTTCTCCTTAACTCTGTAAAAAACGGATCTAATGGTAAACAGGTTCGTGTTACCGCTATTGAAGTAGTTTACAAAGCTATCGCTGAATAATTAAAAACAATCTCACTTGATTATTTTGGCACGCACCGAAAGGTGCGTGCCTTTTTTCAAATAAAGAATCGGGGGAGCTTTTGCTCTCCCGATTTGTTTATATTATTTTCTTCAACTTTTCAATATCTTCCTTCGTTGTGGCAAATGACGTTGCAAAACGCACCACACAACAGTTTTCGTCAAGTCGCTCCCAAAATCCAAAACGGCATTTTTGCCCGATTTTTTCCATTTGTTCGTTTGTCAGAACAATAAATTGCTGGTTTGTGGGTGAGTCAAGATGAAATCTATATCCACGGTCTTTGAAAATTTTTTTCAGCTCTTCTGCACGGTCTATGGCATTTTTGCTGATCTTAAAATACAAGCCGTCCTCAAAAAGCGCCTCAAACTGTACACCTGTCAAGCGCCCCTTGGCAAGCATAGCCCCGTGCTGTTTTGTCTGTGAACGGAAGTGAGGAGGAGTCTGACCTGCTTTGAATACAACCGCCTCTCCGCAAAGCGCACCGACCTTTGTTCCACCTATATAAAAAACGTCGCAAAGAGCCGCAACGTCGGGCAGAGCTACGTCGGTTTCTCTGCTCATAAGACCGTAGCCAAGGCGAGCTCCGTCAAGAAAGAGCTTCATACCGTATTTGTCACATATTCTGCGAATATCTTCAAGCTCGCTTTTGGAATAAAGCGTGCCGTATTCGGTGGGGTGCGAAATATAGACCATAGCCGGATGCACCATCATTGTGTTATTCTCGTCACCGTAAAAGCTTTCAAGATAGGACGCAAGTGCGCTTGCGGGCAGTTTTCCGTCAACACCGTCAAGCTCTATCACCTTGTGGCCCGTGAACTCTATTGCGCCCACCTCGTGAAGGGCAATATGTCCTGTTTTGGCGGAGATAACTCCCTCAAAATTTCTGAGCATTGTGGAAATTATCACTGCATTTGCCTGCGTTCCTCCCGTAAGGAAGAAAACCTCGCTGTTTTCAGATTCGCAGGCACTTTTTATAAGCTCTGCGGCACGTTTTGTGTGGGGATCGTTACCGTACCCCGACATTATTTCGCTGTTCGTTTCGCAAAGTGCCATAAGCACCTTTTCGTGCGCACCGATTATGTAATCACTTTCAAAAGAAAGCATAAAATCACCTCATTTCTGATGATATTTTATCATAATGCCTCTTTCTTGTCAATAAACAAATGAGCATAAGATACAAATTGTAAATAAAGCGGCTTTTGTCTTGACTTTTTTTGAAAAAAGTTGTATAATGACTCTCGGTGAGTTCGTAACCATCCTCACCTAAAACAAAACTAAGGAAGTAAAAAATGAAAAGAAAAACCCAACAAAGAGTGCGTTTTATTACGCTCTCGGCAACAATTTCTGCGCTATACGTTGTATTAACGCTCATTTCTGCGGCATTTGGGCTGTCGTCGGGCGCAATTCAGGTCAGAATCTCGGAATCTCTTTGCGTTCTGACTTTTTTTACACCTGCCGCAATACCCGGCATAACCGTCGGCTGTCTGATTTCAAATCTTATCACCTCGGCAAATCTGCTTGACATTTTGTTTGGAACGCTTGCCACGTTTTTGGGGGCGATTCTCGGATATTATCTGAGAAAGCACGAAATGCTTATAACTCTGCCCACCGTTCTTGCCAATACCGTAATTGTCCCGCTTGTTATAGTTTACGGATTCGGAATCAAGGATATGGCACTGCCACTCGTTGCTCTTACTGTTTTTATCGGTGAGCTTATTTCTGCAACTCTGCTTGGCACTTGGCTGCTTAAAATCTTGAAAAAGTATAAATTCAAGCTCCATTAAGCTGAAAACTTTCGACAGTATGAAAACCACCCGAATTTTTTCGGGTGGTTTTATTATTCTATGCCAACATTGTTCTGTCGTTTGAAAATTCCTTGCCGCTTGCTTTGTTGAAGAGCTCAAGAAGATCCTCAACGGTGAGGTTTTTCTTTTTCTCTCCGCTTACGTCAACGATTATTTTACCCTCGTGCATCATAATAAGGCGATTGCCGTGCTTAATGGCATCACGCATATTGTGGGTGATCATAAGAGTAGTTAAGTGGTTTGAATTAACGATATGCTCAGTAATTTCAAGCACCTTCTCGGCGGTTTTGGGGTCAAGAGCAGCAGTGTGCTCGTCAAGAAGCAGGAGCTTTGGCTCTGCCATAGCAGCCATAAGAAGTGTTACTGCCTGTCGCTGACCGCCCGAGAGAAGTCCGACTTTGCTTGTCATTCTGTCTTCAAGACCGAGCGAGAGGGTGGAGAGCAGCTCTTTATATTCTTTTCTTTCCTTTTTGGAAATTCCCCAGCCAAGACCACGGATTTTTCCTCGTCTTTTAGCCAACGCAAGATTTTCCTGAATTTCCATATCTGCAGCTGTTCCCATCATAGGATCCTGGAAAACTCTGCCTAGATACTTGGCTCTTTTATGCTCGGGAGTGTGGGTTACGTTCTTGCCGTCGATAAGGATCTCGCCCTCGTCAACGTGCCAGGTTCCGCAAATTGCATTAAGAAGTGTTGACTTACCCGCACCGTTACCGCCGATAACGGTTACAAAATCACCGTCATTCAGTGTAAGAGATACGTTATTAAGCGCTTTCTTTTCATTTATAGTACCTGCATTAAAGGTTTTGGAAATGTTCTTGATTTCAAGCATTTTTCTTTACCTCCCTTGCATGTTTTCTTATGCGGATTTTTGTCATTAACTTATCTTTAAGATTAGGAACACCGAGGAAGAGGGCAACTACTACTGCCGAGAGCATTTTAAGAAGGTCTGTGTCGAAGCCGAGGAATACTATTACCTGATATACGAGGTAGTAGATTATTCCGCCCACCAGAACACCGAGCAAGCGAACTGCAAAGTTGCGTGCGCTTCTTGCCTCACCGATTACTATTGCCGCAAGTCCGATAACTATTGCACCGCGTCCCATATTGATGTTATAGAAACCCTGATACTGCGCCAAAATTGCACCTGCAAGAGCTACGAGCGAGTTGGAAATCATAAGACCGATAACCTTATTCAGCTCTGTATTTATGCCCTGAGCACGGCTCATATTGAGGTTGCAGCCGGTTGCACGGAGAGAACAGCCGAAGGACGTTCCAAAGAACCAATAGAGAAGGGCTATTATTGCTCCTGCAATTATAACAAGTGTGATTATTGCATCATTATTGTTGTTTGAGCTTAAAATAACGTCGTAATTTCTCCACGATACGGGTATTTGTGAGCTGCCGTCGGCGAGTTTAAGATTTACACTCCACAATGCAAGCTGCGTCAATATACCCGAAAGAATTGCGGGAATACCTAAAACGGTGTGCAAAAAGCCCGTTACAAGTCCGCAAAGGGCACCTGCAACCATTGCACAAATCATAGCAATCCAAGGGTCAACGCCCTTTGTGATAAGCAAAGCACAAACAAGTGCGCCTGTACAGATAGAGCCGTCAACGGTCAGATCTGATATCGCAAGTATTTTATATGTTATATACAATCCGATAGCCATTATTCCCCAGATAAGTCCAAGTGCGGCTGCGCCGGGGAGTGCGCCAATTAAATTTTCCATAATTTGTTCCTTAAATATTATTTGTAATGATTATTTGATTTCAACGTATCCCTCGGGAACTACAATACCGAGGAAATCGCACATCTCTTTGTTATACTTCTTTGTTGCGGGAGCATATTCAATGGGCATTGATGAAATGCTTGCTTCACCTTTGAGGATCTTAGCCGCCATCTTACCC